>JBQEBC010000004.1:0-76393 GCA_052106035.1 Leucobacter sp. | reverse complement strand
TCGTGCGCCTCGCAAAGGCGGGGGCGGTGACCTCGAGGTTGTAGAGGCCGCCAACCCGCGCTGTCTCAAACCAAGCGACGCCAAACATGGCGTAAATGAGGCCAGCGAGGATGATGAAGCCGATCCCGAGAACAGGTACGAGCCCAATGCCGGTGCCGAGCAGGCTGAGGAATGTTGCAATGACACCCCAGCCGACGGTGCCAACGAGTGCTAAATGGAGCAGCGTCTGGAACGGGCGGAGCGGGGCGGGCTGTACGCGCTGAATCGGCTGTGCCCGCTGAACTGGCTGGGCCTGTGAAATCGGCTGCGCCTGGTCGGTTGTTGGAGGGATCATGTCTCTAAGGTACGGGCGGGGAGCCGTGGGCAACACCGTGGCAACCCCCGAGGCGTATGCGGGTTTCCCCTACCTTCACCCCGGGGAGGGGTGCGTCTGAAGAGCCGACGTTACTTTGACCGGGGTGTGGCGATGTATCCGAGGATGGCGCCGACGACGAAGAACGCCGCGGCGATCCACCACTGCACTCCCATTGCGAGGAGCGCGCCCGCGCCCGTCGCGAGAAATAGCACCTCGATGAGAGCGTGACCGAATCGGTCGGTGTGCAGCACAGGGCGAGGTGACAGGAACAGTGCCCAAATGACGATGGTGAGTGCCAGCGACGCGGCTCCGGCGAGCAACGCGGGGAACGGGAATGCCCAGTCGGTGAAGCCCCACAGCGTCGCAGAGATGACTACGCCGAGGTGGAACAACATTCGCACCACCTGCAGAGCTGCGGAAGCGCGATGGTTTTTGCTGGGGCCCGTTTCGCTCGGCCGAAGTTCGTTCGTCACCCCCTAATTCTACCCGGGATGAAGTTGAGAGAAGCGTCGATGGGGTCGTGGGGGTGCGCGCTCTTGGTTCAGGCAAGTATCACCAAAGTGGTTCATCTAAAATGATCAAACTATGGTTATGAGAAAGACCACATTAATTTGGAGAGCATCAACCGTGAGTAGCACTGAGCAAGGAAGCACCAAAGTGAACGGAACCGCCATGCGTGCGGTCTCGGGTGTGCGTGTGCTCAACGAACAGGGTGGCTTCAGCTCTCCGCAGCGGGTGAGCTGGGTAGACGGCACGTTCGTGCCCGGAGGCGAACCGCAATTGGCTGACCTTGACGGGTCGCATCTCTGGCTCACCCCCGGCCTTGTTGATGCACACACTCACGTTTCTTGGCACGCGTTTTCTGAGAAAGACCGGGAGAACGACACCGGAGCAGAGCGCGACGCGAAAACTGCCGGTGTGCTTGAGACCATGCTGCGTGCAGGGTTCACAAGCGTGCGTGATGCGGGTGGATTTGCGCGCGGGCACGCTGTGGCACAAACGTCGGCACGGACGCCGCGCGTGCAGACATCAGTTGCAATGATTACCCGTGCCGCAGCCGACGCAGAGGGCGGCGTGCTCGCGCTCACTGAGCGAGCACTCGAGGCTGGTGCTCGGTGGATCAAGCTCGTCGGCACCGCGTCGGTGGCCTCACCGGCCGGCTCGGGTCTTGAACCGATGTTCACGCTCGAGGAGCAGCGCACTGTGGTCGAGCGCGCGCGCGAGGTCGGGGCTGGCGTGATGCTACACGCGTGGGGCGGCGACGCAATCGACGACGCGATCGAGGCAGGGGTGATGAGCATCGAACATGGCATCTTTCTCACCCCTGAGCAAGCTGACCGGGCCGCAGGGCGCCGCATGACTCTTGTTCCTACTCTGCGTATATATACGCTCGTTGAACGCATGATCGAACGCGGGTCACTCCCCGCTGCGTTCGGGCCGCGTGTGCGCGAGGCCGTGCGGGCTCATCCAGATGCGGTGCGCCACGCACGCGACGCAGGGCTTGCGATCGCGCTTGGCAGCGACTTTGGTGATTCGGACCAGCACGGTACGAATCGCACCGAGTTTGACGACCTCGTGCGCGCAGGTCTCAGCTCGGAAGAAGCACTCGTGTCGGCAACGCGATCTGGTGCAGAGTTGCTCGCGCGAGTCGCGGTAGATCCGTTCCCGCGCGGCCGCATCACGGACGGTGAAATCGCAGACGCCGTGCTCTTCACGCGCGATCCCCGTGAACCCGGCGCCTTCAGCGGCAACACCATCGCCGCTGTCGTTCTCGGTGGCAACGTGGCTGACGGTACGGGCACGGGCTCTTCACCTACTTCAAACGATTCACACCCGCGAAAGGACATCCCGTGACCCCCACGACGCTTTCACCCAGACGTGCCCGCTGGTGGGCGGCAGCTGCGACCACGACGGTCGTCGCGATGCTGCTCGCTGGTTGCGCGCAGGCAGGCCCTGCTGGCGACCCTGCGAACGACGAAACCCCCGTTGCAGGAGGCACACTCACCTATGGTCGTCTTGCCGCTGCGAACGACCTCGATCTGCACACGCAGATCACCTCTAACAACGCGTTTGCGATCGACAAGATCTTCGAGACGCTCGTTTCGTTTGACGAAGACGGCAAGATCATCGACTGGCTCGCCGAGAGCCACGAGATCTCAGAAAATGGACTCACCTACTCCTTCACCCTGCGCGAAGGGCTGAAATTCTCAGACGGAACCGATGTGACCGCAGAAGATGTGAAGTTCTCGTTCGAACGCAACATTGAGAAACAAGGCCCCTTGGTCATGACCGCGCCAATAGCGTCGATCGATACCGATGACGCTGCCCGCACCGTGATCATCACACTCGAGACGCCGTACACTCCCTTCCTCTCTGAACTCACGAGCTTCTCGGCGGGCGTCATGCCGACTGATTTCGGCGGAGCGACCGAGGAGGACTACCTCAAGAGCCCCATCGGCACTGGTCCGTTCGTTGTGAGCGAGTGGGATCCGTCGGGAGACCTCACATATGTGAAAAACGAGCACTACTGGCAAGATGGCAAGCCGCTCATTGACGAGCTCGTCTATGCGTTCGTCGCCGATGACAACCAGCTGCTCCAGCGTTTGAGCGCCGGTCAGATCGACGCGATCGAATCGGTGCCGGCAGCAAATGCGGCAGAGGTCGACAGCAACGCAGCCACCGAGCTTCTCTCGGGAGATTCTTGGGCAATTGAACAACTCTTCTTCAACACGCAAAAACCTGAGTTTGCAGATACCCACGTGCGCCGCGCGATTGCGCACGCCCTCGACCTCGATGGCATTACTCAGGCGACAACGTTTGGCACGGCGCAGCCCGCCACCTCCCTCATCCCGCCATCGATTGAGTACTCGGCGGCAGACGCGGGGTTCGAACTCGGTTACGATGTTGAAGCAGCAAAGAAGGAACTCGCAGAATCCGGCTACGCAGAGGGCTTCTCTGCAACCCTGCTCATTCCGAGCGGCAACGCGGCCCGCGCCCAGACCGCCCAGATTGTGCAGGAATCACTCGCCAAGATCAACATCACCGTCGAGATCGAGTCGATTGACCTTGCGGCATTCCGCGAGCGGTTTCGTGCGTTCGACTACGACTTCATGCTGAACTCGGGTCAGTCAGACGCACCAGACCCGAACGGACTCATCACCTTCCAGGCCGACCCCGAAGGCTTCTCGAACTCCTACTGGACGCACTACACAAACCCAGAGGTCACCTCGCTCATGCACGAGGGGCGCGCGACTGCAGACGGGCCAGAGCGCGAGCAGATCTACCTCGACATTCAGCAGATCCTCGCCAATGACGTCCCGTACATCCCTGTGTACTACGCGTCGACGCTCCACGGCACGACCTCGAAGGTGCACGGGCTTGTCGGCCTGCCAAACGCGAGCGTCAGGTTCCAAGACGCCTGGATCGAGCAGTAGCGATCCACCCACCATCAAGCCCCGCTCGACAGTCCATCTTCGCGCCGAGACACCATCTTCAAGTGAGCAGAAGCATAGATTCTCGACACGAACATGGATTCTCGTTTGAAATGTCGGGCACGTGCAATGAACGGGCGACGATAGTGTGCATGGTGTGAACGAACACGCAGCGCAGGCGGCGCGCGGGAGCAGCCCAGGAGGGGCACCCCGCGCGCTTCCGCGTGCCACTGCTCGTACGAGAGGCGCTGTTGTAGGCAGAGCTCTAGGTGCGGTCTTGCTCAGGATCGTCTCCACCGTGCTCCCCGTGATGTTCGGCGTCGTCACCGCAGTATTCTTCTTGCTTCGCATCGTGCCAGGCGACCCAGCGTCAATGATTCTCGGCGACCGCGCCACCCCAGAAGCCATTGCGGCGCTCCGTGAAAAGCTCGGCCTCGATGCCCCGCTCTGGCAACAGTACGGTGAGTTTGTTGGGCGCATCGTTACCCGCGGCGACACCGGCGACTCACTCGTCACAGGGGTTTCGACAGGCGAACTCATCTGGTCGCGCGCACCGGTGAGCCTCGGCATCGTCGCGCTTGCACTCATGTTTGCGCTCCTGATTACGGTGCCGCTCGCGCTCGCCGCAGTTCGAAACAAAGACGGGTGGATCGACCAGACAATCCGCATCCTTCCCAGCATCTCAATGGGCATGCCCCTGTTCTGGATCGGCCTGCTCCTCATCATCGTGTTTGCAGTGAACCTCGGCTGGTTTCCTGTTGGCGGGGTGGGCTCTACCGGATCCGCACCGCTCGAACCTCTACGTAGCTTTGTGCTCCCTTCGTTTTCGGTCGCCCTCGGGATGGCGCCGCCGCTCATTCGTTCGCTCCGCGCGCAGCTGCTTGAGGTCACCGAGGCAGAGTTCGTGACCACGTTGAGGGCCGCGCGGGTGCCCGAGCGCACGATTCGGCTGAAGCATGTGCTTCGTGGCGCCGCGCTTCCGACACTGAATCTTCTGAGCGTGAATCTTGCGTATCTCATTGGTGGCACTCTCGTTGTCGAGAAAGTGTTCGGCATTAATGGGCTCGGCACCCTTTTGTTTCAATCAATTTCGAGTCGCGACTTTCCTGTTGTGCAGGGCGTCGCGCTCTACTGCGCGGTGCTTGTCGTGGTCGTTTCGTTTGCCGCCCAGGTGCTCTCCGCGCTCATTGACCCGAGGCTTCGGAGGGTGCGATGAGGTTTCTTCGACGCGCGCTTGCCTCGCGTAGCTTTGTCCCTGGCGCGATCCTCTTTGCACTCATTGTGTGCGCCGCGATCTTCGCCCCGTCACTCGCACCGTACTCACCGACGGCGCAGGATCTCTCCGCGGGATTGCTCCCGCCATCGAGCGAGCACCTTTTTGGTACCGACCAGCTTGGGCGCGACGTATTTTCGCGAGTGCTGTTTGCGGCCCGCACCGACCTAGGCATCGCGTTTGCAGCGGCAATCTTCCCGTTCATAGTGGGGGTGACTGCAGGCCTCATATCTGGATACTTTGGTCGCCAGGTCGACTGGATGATCTCGCGCATCACCGACACGGTTATCGCTTTCCCCTTCTACGTGCTCGTCATCGCGCTCGTGTTCGCACTCGGTGCGGGAGCAGGTGGCATAATCGTTGCCTTCGCAATCGTCGGGTGGGTGGGGTATGCACGAGTGGTGCGTTCACTCACAGCCTCGATGCGTGAGCAGGGCTGGGTGCGCGCGGCGCGCGGCGGAGGTCTCTCAGATGCGCGCGTGCTCGTGCGCCACGTGCTGCCGAACGTATTGTCGCAAGCCATTGTGCTGCTCGCCACTGAAATTGTGCTCATCATGGTCGCGATTGTGACGCTGGGGTATCTCGGGCTTGGGGTGCAGCCGCCAACACCAGACTGGGGCACCATGATCGCCGATGGGCAGGCGTTCGTGACGTCGCACTGGTGGCTTTCGGCGTTACCTGGGGTCGCGGTTGTCATCACCGGGGTCGCGCTCTCGCTGCTCGGCGATGGGCTCGGTGACGCGATGCGTGTGACAGATGGGGGCCAGCGCGGGTCGCGCGGCGTCCCGCGTGGCAAGTCTCGAAGCGGATCGCGTACTCAGATCCACCCTGCGGCCGATTCCGCGTCTCATCCCGCACCCGCGTCGGGTTCCCTCATCGCCCACGCCATCACGGTCGAAGCGTCGAGATCTGCTGTTTCGGGGCTTGGGAAGCATCAAATTGCGACGCGTGGATTATCCGACGAGCGCCCCGCTGATCGTCTCGTCGATAACGTGGACCTCGAAGTCGCTCCGGGCGGGGCCCTCGGTATCGTCGGGGAATCGGGGTCAGGGAAGAGCCTCACCCTTCGCGCGATTGCCGGGCTGCTTCCGTCAGGGGTGCACCTTGAGGGCGGCGAATTCACGCTGGGCGGACACGTCGGCATGATCTTCCAGGATCCGCTTGCCGCCCTTGACCCACTCACCCGAGTTGGCGCCCAATTGCGCGAGGCGTGCCAGGCCGCGGGCGCACGGAGCCCACACACACGGGTTCTCGAGCTACTTGCGGATGTGCGCCTCGGGTCCAGTGGCAGTCCGGATGTTGGCGATATCGAGCTGAAACGCATTGCTCGCTCGTACCCGCACGAGCTCTCAGGCGGGCAGCGGCAACGCGTTGTGATCGCGATGGCGCTCGCCGGCAATCCCTCGGTACTGCTTGCAGATGAGCCGACCACGGCGCTTGATGTCACCGTGCAGCGCGAGGTACTTGCTCTGCTCGATGAGCTTCGCCGCGAACGGGGACTCACCCTCGTGCTTGTGAGTCATGATCTTGCCGTCGTTGCATCGGTGTGCGAGCACATCGCCGTGATGCGAGATGGGCGCATCGTTGAACGTGGTGCAACACTCCAGGTGCTCACCGCGCCCGAACACTCGTACACGCGCATGCTCATCGAGGCAGTTCCCGAGTTGCCCGAGCCCGAGCTCACCCCATTCCCTGGCTCCATTGCAAACTCCACGGTGGTGTCCACAACCGATCTCACCGCAACTGCCGCCAAGACCGTGCTCGCGTTGCGTGACGTCAAGATTAACTATGGGCGCACCCCAGCGGTCTCTGGAATCTCATTCGAGGTGCATGGGTCACTCGGGCTTGTCGGCGAATCCGGGTCGGGGAAGACGACGATCGCGCGGGCGATCGCAGGGGAGCTGCGGCACGAAGACGGAACCATTGAATTCGATGGGGCTTTGATCCCTCCGGGGCGCAGGTCGAAGGAGATGCGCACCAACATTCAGCTCATCCCGCAGGACCCTGCCTCGTCACTCAACCCACGTCGTACCACGGGTGACGCGATCGCCGAGGTGCTACGCGTGAATCAGAAGACTACACGGGGCACCGAGCGAACCCGCGTAGCTGAGCTGCTCATGCAGGTTGGCCTCGATGCGGCTCTCGCAAACTCGTACCCGCACGAACTTTCAGGTGGACAGCGTCAGCGCGTCGCGATTGCCCGCGCGCTCGCAGTGAACCCGAGGTTACTCATCGCAGACGAGGCGACAAGCGCGCTCGACGTATCCGTGCAAGCCGAAATAATTACCCTGTTGAAGAAACTTCGCGAAACCACCGGGCTTGCACTGCTCGTAATCTCACATGACCTCGCGGTCGTGAACGAGCTGTGCGACGCGGTGGTGGTGTTGCGTGCGGGCCGCATTATTGAGCAGGGGAGTCGGGTCTTGGCGGATCCGCAACAGACATACACCCGTGAATTGCTCGCGGCGGTACCCCGCCTGCCTGCTGTGTGAACGGCGAGACCTAAACAGTGCAGCCGCGCTCGCCTCGTGCTTGCTACGCTTAGCTTGTCAGCAATTGAACGAAGAGGTGCACCGTGGGAGCTATCGGAGACTGGGTGTCGAGCCTGCTCGATGGGTCGCTCATTGCGGGTGGCATCTTTCTCATCATCGGCATCGTTGGCGGGCTTCTGCTCGTTATTTCGCTTCTGCTTGACGGTATCTTTGACGCCTTCGACTTCGGAGATGGTCCGCTCAGCCTCACGACCATTGCTGCGTTTACTGCAATCTTTGGGTTCACCGCGTTCGCGCTTGTCGGTGCAGGGCTGAGTACTCCTGTAGCTGGCGCACTTGGTGCCGTCGCCGGAGTACTCGGTGGCGCCGCTGCCTGGTGGCTGAGCCGCTTAATTCGAAGCGCCGAATCGTCGACGGCAATTTCTGGCGACGAGCTCGTGGGCGCACACGCAAACGTAGTGCTCGGAATTCCCGCTGGTGGGCTTGGAGAGGTTGCACTCGTGCGCCACGGTGAGCGCGTCTCGCTTTCAGCCTCAGCCGATGTCGCGATTCCGCGAGGGGCGCATGTGCGCATTATCCAGACCATCACCGCGACCTCCGTGCGCGTGGAGCCCGATTCTGCCGCGTCCTCTGCTTCAGCCCCTGCTGACACCGACCAAAGTCCGCAATCACCTACTCTTTGAGAGAAGATATGTTCTTATTGACCCCCGCCATCGTTGGCATTTTTGGCGCCGTAATCGCGCTCGTGCTCATCGCGCTCGTCATTATTAAGCGTTACCGCATTGCAAAGCCCGATGAGGCGATCATCGTTACGGGCGGCAAGGGCAAGGAAGTGCGCGGAGCCGACGGTTCCACCTCACGCGACCTCTCGGGGCAGAAGGTTGTCACCGGCGGTGGCGTGTTCGTCGTACCGTTCGTGCAGAAGTCGTTCTCGATCTCGCTGCGTTCGCGCCGACTTACGATTACCACCGAAGCGCAGACGACCGACGGCATCACTATGCAGGCGCAAGCTGTGGCCGTGGTGAAGGTCGGCGGTACGCAGGAAATGATTCGCGCGGCAGCCCAGCGATTCCTCTCAAACTCAGATGAGATCGATGAGTCGACACAGGAAGTGCTTTCGGGTTCTTTGCGTTCAATCATTGGTGGCCTCACCGTCCTCCAGATCATTCGCGATCGTGCGGTGGTCGCTCAGAGCGTGCTCGAGGCTGCTGAAGAGGCGCTCACCAAGCAGGGCCTCGTTGTTGACACGTTGCAGATTCAAGAGATTCGCGATGGCGCTGACTACATCACGAACATTGGTCGCCCGGAAGCCGCGAAGGTGCGTCAGGCCGCAGATATCGCCGAGACGAATGCGTATCAGGCGTCTGAGGAAGCGAAGATCGCTGCCGAGAAGGTGCTGCTTGACCGCAATCGCGAGCTTAAGCTGCGTCAGGCTGAGATTCAAGCCGAGACCGATAAAGCGAATGCGCTTGCACACGCCGCAGAACCTCTCGAGCAAGCAATTCAGCAGCAGGCGATCGTTGAGCAGCAGCAGATCACCGCGCAGAAGGAAGTCGCCCTGCGCACCGAGAAGCTGAACGCAGACGTGCGCGCTGTCGCCGAGGCCGAGGCTTACCGAGTCGAAGCGCTCGCGAAGGCCGATGCTTCGGCAGCGGTATCAGCCGCCGAAGGCCGCGCACAGTCGGTCGAGCGCGAGGGTATTGCGGCGCGTGAAGCCCGTATTGCTGCCGCAGCGGCCCTCGCGGCCGAGGGCCGAGCAGAAGCCGAAGCGATCGAGGCGAAGGGTGCCGCAGAGGCGACCGCTATTGACGCGCGCGCTCGCGCACTCGAAACACAGTCTGAAGCGGTGCTTGCACAGGAGCTCATCCATCTCCTGCCCGAGATCGCTTCGGAATACGCGCAGGCAATCGGCAACATTGACAACATGACCGTGGTGTCAGCCGACGGCACGCAGAAGGTCGCGGGTGACGCGATGGGCAATATTAAGGGACTGCTCGAAATGGCTCGCGAAACGGTTGGAGTCGACCTCGTCGGCATGCTCAACGGTGTGGTGTCAGGCAGCGCTGCAGGGGCAGCCGCTGGCCGTGCCGCACGCCCGCGCACCGACAGCACGGACATCGAACACTCACCAGTAGTCGACCAGAAAGCAGACCTTGTGGAGACCGCGGCAGGTGCTGCTGATAACGCGGCAGACTCGGCGGCCGACGCCGCACACGCAGCCGAAGCTGCTCAGGTGAACCGAACCCCTGACCAGACTGCATAGTCATGTGGGGGAAAGGCGCGCGCCGCGAAGCGCACGATGAAACGACGGTGCTCCATGCATCTTCTGTTGACTCGTCTGCTGAGCGGCCCGCGCCTGGATCCGCAAACTTCGCCGGGGCATCTGTGCACGCCGGGTTCAACAACGCGGGGTTTAGCAGTGCTGACGCTCACGCGAAGCCGGAAGCGATCATTGTTCGCGTGCGCAGGCACGGCAGACACCTCACACTGCCGGTGCTTATCCTGGTCGCCGTCGCCGGAGCATCGGGGTACTTCATCGGAACGTTCCCAGACCAATGGATGAACATGATCGCCATTGGGGGCGCGGCGATCTTGGCAATCTTCGGCGGCCTCATTCCCATTCTCGCTTGGCTTTCACGCCGCGTAGTTGTGACCACACGGCGCACGATCTTGCACTCAGGGTTCTTTGTACGCCACCGACGAGAAATCTCGCTCGCTCGTGTGCGTGAAGTACGCACAAAACAGAACCCCATACAGCGTTTATTCGGCTCGGGCGATATCGACCTATATGTCGGGGCTGAATCTACCCGGATCCCTGATGCGCCCGGTGTGAAGGAACTCCACACCGCGATACAGGAACTCTCGGAGCGAAACTACGACGAGCAGGTGCGTGCCACGGGCTTCGGCGCTTAGCCGTACTTGTGCACTACTCGCCGTTACGTCGTGCGGGCGATGAGCACATCAATGAGGCTTCCTGCGAGCGTGACGAGGCGCTCGATTTCCGACTCATCGCGATCCACCCAGCGAAACTGAGGATCGCCGGTCGGTACGAAGTCTTCATGTTGTTCCCAGACCATGAGCGTGCGCTCGGCGCCAAGCACATATTGCTGCCACCAGATCTGGCGAAGGTAATTCCGTGGAATCGACCGCCAGGGCTTATTCGTCGTCTTGATCTCTGCAAGTTCGAGGGTGCCGGTTTTTCGCAGCACCACACCGTCGGGCGTGGCGAGGTGTCTGAGATCCATCTCGGCGTGAAATAGTGCCGAGCTCGGGTGGATCCCATATTCCCGCTCTACCCAGGCCGCAATGACCGGTTCGCGTGCCTTGCCATGGTCGGTATATACATTCCCAGCAAACCGACTGCCGTGAATTTTCTCGTGCGCTGCCGTCTGGATTGACCGCGGTGTAGAAAGCTTCGCAATGTCAGTCGCAGTCACACCCCTGGAGCGTGCCCGCATCCAAGCCATACGGTCAGTTCCGTCCGTCACGATGCGTGCAATATACGCGTCAGAAAGGGAGGGAGGGGCAATCACGTTCTCTATTGTTCCACGCTTCTCCTGCTGCACGTGTGAGGGCGCGCTCGCGCACGATACACCCACGATGTTAGTCTTCCACCCAGTTGATACACAGTTGTGACCTGCACTATGTACTTTATGAATTCCGTGCCCCCCACCCGAACGGATGGAAGTCCAGTACGTGCACTCGTAGTTGACGACGAGGTTTCGATCACTCAGTTGATCGCAATGGCGCTTCGTTACGAAGGTTGGGAAGTCGCCACCGCAGCCACCTCCGACGATGCACTCGACGCCATACGCACCTTCAAGCCAGACGTCGCCGTATTCGACATCATGCTCCCCGACTTTGATGGGGTGCAACTGCTCTCCCGAGTGCGTTCCGCTGGCGAGATCTTCCCCGTACTCTTCCTCACCGCTCTCGACTCCGTTGAGGATCGCGTCACGGGCCTCACCGCCGGCGGGGATGACTATGTTGTGAAGCCATTCAGTCTCGAAGAACTGCTTGCGCGCCTTCGGGGGCTCGTGCGTCGATCGCAGCTCGTGCTCGACTCACAACCAAACCCGATCTTGCGGGTGGGGGATCTTGAACTCAACGAAGACAGCTACGAGGTGATGCGTGGGGATGAACTCATTCAGCTCACCAGCACCGAGTTTGAACTGCTGCGATACCTGATGCGCAACTCCGGGCGTGTGCTCTCGAAAGCACAAATTCTCGACCGCGTGTGGAGCTACGATTTCTCTGGGAAGCCGACAGTCGTTGAACTCTACATCTCGTATCTTCGTCGCAAGATTGACAACGGTCGTCCCGCGATGATCCACACCGTGCGTGGCGCGGGATACATGGTCAAGCCAGCGGATTGAACATGCATCCGTGGTGCAACCCACGGCAGCAGCCCACGGAGCGAAGCGCGGGGTGGCGGAATACGTGCTGATCCCATCGTGAATCTAATTCCGAACTTGTGCACAGTTCCGAAGGAAAATGTAGATTTACGTTCGTAACTGGGTAGAAGTTCGGCGTACGGTTTGGGTGCGTGGCGAGCGGACGTTCCCTGGCCAAGAACAGGCAGTCCCAGACAGGCCCAGACCCAAGCTGCCTGAGCCCAGGCCTAAGATCTGCCCATGCTTATGCCCAAGACCTTCCCGTGCCCAGATTCAGGTTCATGAGTGGCGTTGCCATGTGTTAAGCTTTCTCCGGCCCTAGACCGTCGGTAGAGTTCGCAAGAACTTCGTAACGTTCACGAAAGTGAAGACCTGCGCAGGTACAGAATTCCTTGAGTGTGAACTTCGTTCCAACTCTTTGAAGCTCCGTGCGTGCGCGCCGGAGCTTTTTTCGTTTGAGAAGCGCTCCGTGCGGCACGGCCACCGTGCGGCATTCGCCGTCCGGATACGACAACAAAGGGAGCGCCATGGCTACGAAGGACGCTACGGTCGCCGATCTTCAGAAGCAGTTTGAAGACTCGAGTGCCGTTCTGCTGACTGAGTACCGCGGTCTCACGGTTGCTGAAATGCGGTCACTCCGTAACAGCATGCGTGAGGACGCGACGTACGCTGTGGCGAAGAACACGCTGACTAAGATTGCGGCAAACAACGCCGGAATCAATGCGTTTGACGACGAGCTCTCGGGCCCGTCGGCACTCGCATTCGTACACGGTGACACTGTCGCCGTTGCGAAGGCTTTGCGTGACTTCGCCAAGGCAAACCCTCTTTTGGTGATCAAGGGCGGCTATTTCGATGGCAAGGCCCTGACCGCCGCTGAGGTAGGCAAGCTTGCTGATCTCGAAAGCCGCGAGGTGCTGTTGGCTAAGGCCGCTGGCGCAATGAAGGCTTCGCTGATCGGCGCTGCACAGCTGTTCAACGCTCTGCCCGCCAAGGCCGCTCGCGGCTTCGGCGCGCTGCAGGAGAAGCAGGACGCGTAAGGAATCGGCATCCGCCGACCCGAAACAAATTCGCTCCTGCGCACTTTCGTTTATCTAAATCGTGCAGGGCAAACATCAAGGAGAAATACCATGGCTAAGCTTTCAACTGAAGAGCTGCTCGAGCAGTTCAAGGAGCTCACCCTCATCGAGCTCTCGGATTTCGTAAAGGCATTCGAGGAGGCATTCGACGTATCGGCTGCTGCTCCAGTTGCAGTTGCTGCAGCTGCTGCTGCACCGGCTGAGGCTGCTGAAGAGAAGACTGAATTCGACGTTATCCTCGACACCGTGGGTGACAAGAAGATCCAGGTCATCAAGGCTGTTCGCGAGATCACCGGCCTTGGCCTCGGCGAGGCAAAGGCTCTCGTTGAGGAAGCACCGAAGGCTGTTCTTGAGGGTGCACCGAAGGAAGCTGCTGACGAAGCAAAGGCAAAGCTCGAAGAGGCTGGCGCTGGCGTAAAGCTTGCATAAGTTCTTCGCGTAAGCGAGTAAAAGGGGCAGGGACCAATTGGTTCCTGCCCCTTTTTTCATGCCACGGACATGCCCAAAAATGGGCCCTTGTTTATCCCCTGATGGGTTAATTCATAGACAATCTATAGTTGCGAACGCGACATGTGTGTGGTTGCCTGGATGTTGGTGTTGTCGTCGCCTGTGGGTGCTGCCCGTGACAGATGACGCACTGAATTCTGACCGCGGTGTGTTGGGGCACGCCAGAAACATCACACACAAATGGAGAATTATGCGTTTGAAAACTCGCGGCAAACTAGCCGCTATCGGCACGTTGGCGCTCGGACTTACCCTGGTAAGCGCGCCTGCATTCGCGGGTGAAGGTGAAGCACCGACGCTTTCTATCGTGAGTGACACTTTTGCTGCTGGCAGCTGGGGCGACGGCGTGGACTTTACGGTAGGTAGCATTCCGGACGACGCCATTGAGATTAATGTGTACATCGGCTCAATGGGCGAAAATGGTGGCGGTAGCGTTGCCAACGAAACCTTCCTTGCCGCAGACGTTGTAGATGGGAGTGTGTCGGGCAACCTTACTCCAGATGCATCTCAGGCTCCGGTTGCACCGAACGCTGATGGGTACCCCAAGTACGATGTCAGTGCCAGCTACACCTACGAAGATGCAGCAGGCGAGACCAAGTGGGAGAACGCTGAAAGCATCGCACTCGTCATTACTGAGGGTGCCTCCGTGACTGGTCCAGAGACTGTTACCGTCTCGCAGCTTGAGAGCAGTGACGGTGTGGAGCTTCAGTTCGTCGGGTTCATCCCAAATGAGACCCTCACAGGTACGATCGAGACGTGGAACGCGACTGATGGTTACGTTGAGATCGGTACATTCACGACCACCGTCGGTGCTGACGGCAGCGGATCGGGTGCTCTCTGGGTGACCGGCGCACAGGTCGGTGAGCAGATTCGCGTGCACGCTGCAGGTGAAGAGTCGTCAGTGAATTACTTCACTCGCGTTGTCGCAGAGCCGACGACCCCGACCGATCCGACAGAGCCCAAGGCTCCGACGGCACCTGAGCGCGTCGAGACTGCTGCGTAAATATTTCGCAACACGCACTCGCGTAACACATAAAAGGAGGGTAGGAACCATGCGGTTCCTACCCTCCTTTTTGCGTGGATCCCGTGTGTACGGGAAGAGCCTCCCCGCTAAATGATTTGGCGGCCCTCACGCTTCGCCTCGCGCCACTCGCGATAAAACGCGCGGACAATTACGAAGAGGGTGCCTGCAACAATCACAGGCCAGATAAGTACGTACGTGGTGAGTAAAATGACTTGCCAGTTCATGAGAAGTCCTTTCCTACTTGGTGACAGTTGCGAGTTCGGCAGGCCTGTTCGACTCACTCGAGTCGAAGTTGCCCGTTCGCTGCTTGATGATCTCGAAGTCGAACTTCTCCTTCTTCGAGGCAAACGTAATCGCGAGACACACAATGGTGCTCACAGAGTACGCAACGAGCGAGCCAGAGAGCACCGCGTATTGGTGGAGGAATCCGATCGCAAATGGGGCTGACGCGAGAATTGATACGGCGGCCACGACGAACGCGACTTTCTTACCGAAGAACCCGAATGCCATGAGCCCAAGCACTACACCGATACCGAGGGTGGAGAGTACATCGAACCCGATCCCCATCGCACCGCTCATGTCGATCCACGCGAAACGCACTGGAATGAACACTGCGAGAGCAGCAACGACCGCAACGCTAAACGCAACGTTGGTGACGCGGTTCCAGTAGAAGCTCGCGATCACGGGGAAGACGAGTGCTCCCCAGAGCGCGCCAACAAAGACGAGCAGATCGAGAATGTTGAGCTGAGACCCCGCGAAGTACATGCCAGCAGTCATCGCCACAACCATGGTGATGCGGCCAATCAGCACCATGGTACGTGGATTCGCCTTGCTCTTACCCGCGATGTTCTGACCGTAAATGTCGGCCATCACGATAGAGGAGAGCGCGGTGAGATCTGCGTCAGCGGTCGATGAAAGCGAGCCGATGATCATGATGAAGAAGAGTGCAATGAGTGCAGGGGGAAGATACGTTGCCGCCATCTGGGGGATGAGGTTGTTCGTGTCGCCGCCCATAGGGTCAATGCCGGCATAGAGCGCGAGCACTCCAAGCATGCCGATCCCAATGATGGTTGCGCCGTACCCGAAGGTTGCGGTGATAAACGTCTTCTTGATGAGATCCTCACGAACGGCAAAGAGCCGTTGTGCGATCGTTTGGTTGCCGATTGCGTAGGCCAGAACGGCTGCAACGTATGGCGCACCCTGGTTAAAGAACGCGTCTGAGGAGAAGAAGTCGCTCTGCTGTGGGGTGAGGTTACTTGCGCCCGTGACAAAAAGATCAGGGCCACCCGTGGCAAAGAACACGATGGGAATGATGATGATGACCGCACCGAGCATGAAGAGCACCTGAATGAAATCGGTGAGCACCGAAGCGCGGAAGCCGGCCCAGAGCGTGTACAGCAGCACGCCGGCACCAATGGCGATAACGCCCTGGCCGAACGTGAATGGTGACAGCATGTCGATGAGCGCGCCACCCGCGATGAGGTTCGACGTAAGGCTGATGAGACTGCCCAGCACGTTTGACCCTGCGAGCAGCAACTGACTCGAGCGGCCGTGCCGGGCAAACATGACCTCGGCGATGGTGTGAGCGTTTGGTGCGACCTTGCGAATACGACGGCCGAAGGGGTAGATGAGCAAGATCATCAGGGCACCCCAGAGCCCATAGTGGATCGGGCCAGAAAGTCCATATGTGAAGCCCGAAGTGGCGGAGGCATACATCGATGCTGCCCAGATCCACGTCGCCGTCATTGACGCTGAGGAAATGCCGAAGCCGAGCTTGCCGCCGGCCGTCATGTAGCCGTCAGCATTCTCCTTCTTCTTGCTGATGCGAAGGGAGATGATGAGGCTTGTGCCAAAGAAGGCGAGAAATAGGCCGAGTACAACTGGGCCAGAAAGCTGGTGTAGCGCTTCCAAGAGAGTTTCCTTTCAGGTGTGCGAATCGGCGATTGCCGAAGTGCGGAGTGAAGGAAACGGCGCTAAGTGGGGTCGCAGCGCTCAGGCAGGGGCGCGAGGACTGAATGGAGAGTGACAGAGTGGTTGGCGCAGTGCGCCATGAAGGTGGGCGGTTCGGATGAGATAGGGCAACTCCTTGAACAATTCAACAGATGGAAGCACGCGATTTTCAGGTACGCCAAGCCATGGTTCTAGTGGCTTGGCATAGAGAAAGTCAGGCGGAGCAGCGATCACACCGTGTCTACCGGTCGACCGCATGCGATTCACCTGACCTATCAAGTAGTACCTGAATTTCGGCTGAATATCTACTTGGGGTGCATGGGAAAGGGGGTCGAAGGAGACTCATACATGCCGCGCCTGGTGATTAATTCATCAACATTTGTCTAGTAAACGCGTCTAGATTTTTCTAAACGACGATGCTAGTGTATGTTGGCTGACTTTGATCAAGTTTTGCCAGATCCTCTAGGAAGGGACTTCGTGGCGCTCATCTCCCTCGCAATGCGACATGCGAAAAAGTACTGGGTCTTTATCGTTATCGTGCTCGTGTTGCAGCTACTTTCCACTATGGTTCTCCTGTGGCTACCCAGCCTGAACGCACAGATTATCGACCAGGGTATTGCGCAAGGTGATACCGACTTCATTTGGCGAACGGGTGGCATTATGCTGCTCGCTTCCTTTGGACAACTCGCTGTGGCGGTTGCCGCCGTGTATTTCGGTGCTCGTTCGGCAATGGGCGTCGGCAGAGACTTGCGGCGCGAGGTCTACCGCAAGGTGGACTCGCTCTCGACCCTCGAAGCTACGAAGTTTGGTGCGGGCACGCTCATTACACGCGGCACAAATGACGTCCAGCAAATTCAGATGCTCGTTCTCATGACGTTGAATTTCATGGTGTCGGCCCCCATCATGGCGGTCGGAGGCATCATCATGGCGCTCCGAGAGGACGCGGGCTTGTCATGGCTCGTATGGGTGTCTGTCGCAGTGCTCGCCGTCATCGTAAGCTTCCTCGTCTGGGCACTGCTTCCGCTGTTCCGCGTTATGCAGACCAAAGTCGATGCAATTAACAACGTGCTGCGTGAGCAGATCATGGGTATTCGTGTGGTCCGTGCGTTCGTGCGGGAGCCGTTCGAAGTTGCACGGTATGACGTGGCGAACCGTGAGATCACCGACGTGTCGGTGAAGGTTGGCAACATCTTTGTCATCATGTTCCCGGTGATCATGATGGTGATGCACCTAGCAACCGGTGCGGTGTTGTGGTTTGGCGGGTACCGCGTTGCCGACGGCGATATTCAGGTCGGATCCCTCACCGCATTCCTGCAATACCTCATGCAGATTCTCATGGCAGTGATGATGGGCGTCTTTATGACGATGATGATTCCGCGCGCGGTCGTGTGTGCAGAGCGCATTCGGGAATTGCTCGAGACGAAATCAACGCTCTCGTTCCCGGAGGAAGCTAAACATGCGACTCCCACTACTGGGCGCATCGCCTTCGAAAATGTTACGTTCGGATTCCCTGGTGCTGAAACTCCAGTTGTGAAGAATGTGAGCTTTATCGCCGAACCAGGTCAGACCACGGCGATCATTGGTTCCACCGGTGCTGGCAAAACGGTGCTTCTCAACCTCATGCTCAGGCTGTACGATCCCCAAACAGGGTCGATAACTGTTGACGGGGTGCCGGTGTCCGAACTCACGAGATCGCAACTTGCTGACACCATGAGTCTCGTGCCACAGCGCCCGTACCTCTTCTCGGGCACGATCGCATCGAATCTACGATTTGGGCGCGCTGAGGCAAGCGATGCTGAACTGTGGGAAGCTCTGCGCGTTGCGCAGGGCGAAGACTTCGTGCGTGAGCGAGAGCTTGGGCTCGACGACCTTGTATCGCAGGGCGGCACGAGTGTGTCTGGCGGGCAGCGTCAGCGACTCTCTATTGCTCGGGCGTTGGTTGCGAAGCCGCGCGCTTACCTGTTCGACGATTCATTCTCGGCACTCGACGTCGCAACCGATGCCAGGCTTCGTGCGGCACTTCCCTCCGCGACCCAGGGAGCGACCACGATCATCGTTGCTCAACGTGTATCCACCATTACCGATGCAGATCAGATCCTCGTGGTGGAGGGCGGTGAAATCGTCGGTCGCGGTACCCACGATGAACTCCTCGTAGCCAACGAGGTCTACCAAGAGATCGTTCGGTCTCAGCTCGAAGAGGCGGAGGCAGTCTGATGGCTCGCAAGGATAAAGCCATGAAGCGTGAAGATACAGTAACGCGCGAAGACGCCGTGGCCATCGACGAAGTCGAAGATTACTCGAACTTCGAGCCGAGTAGCGGCGACGATATGTTCGGCGAGGGTGCGCCACCAAAGAAGGCAAAACATTTTTGGCCCTCTGCGAAGCGCCTGGTCGCGTTGCTGGGGCCCGAGAAAGGCAAGTTCTCGTTCGTCGTAGTGCTCGTCGCGGCCTCGGTGGTGCTCACCGTGATTGCGCCGAAGGTGCTGGGGCAAGCGATGGATGTCATCTTCAATGGTGTCCTCGGCATGCAACTGCCGAAGGGGGTGCCGCTCGACCAGGTCATCAATCAACTGGAAGCTGACGGACAAGCCAAATTTGCTGACATGCTCAAGGGAACGACCGTTGTTCCCGGCGAGGGTATCGACTTTGGTGTACTGGGTTCCCTCATTCTTGTGGTGCTCGGGCTCTACGCGGTCGCCTCGGTACTCATGTGGTTGCAGGGCTTTGTGCTCAACAAGCTCGTGATGCGCGTCGTGTACAAGCTGCGCGCCGACATCGAATCGAAAATCAACAGGTTGCCGCTGTCTTACTTCGATAGTCGTCAGCGTGGTGACACGCTCTCGCGTGTGACGAATGACGTTGACAATATTCAGCAGGCGCTGCAGCAGGCGTTCTCGCAACTTGTGCAGTCGCTCCTCACGATCATCGGCATCATGGTGATGATGTTTGTCGTGTCGTGGCAGCTTGCCCTCATTGCTCTCATTGCGCTTCCGCTCTCGGGAGTGATCGCAGGTTTCGTTGGCGTGCGAGCACAGAAGTTGTTCGCGGCGCAGTGGAAGCACACGGGCGATCTCAACGGTCATATTGAAGAGTCGTTCACCGGTCACGAACTCGTACGCATCTTCAACCGCGATACCGAGATGGCTGAGGAGTTTGACCGCCGCAATGAGGGGCTCTTTGACGCCTCATTTAAGGCACAGGCACTTTCGGGCGCGATCATGCCGTCAATGAACTTTGTGCAGCAGCTTACCTATGTGCTCATCGCCGTGGTGGGTGCGCTGCGCGTGACGAGCGGCAGTATGACCCTCGGCGACGTTACTGCGTTCATTCAGTACTCTCGCGAGTTCGCGCAACCGGTCGGACAGATGGCGGGCATGGCGAACATGCTGCAGTCGGGTGTCGCCTCTGCAGAGCGCACATTTGAGCTGCTCGATGCTGAAGAACAGGACGAAGAGACGGCGAACGCCGCGCTCCCAGAGCGCACGGATGGCCACGTTCGCTTCGAACAAGTGTCGTTTAGCTACGACCCTGAGACCCCACTTATTGAGGATCTCTCGCTCGAGGCAACCCCCGGCCACACCATCGCGATCGTCGGCCCGACGGGAGCGGGCAAGACGACCCTTGTGAATCTCATTATGCGGTTCTACGAGCTGAATAGCGGGCGGATCTTGCTCGACAATGTCGACATAGTCGAGCTCTCGCGCTCTGACCTTCGCTCACACGTGGGAATGGTGCTGCAAGATGCTTGGCTGTTTAACGGCAGCATCATCGAGAACATTCGATACGGACGTCTGAGCGCGACAGACGATGAAGTGATTGAGGCCGCGAAGGCGACGATGGTGGATCGCTTTGTGCGGCAACTGCCAGACGGCTACGACACGGTCATCGAAGAGAACGCATCGTCGCTCTCGGCTGGCGAGCGTCAGCTGCTGACTATCGCTCGTGCGTTCATCGCCAATCCATCCCTTCTCATCCTTGATGAGGCGACCTCGTCTGTAGACACGCGCACCGAGGTGCTCGTGCAACAGGCGATGCAGGCGCTTCGCAGTGACCGCACGTCATTCGTGATTGCGCACCGGCTCTCGACAATCCGCGATGCAGACACGATTCTCATGATGGAATCGGGTCGCATTGTTGAACAGGGCTCACACGAAGAGCTGCTGGCGCGACAGGGTGCGTACTACGAGCTTTACCAGTCCCAGTTCGCTGGCGAAGATGCAGAGGAAAGCTTTGCTCTTGAGGAAAGCCTCGACGCCGCCACCGGGGCGGTCGATCTCCCGCCTGAGAATGGGATCGGCGCAAGCACTCCTGAAGATCCGCTAGACTAATTTGTGCCCCTCACGTGGCGATATCTTGGTGAACTCCCCTAGGCCGGAAACGGAGCAAGGGTAGCTGGGCTCTATCGGGTGCGTGAGGGGTCTTTTCAATTGAAGGGAAACTCTGTTGAGCGATCTAGACATCTTTGAACGTTACGAATCAGAGGTGCGCGGGTACATCCGCTCATTCCCCGTTGTGTTTGAGCGTGCGCAGGGTTCGACGCTCACGACCGCAGACGGTACAGAGTACCTTGATTTCTTCAGTGGGGCGGGGGTGCTCAATTATGGGCACAACAACCCGGCGCTCATCCCGGCTCTCGTTGAGTATCTGCAGAGCGGTGGCATTATTCATGGGCTCGACATGGCGACGGTCGCAAAGCGTGGCTTCATCGAAGCCTTCACCCGTCTCATCCTCACCCCGCGGGGACTTGATTACAAGCTGCAGTTCACCGGACCCACGGGCGCAAACGCTGTCGAAGCGGCGCTCAAAGTGGCACGGCAGGCAACTGGACGTTCCAACGTTGTAGCCTTCACAAATGGGTTTCACGGGCTGAGCCTGGGTGCGCTCGCAACAACGAGCAACGAAAAGTACCGTCAGGCTGGCGGCGCAGGCCTGAACGATGTGACTCGGCTGCCCTATGACGGTTACCTGGGCGATGGCATCGACACGCTCGATCTCTTCGAGCGGATGCTCGAAGATCCGGGCTCGGGACTCGACTTGCCTGCCGCGGTCATCGTTGAAACTGTGCAGGGTGAGGGCGGGATCAACGTCGCCAGTGCTTCATGGCTGCAGCGTCTTCGTGCACTGACCGAAGCGCACGGTATCTTGCTCATTGTCGACGACATTCAGGCAGGCGTTGGACGCACCGGCACATTTTTTAGTTTTGAAGAATCAGGCATCGTGCCAGATATCGTCACGATCTCGAAGTCGATCTCGGCGTCTGGGCTCCCCATGTCGCTCGTGCTCATGCGTCGCGAGGTTGACGTCTGGCAGCCAGGTGCCCACACGGGCACGTTCCGCGGCAATAATCCCGCGTTCGTGACGGCACGCGTCGCGCTTGAAACGTTCTGGGCCGACTCGGCGTTTACCGATGCGATCGCTGAGCGATCCGCCCAGCTGGGGCGCGCTCTGGACGCGATTGCCGTCGACTTCCCAGCTGCAGAATTCGTCGTGCGCGGCCGCGGACTCATGTATGGAATCGCCTCAACAAAGCGCCCAGAGCTTGCGGGTGCGGTGTCGGCAGCTGCATTCGAGCGGGGCGTCGTGATCGAGACGTCGGGTGCACGTGACGAAGTGTTGAAATTCCTCCCTGCGCTCACCATCACCGCCGACGAGCTCGACCGCGGGCTTGCGTGCGTACGTGAGGCGCTCACGGAAATCCTCTCGGCTGAATAAATACGGCGAGAAAAACGGCGAGAAGCACACGGAGAGTCGCATGGCTGTCAGTATTTACCTCACGTCTGCCGAAGGACGGTCGGGCAAGAGCGCGGTTGCGCTCGGAGTGCTCGACACACTGAGCGCCGATGTTCCCAGGGTGGGGGTGTTTCGACCAGTGATTCGCTCGCGCACCGAACGCGACCGGGTGCTCGAATTGCTCCTCACCCGTGCCACCGCAGACGCCGCATATGACGACTGCGTTGGAGCGACGTATGAGGAGCTGGGGAGTAACCCAGGCGAGGCGATGGCCGCGATCGTGGCTGCGTATCGGGCGCTGCAGGCGCAGTGCGATGCAATTGTCGTAGTCGGGTCTGACTACACTGATGTTGCCGCGCCAACGGAACTGTCAACGAATGCGCGTATCGCGGCGAACCTCGGTACGCCGGTGTTGCTTGTGGTGAGTGGGCGCAGTCTCGAAACGCCTGAGGTGCTCGGTCAGTCGGACGCCAGGCCAGTCGCAGACATTGTGCAGATGGTAGATCTCAGCGTCAAAGAACTCCGAGAGGAGCACGCAACAGTGCTCGCGATGCTCGTGAACCGGGCAGACGCGGATGCTCGGGAAGAAATTGTGCACGCGATTTCTACGGTCGTCTCAGATGACATGCCGGTCTGGGCTATACCCGAGGAGCGGCTGCTGGTTGCGCCTCCCGTCTCTGAGGTGATGCGCGCGGTCGATGGCACCCTGCTTCGGGGGAGCGAAGAACTCCTCGCCCGTGAGGTGAGCGACATTGTGATCGCGGGCATGTCGATGCCGAATGTGCTGCCGCGGCTCATCGAAGGCGCGGTCATCGTGATCGCTGCGGATCGCGCAGAGACGCTCCTTGCAGTGTCGATGGCGCACGAGGCAGCCGGGTTTCCGACACTTGGTGCGATCGTGCTGAACGGCGATTTCGATATCCCCGATTCGGTGGATCGCCTGCTCGACGGAATCGGTGCGGTGCTTCCGATGATCCGATCGACCTACGGCACCTTTGACACTGCGCAGCGCATCACGAATGCCCGCGGGCTACTCACCGAGGAATCGCCCCGGAAGTTTGACACCGCGCTCGCCTTGTTCCACGCACACGTTGACACTCAAGTGCTTCGGGATCGGCTGCGGTTGCACCGGGGCAGTGTGCGCACACCCGCGATGTTTACCTATGAGTTGTTCGCTCGGGCGGCCGAGGTACAGGCACACATTGTGCTCCCCGAAGGGCACGACGACCGCGTGCTCCGGGCGGTGAGCACGCTGCTTGCACGCGGGATCGTGCGACTCACCGTGCTCGGTGAGGAAGAAACGGTGCGCAAACGCGCGGCCGAGCTCGGACTCGCGATCAACGAGGCAACTGTCATCGACCCGGCCGCTTCCACGTTGCACGAAGAGTTCGCGACCGAGTATCAGCGACTTCGTGCACACAAGGGCATCACCCTCGAAGGCGCACGAGATCGCATGACCGACGTGAGCTATTTCGGCACGATGATGGTGCACCTAGGGCTTGCTGACGGGATGGTCTCTGGAGCCGCGAATACCACCGCTCATACGATTCGACCGAGTCTCGAGTTCATTAAAACAAAGCCCGGGGTTTCTGTCGTATCGAGCGTATTCTTCATGGCGCTTGCGGATCGCGTGCTCGTGTACGGTGACTGCGCGGTGAACCCGGACCCCGACGCAGCGCAACTTGCCGACATTGCAGCGTCCTCTGCGCTCACCGCCGCCCAGTTTGGCGTCGATCCACGCATCGCGATGCTCTCGTACTCGACCGGTGATTCTGGCACCGGAGCCGATGTCGATAAGGTGCGTGCCGCGACCATACTGGTACGTGAG
The DNA here is from genome assembly GCA_052106035.1 of Leucobacter sp. GTDB lineage: Bacteria > Actinomycetota > Actinomycetes > Actinomycetales > Microbacteriaceae > Leucobacter. Next base: position 52,336 of record JBQEBC010000004.1, on the reverse strand, counting down.
GCGCACCCAGAGCTACTTGTCGAAGGTCCAATCCAATATGACGCGGCGAGCGACCCGCAAACCGGTGCCTCGAAGATGCCGGGATCGCGGGTCGCCGGGCATGCCACCGTGTTCATATTCCCTGACTTGAATACGGGAAACAACACCTACAAGGCGGTACAGCGCTCGGCTGGTGCGATCGCGGTCGGGCCAGTCTTGCAAGGGCTAAATAAACCGGTGAACGACCTTTCGCGTGGTGCAACGGTCGAAGATATTCTCAACACTGTTGCTATTACTGCGGTGCAAGCTGGGGAGGCCAAGCAGGCCGGGGAGGCAAGCGCGAAATGAGTTCAGTACTCGTCGTAAATTCGGGGTCATCATCGATCAAGTACCAGGTGATCGAAACTGGAACCGGGATACGCCTCGCAGAAGGTCTCATCGAGCGCATCGGTGAAAGCGGGATGGGCAATGTCGTCCATCGCTACAGCGACGTGAACTACGTTCGGGAACTCCCAATCCCAGACCATTCAAGCGGGTTCTCGGCCATGGTTGACGCGTTCAGCGAAGCCGGATCGCCGATGCAGGAGTTTGGTATCACGGCGGTGGGGCATCGCGTCGTGCACGGTGGCAGTGACTTCATCGCTCCGACTCTCATCGACGATCACGTCGCGAAGCGGATCCTGTCGCTCGCCGAACTCGCCCCGCTGCACAACCCTGGGCACTACGCCGCAATCGTTGCGGCCCGTGCGGCATTTCCGGGCCTTCCGCATGTAGCGGTGTTCGATACGGCGTTCCACCAATCTATGCCGAAACCCGCATACACGTATGCGATTGACCCGCAGGTCGCAACGCAGCACGGGATCCGCCGCTACGGGTTCCATGGAATCTCGCATGCGGTCGTGTCACGGAGTGCCGCCGAACACCTCGGAAGACCACTCGAATCACTCAAACAAATTGTGTTGCACCTTGGTAATGGTGCCTCGATGTGCGCAATTGATGGTGGTAAATCTGTGGATACCTCGATGGGGATGACCCCGCTTGCGGGACTCGTCATGGGCACTCGGTCGGGGGACATTGACCCAGGCATCATCTTCCACCTGCTCAGGCGCGGGGCACAGCTCGACGACGTCGACCTGCTGCTCAACAAGGACTCTGGATTCTCGGGATTCACCGGCACAAACGACTTTCGCGACGTTCGCGCAGCTGCCGGGAACGGTGACGCTGCAGCGCAGCTCGCTATCGACGTTTACGTTCACCGCGCGCGGCAGTACGTCGGCGCTTACCTCGCGGTGCTCGGCGGTACAGACACCATCGTGTTCACTGCGGGCCTCGGTGAGAACGCCGCAGAAATTCGAGCGCTCGTATGCGCGGGCTTCGAGTGGTGCGGGATCCGCATCGATGACGACCTCAACGAGGCCTCAGTCTCTGGTGCAAGAGTGATCAGTGCGCCAGACTCACGGGTGACCGTGCTCGTGGTGCCGACCGACGAAGAGGCCGAGATTGCGAAGCAGAGTCTGGAACTTGTGGCGAGCCTCACAAAATCTGACCTTGCAAACACGTTTCAATCGAATGAATAGCAGGAAGTGAACGATGAAGATCGCAGCTGTGCAGTTTACCCCGACGACTGACCCGAACGAAAACTTTGAACAGTTGCGCCTTCGTGCGGCCGAAGCTGCGGAACAGGGTGCACGTGTCATCGTGTTTCCTGAGCAAGCGATGGTGCTTTTGCAAGCAGTGACGATTGATGGCTTGACCGGTATCGCAGTCGAATGGTGGGGCCGTTTCGAGGAGCTGGCGCACGAGCTCGCCGCAGAGCACGATGCGGTGATCGTGGCACCGGGCTTTGAGCCGAACCCGGAAGGTCTCCCGTTCAACACCACGATCGTGGTGGCTCCGAGTACCACTGATTCTTCGGGCGTTGCGTCTTCGGTCAGCGAGCTTGCCAGATATCGGAAATTGCACCTCTATGAGGCATTTGCTGCGAGCGAGACGGCGCACACGGCTCCTGGCACCGAGCTGCCACCCGTATTTGATATTGAAATCGATGGCGAGCGCCTGACCTTCGGACTCGCGAACTGCTACGACGTGCGCTTCCCCGAGATGTTTCGGAGTCTCGCGGATCGCAGCGCGAATGTGTTGCTACTTGTCGCAGCCTGGGCCTCTGGCCAGGGTAAGGAGGAGCATTGGACGGTGCTCACTCAGGCTCGCGCTCTCGAGAATGTGAGCTGGCTTGTGGCGAGCGCCACCGTCGGCGGAGGCTCACGGAATGCGGCGACAATTGGTCTCAGTCGCGTGGTGGATCCGCTCGGAACGGTCGTGGGCGCCCTCGGCCCGCGCGACGAGGGCGTGCTCGTCGCAAACGTTGACGCTGCCACGGTGGATCGGGCCCGCGCCGCGCTCCCCGCGCTCGCCAACCGCCAGATCCGCCTGTCGTACGATCTCACGCCTTCGTAACTCCGAACTTCTACGCTGTTGCGAAGATCCACAGCGAATTCATTCGGAGCTGGGGAGTTTTTCGGAGTTGCATCCATGGTTCCGACGGCAATTCGGTCTACCCAAGCCCCCAAGCAGTGGTGAGCTCGTTCGCGAGATAAATCGCGGGGTAGGCGAGTGCAACGCCAACCAATGTAAACGGAATGTTGGCGACGATGAGGTCTCGGCCTCGTACGCCGAATCGCCCCGAGATGAAGATAGTGGTGCCGGCGAGCGGGCCGACCGGTGACGCCAGACACCATCCCCAGAGCACGGCGGCAGCGTACAATGCTCCACCCTCGGATACGAACATTGCCATAGCTGCTGCAACTGAAATTGAGATGATCGGATGCACTCCCACCATAGAAAGCAGCACTATTGCGATGCAGAGTAACCATGCGGTCAACACTGTGGGCGGAAGGCTCGACAGTTGGAATGGGAGGTGCGCGGTGAGCATTGATCCGCCGACAGTGAAGATTCCTGCCGCAATAAAGAGTGCGAATTCGTTTGATGATGCGGTGAGGCCGCCTGCCGCAACGCGAACAAACTGTCCGGCTGTTGTGACAATCCCTTTGCGGAGTGTTCCGAGCACAAATGGTATGGCAACTGAGGCAAGAAGCACGAGCCGTGGCACAGGCGCCTCAGGGAGGAGTAAATGACCCGTGACCACGACCACGATGAGCACGAGCGGCAGCGCGAGCGTTTGTGGCTGAAGCGGATAACCCTGTTCCAGTCGTTCTTTGGGTGAACGGCGTGTGAAGTTCCACAACGATACGACCGCGAGGAGGAGAAGGGCGAAGGCGAGGCCAGTCACCGAGACGGGGAGGAGCGCGACAGTTGGGAAGTAGATGACCACGAGCGCTGAAACGGACCAAAACGGAGACCACAGCGCACCCAAGACGAACGACTGTGAAAGGAGTGCGGCGTTATTCAGTGTGAGGCGCCCACCCCGTTGCAAGTGGTCACCCACCAGCCCGAGCGACACGAAATTGAGCACAGACGCTATGAAGTGGCTCACATACGCGGTGCGCAACACGGCAGGGACGCCCGTGAGTTTTGGAGCCGTCGCGCGTTTGCTGCTTGTGACGATGCCGCGAATAAATGCACCACCAGCAAGCATGGCAACCAGGTCTTGGTTCAGGCGCCTGAGCTGATTGAGCTCGAACGCAGAGTGAAACAGCGAAATGCTCAAGATTGCGCAGGCGAGCCCGATGCCCACGAGAATCGCAACGACCATGCGCGTTCGCGACGACGCGACCAACACCGCACCAACGAGCATGATGAGTGCCGCGGCGCCCGCAATCAATTCGGCCCAGTCAAAAATGAGTGAGAGCAACACGCAACACATCAGTGCTGCGGTCGAAATCGAAGCGAATTTTACACTCGGAGAGACGGAGCCGGCGTGTGGCGAGCTGCTCATGCCTTGGATGCCTCCCCGATCTGGAATGTTCAACAGTCTATGGCTGTGGATTACGGGGGCGCATGTCAGACCCCACCGGTAACATGGACTTCGTGGTAGCAGCGCTGTATAGACGGTATCGACCCGAGTCGTTCTCTGAGATGATCGGGCAATCTCAAGTGACCGATCCGCTCATGACTGCCTTGCGCACTGGTCGCGTCGGTCATGCCTACTTGTTTAGCGGCCCGCGAGGGTGCGGTAAGACGACGAGCGCGCGTATTCTTGCGCGCTGTCTGAATTGTGCTGAGGGCCCGACTGATACTCCGTGTGGCACCTGCCCGAGCTGTGTTGAACTCGGCCGCGCGGGCGGTGGGTCGCTGGATGTCGTCGAAATCGATGCCGCGAGCCACGGCGGTGTTGATGACGCGCGTGACTTGCGGGAACGCGCGGTGTTCGCGCCCGCACGTGACCGCTTCAAGATCTTCATCATTGATGAGGCACACATGGTGACGGCGGGTGGGTTCAATGCGCTGCTCAAGATTGTTGAGGAGCCACCGCCTCACGTAAAGTTCATCTTCGCGACGACTGAGCCTGAGAAAGTGATCGGTACGATTCGGTCGCGTACCCACCACTATCCGTTCCGTCTCATTCCGCCAGCGGCACTCATCGACTATGCGCAGTCTCTGTGCGACAGTGAAAACATTGTGGTTGAGCCCGGGGTTCTCCCTCTTGTGGTGCGTTCGGGTGGCGGTTCCGCGCGCGACACACTCTCAATTCTTGACCAACTCATTGCAGGGTCCGAGGGCAATCATGTCACTGCTGAGCGGGCGGCAGGGTTGTTGGGGTACACACACACTGAGCTACTCGATGACGTTGTTGCGGCCATTGGTGCGCAAGATTCTGCGGCTGCGTTCGCGGCAACTGACCGGGTGATTCAGACCGGGCAAGACCCTCGCCGGTTTGTTGAAGATCTGCTTGAGCGGTTACGCGACCTCATTATTGTGAATGCCACGAGCATCGATGGTGCCGCAGCAGTGTTGCGCGGGGTGCCCCAAGATCAACTCACCCGCATGTTCGAGCAAGCTCGGGCGTTTGGGGCGCTCGAACTCTCGCGCACCGCTGACACCGTGAGTGAAGCACTCGACCAAATGACGGGTGCGACACCACCTAGGCTGCATCTCGAACTCATGATTGCGCGCGCACTCGTGGGGTTGAGCGCTGCGAGCAGTGCTCATGTTGTGCCTGTCGCTCCTGCGAGTCAGCAGACGGCGCCGGCCCAACGGACGGTACAGCAGCAACCACCGCAGCAGTCTGCGCCAACAGCGACACCGATTCCGTCGCAACCTGCTCAGCCGGTGCAGCCCGTATCGCCACCTGTCGCACGAGAGCCCGAGAACGTTGCGAATGCGGCACAGACAGCCGCATCTATCCGGGAGTTCCTCCGCAACGACGATGCGGGGGCGATTGCCGAGAAGGCGGCGAGCACGCCCCAGATGCCGCACCCGAACGAAGGCGCAGCAAAGTTTGGCAAGCCCATTTCTGCGGTGCTCAGCGCCTCGCAGATTGAAAGCATCGGCAACGAACCGGTTACCCCTGCTCCAGCCACCCCGGCTTCTGCCACCCCCGCACCGGAGCCCACTGCGCCGGTTCAAGAGGAGCCCGCTTCAGGCACCCCCGAAACCGTTGCCGCCGCCGGTACCGAGGCAACGCAGGGCAGCCCAGATGACCTGCCTGGGTTCGAAGACCTGCGCGATATGTGGTCTGATCTGCTGGACGAGCTCCTTGAGAACGATCGCGATGCTTGGAACGCGGTAAAGACGATTGAGCCACTTGCCCTCGAAAGCGAGGTGCTCGTAGTTGGAGTAGCTAACCGCTCAGAGCTCGAAGCCTTTAAATCAACTGGGGCGGGCCCGCTGCGAGAAACCATTCTGGCAGCAACCGGCATGCGAGTGCAGTACAAGCCTCGCCAAGTTGCGGTGTCACGCGAGCCAAGGGGGCAATCTGAGCCAGGAACACCTGTTCCAGAGGAGCCTCATCAAGGAAGCGGGCAATCGCTAGAAGATGACCCGGTTGCTCGTGCGGCAGCGAGGCTGAGTTCACTTGGGCCAGCGCTGGCTGCGCCGGCATGGGCAGACCCGATTCCATCGAAAGAGCAGCAATCTGATCGTGGCGCTGTGTCTCCTCAGCCGCTGAGCACCAGCGAGTTGAACGCCAGCTCGCTTACTGCGGACGTGCAGCAGTACCCGCTCAGTGCCAACGACGAGATGCCAAGTGACGACGCCTATGACGACCCCTACGCTGGAGTAGACCCGCAAGCCCAGGCCGACACAGCAGCTGACCAGGCTGTGCGCGTCGACACGACAACCGCAACGCCAGTACCGACGGGCGCGCCAGCACCTGCAGCGGTGCCTGAATCTGCAGCAGCGCCTAAACCCGCAGCGGATCATACCGACGCGGAGGCGCCTGCAAACACTGCGGCACCCACAGCGACTTCCACAGTGGCTCCTGCTGCTGCCCCAGTTTCAGGCGCAAAGGTGGCACCCACGTTCACCCGATATGGGGAATCGGTCGTTCGAGAGGTGCTTGGCGCATCATTCCTTGAAGAGCACCCGATCCCAGAGCACAGGAGGTAGCCGTGTACGACGGCATCGTTCAAGACCTGATCGACGAATTCGGCAGGCTGCCAGGCATTGGCCCGAAATCTGCCCAACGTATCGCGTTTCACATTCTGCAGACGCAGAACTTTGACGTCTCTAGGCTCGCCAGCCTCCTTTCTGACGTGCGCGAGCGAGTGCGGTTCTGTGAGGTGTGCGGCAATATCACCGAACAGGTCAAGTGCAGTATTTGTAGCGATCCACGCCGCGACCAGACGATCCTCTGTGTGGTCGAAGAGCCCAAAGACGTCGTTGCAATTGAGCGCACCCGCCAATTCCGCGGTCTCTACCATGTGCTCGGCGGTGCAATCAGCCCGATCGATGGCATCGGCCCAGACGACCTCTCCATTTCAGCGCTCATGCGGCGGCTGAGTGCAGGGCTCGAGGAAGGCGGAGTGCAGGTCGCTGAAGTGATTATTGCGACCGACCCAAACCTTGAGGGTGAGGCTACCGCGGCCTACCTTTCACGGCTCCTCACGAGCATAGAGGTCCCCGTCTCCCGCCTCGCGTCCGGCCTCCCCGTTGGCGGAGACCTCGAGTTCGCAGACGAGGTGACCCTGGGCCGCGCGTTCGAAGGACGTCGCGTAGTCGAATAGGCGTCGTGTCGCTGAGGACGTCGCACTGTTGGGAACAGGGCTGAAGGTGACCAACGTTTTATGAGCATGCAGCTGCAGGTAGAATAGAACCTGGCACAAAACTAGGAGGATCCCACGTGGCATTGATCGTGCAGAAATTCGGGGGTTCGTCGGTCGCCGATGCTGAGAGCATTAAGCGCGTTGCCAAGCGGATCGTTGAGACTCGTCGCGCGGGCAATGATGTCGTCGTCGTGGTGAGTGCGATGGGCGACACCACCGATGAACTGCTTGACCTCGCGGAAGCCTGCACGCCGATTACGGCGCCGCGTGAGCTCGACATGTTGCTCACCGCGGGGGAGCGCATCTCAATGGCGCTGCTCGCCATGACGATCAAGGGCATGGGCGTCGACGCCCTCTCCTTCACCGGAAGCCAGGCCGGCATGATCACGACCCCAGAGCATGGGTCGGCGAAAATCGTGGACGTCACCCCAGGCCGGGTGCGCGCAGCGCTCGACAAAGGTGCAGTCACCATCGTCGCGGGATTCCAAGGTGTGAGCCCAGACTCAAAAGACATCACGACGCTCGGCCGTGGTGGATCAGACACAACGGCAGTCGCGCTCGCCGCAGCCCTGAAGGCCGACGTATGCGAGATCTACACAGACGTCGACGGAATTTACACGACTGATCCACGCGTCGCTCCCCACGCGCGCAAAATCGATGCGATCTCCTCAGCAGAGATGCTTGAACTTGCCGCTTCCGGCGCGAAGGTACTGCACCTACGTGCGGTGGAATACGCGAGACGCCACGGCGTCGAAATACATGTGCGCTCCTCCTTCTCAGGCGATGCGGGCACCGTTGTTTACACCCCAGCAAAGGGGCATCCGGAGGGAGACCAGGTGGAAGAGTCAGTTATCACTGGCATCGCAGCTGAAGCGAGCGAGGCAAAGATCACTGTCAGTGGCGTGCCCGATGTTCCCGGCGTAGCCGCCCGGATCTTTGAGGTCGTCGCGAAAACTGATGCGAACATTGACATCATTGTGCAGAATATTTCTGCCGCAGACACGAACCGCACAGATATTTCGTTCACCGTGCCGATGGCTGAGGGACGTAAAGCACTCGAAGCGCTCGAAGCAGAACATGACTCGATCGGCTACGAACGGCTGCTCTACGACGACCAGATCGCAAAGATTGCGGTCGTGGGAGCAGGCATGCGCAACTCAAGTGGGGTTTCCGCCCAACTCTTCCGGGCGCTCTACGATGCGGGCATCAACATTGAGATGATCTCAACCTCAGAGATCCGCATCTCAGTAGTGACCCGAGCCGATCTCATGGAGAAGGCAGTGCGCGTGCTTCACACCGCATTTGGCCTCGACACAGACGACGAAGCAACGGTCTACGCTGGCACCGGCCGCTAAAATAAGCACAGATTTTTTAGAGAACACAGAGCTTTAGAGAACAGGATCCACACACATGGCTGAATCGCAGGGACTCTCGGTCGCCGTTGTCGGCGCAACCGGGCAAGTGGGCAAGGTGATGCGTCGCCTGCTCGACGAGCGCGACTTCGCATTCGAAAAGATTCGGTTCTTCTCGAGCGCACGCTCTGCCGGCACCACACTCCCCTTTAAAGGCGTCGATATTATTGTCGAAGACGTTGCGACCGCAGACAAGAGCGGTATTGATATTGCGCTGTTCTCCGCTGGGGGAGCAGCCTCAAAGCAGTACGCTCCAGAGTTTGCCGCAGCGGGCGCGATTGTCATCGACAACTCGAGCGCGTGGCGACTCAACCCCGATGTTCCTCTCGTAGTCAGCGAAGTCAACCCACATACGCTCGATCCCATCATCGCCGCGGGCAGCGGCATCGTGGCAAATCCGAACTGCACAACGATGGCGGCAATGCCCGTGATGAAGGCGCTCGACAACGAGGCGGGCCTCGAACGCATGACAGTGACGACGTTCCAGGCGGTTTCAGGGTCGGGTCTTGCGGGTGTGCGCGAGCTTGCAGGTCAGGTGACCGCCGCCGTCGAGACGGGCAAAATCGAAGAACTCACGAACGACGGCGAAGCCATCGACTTCACCGCACCAGAGGTATACACAAAGACCATCGCATTTGATGTCCTCCCGCTCGCGGGATCCATCGTCGACGACGGCGAAGGTGAAACCGACGAAGAGAAGAAACTTCGCAACGAAAGTCGCAAGATCCTCGAACTCCCTGACCTGCTCGTCGCGGGTACGTGTGTGCGTGTGCCCGTGTTCACGGGTCACTCGCTTGCGATCCACGCCGAGTTCTCGGACAACATTTCAGCAGATCGTGCGCGCGAGGTGCTTTCAACAGCTCCCGGAGTTGAACTCAGCGAAGTACCCACGCCACTTGAGGCTGCGGGCCGCGACGCATCATTTGTTGGCCGTATCCGTGAAGATCAATCTGCCCCGACAGGACGTGGCCTCGTGCTTTTCGTCTCGAACGACAACCTGCGCAAGGGTGCAGCACTGAACACCGTACAAATCGCAGAAACCATCGCCAGCAAGCTTGCTGGCTGAGTAACCCACAACAGGTAGGACTCCCCGATGAACATCAACACACACTTCGGGGAGCTACAGACTAGCTACCTGTTTGGCGAGGTATACGCCCGCACCGCAACGTTTCAAGCGGCGCACCCTGAAGCGAAGGTGCTGCGCCTGGGCGTCGGCGATGTCACGAGACCGCTCGCACCCGCCATCACCAAGGCGCTGCACCACGCGGTCGACGAGCAAGCCCATGCTGAGACCTTTCGTGGGTACGGTTCTGAGCCCGGATACGCATTTCTTCGAGAAGCGATCGTCGACGGTGAGTATGCGTCTCTCGGCGTCACCATTGACGCAGACGACGTCTTCGTTGGCGAGGGATCGATATCCGACGTTGCTGGGTTCCAAGAGCTTTTCTCAAAACAGGCGACTGTCGCAGTCACCGACCCGGTGTACCCCATGTACATCGATTCGAACGCGCTTGTCGGCCGACTCGGAGAATACCGGGACGGCCGCTGGCAGGGGCTCACCTACCTCGAGTGCTCTGCAGAGACCGGGTACAAAGTGGCGCTTCCTGACACGCCGACAGACTTGATCTACTTGTGCTCGCCAAACAATCCGACTGGCACGGCACTCTCGCGTGAGGAGCTCGAAGCATGGGTGCGATATGCGAAACAGCACGGATCCGTGATCGTGTACGACGTGGCCTATCGCGCGTTCATTCAGGGTGAGGACGTGCCACGGTCGATTTACGAAATTGAGGGCGCAGACGAAGTTGCCGTCGAATCGGGGTCGTTTTCAAAGTCTGCTGGGTTCACCGGGCTTCGCTGTTCATGGCTGGTGGTCCCGAAGAAACTGCACGTCGACGGGGTCTCGCTGCGCAATATGTGGGATCGTCGTCAAGCAACAAAGTTTAATGGCACTCCATACATTGTCCAGCGTGCCGCAGAAGCCGTGTACAGCCCTGAGGGGCGCGAACAGGTGCGAGCTGACATCAACTACTATCTGCGCAACGCAGAGCTGCTGAGGGGCGCGCTACTCGATGCTGGCGTCGAAACCGTGGGTGGGGAACATTCGCCGTACCTGTGGTTCCGATGCCCGGGCGAAATGGGGTCCTGGGAGTTTTTCGACGCGCTCCTCGAAGGTGCACAGGTCGTGGGTACCCCCGGCGAAGGGTTCGGGCCGGCGGGTGCAGGGTACTTCCGCCTGAGTGCGTTCGCTTCCTATGAGGAAGTGCTCGACGCGTGTGAGCGGTTCGCCGCCTTCTTGCCGCAGCTTACGAAGCGCTCGTGAACTCTGGTGCGGTGAGCGTGATCAGGCTCGCTTCGGGCCTGCAAGCGAACCGCACGGGGGCGTAGATCGAATTCCCGAGCCCGGCACTCACATTGAGATAGGCGGCATGGTGTGCGTCGTACCAGACGCTTAAGCCACGGGCTTGGTGTGTCGGAAGATCGCAGTTAGACGTGAGCGCGCCAACGCCTGGAACGCGGACCTGACCTCCGTGGGTGTGGCCAGCGAGAATGAGCTCTGCACCCTCGGTGAGCAGTGCCCCGAGCGCTGCCTGATATGGGGCATGCACGACACCAATCTGCACTGCATCACTGTTCTTCGAGCCCTGCTGCTCGCGTTCCGCACTCATCTTCTCAGCATCATCGAGGCGAATGTGTGGATCGCCGAGACCAAACAACTCGAACTGTGTGCCGCGGGCTTCACACAAGGCGGCCGAGTTGTTGAGGTCGGTAAATCCGAGGGCTTCGAGCCCGCGTGTAAGTGCCGCATTATCGATGTCTCGTTCGCGCGTGCTGAGCCGGCTTGGCTCTTTGAGGTAGCGGAGAGGGTTCTTGAACATCGGCCCATAGTAGTCGTTGGATCCGTGCACAAAGTGCGTCGGGACGCCGCGAAACGCGGAGAGCGTATTGAGCAGCGCATGCTGCGCCTCAGTGTGCCCCATGAGATCGCCGGTGAGCACAAGCAGGTCTGGGCGCAGGTTCGCGAGTGAGCGCACCCAGTTCATCTTGTTCACCTGCCACGGGGCGAGGTGCAGATCCGACAACTGGAGCACCCGAATGGGCGCGGCACCGGCGGGCAGGATCGGGACGGAGTGACGGCGGATCGTAAACAGCCTGCGCTCGATAAGCGTTGACCACGCGAGCACGCCGGCTGCGGCACCGAGTACCGCAGCCGTGCCCGGACGAAGCTGTGTCGCCATCAGCGGCCTAATCGTCGTCGCAGTTGATCGTGAGCGTGATCTTGGCGTTCAGACGAGCTTCTTCTCCTCCACCAGGAGACACTGCCTTCACCGTGTCCTTATTCGGATTCGGGGATCCTTCACCACCCTCACACACGAATGATACTGAGGTGAAGTTCGCCGCTCTGAGCGCATTCTCTGCCTCGCGCGCGGTCATGCCGCCCAGCCCGTCAGGAATCTTTCCAGCGTTTCCGAGGCTTCGATAGATCGTCACTTCTGTTCCAAGACCCACCTCACCGCCAGCTGCGGGGTCGGTGCGAGCGACGCGTCCCTTCGGCTCCGAGGAATCGACCTCGCCACCATCACGCACGCTAAAGCCTGCGGCTTCAAGAGTTGCCTTCGCATCCTCAAACGACTGGCCTGCAAGGTTTGGAACCTGCACGAGTGTCTGCTTGAGCGCGGCAGCAGCCGGATCGCCGAAGCCTTCGCCGCCGTACTTCTGATCAGCGATATACATGACCTCAGGCCAGATACGACTGTCGGCCGCGGTGAGGCCCTGATATCCACCGAAGTTTCGGGTATCGACGCGCTCACAGTTGCCCTCGCTGTAGCAGTGTGGTCCGGCATTCCCGACCCAGGTCGCCGTCGACACCTTGCTTGATGCGCCGATCGTCCAGTTATCTATGTAATCGTCGGTCGTGCCGGTTTTCGCGAGGTGTGGCGTGCCAAATGCTGACGCCGCGTGTCGTGCGAGTCCATTCGTGATTGCGTATTGCAAGGCGTACGCAACACCCGCCGCAACCTCAGACGACATCGCCTCAGAACACGAGCTCTGCTCAAACGGAACAGGCTCTCCATCTGGGCCAGTGATTGAGTCGATCGCACTCGGGGTGCACACCGTTCCACCGCCTGCAAAGGCGCCATACGCTGTCGACATTGTGAGCGGTGACATCTCGTCGGTACCACCAAACACGTTTGACGGGTTCATGGTGAGGTCGTACGTGCCGACATTTGCGAAATCGGTGTTTGTCGCTTCTGTTGAGCGGTGCAGACCCATCTTCTTGGCCATGTCAAAGGTGCCACAGAGATCCATCTTCTGCTGCATCGAGATTAGGCCACCGTTCAGCGACTGCGCGATCGCGGTCAGCACGGTCTGATTACCGCCGACGCCGAGGTTGTCGTTTTGGAATTTCCAGTTGCCGTATCCGTAAACGCCACTGGGCATACAACTTGCTTTAAAGCTTTCGAGCGGAACGTCACGACCGCTTACGTTCACGCTGTCTCGCACAGAGTGTCCGGTGCGGATCCACTCGGCAAGGGTGACCGGTTTAAATGTGGAACCGACTTGGAAACCGGATGAGCCACCGTCTGCAAAATCTGCACCGTAATTGATTGCGGTGTACCCCTGAGCTTCGAGGGCCTCATCGGTGCTGAAGGGCCGGTTTTGTGCCATGACAAGCACGCGACCTGTTTTGACCTCCGTGCTCACCGTTGAACTTCCCACATCGATGCCATCCATCGTCGGGGCCACATTCGCGCGGGTCGCTGCTACTGCAGCCTGCTGCATGTCAAGGTCTATCGTTGTGACGATGTCGTAGCCGCCGCGGCTCATATTGAACTCGCGAGTTGCAGCATCGGGGCCGAACTCAGGATCCTGCTTGAGCTGGCGCTGCACGTAGTCGCAGAAGTGGCCGAGACCGTAGTTCTGCTCGGCAACCGCGCAACCCTGGATGCGGGGGGTGATCTTCGGTTCAACGGGCGTCGCGACGGCCTCGTCGTACTGCGCCTGAGTGATCTTGCCGTGACTGAGCATCTGCTTGAGGATGAGGTCGCGACGCTCCTGGTTCGCAGGAATGTTCTCCTCGATATCAATCTGATAGCGCGTTGGAGAGTTCACGATTGCGACGAGACTCGCGGCCTGGGGAAGCGTGAGATCTTTCGCTGAGGTGCCGTAATAGTAGTGGGCAGCCGACTCGATACCGTACACGGTGCGCCCAAAGAGTGTGATGTTGAGATATCCGGTAAGAATTTCGTCTTTGGTGAACTGCTTCTCAACACCGATTGCAAGCTTCATCTCTTTGAGTTTGCGATCAATGTCCTGACGCATCGCGTTCTCATACGCTTTTTTCTGGGCTTCTTCGTCAGGGATTGCAGTCGCCTCTTGTACGAGCACGTTTCGCACGTATTGCATCGTGATGGTGGACGCGCCAGACATGCCATCGTCCCCGGCAACGTTCTGCACCACAGCGCGCGACGCTGCAAGAGCATCGACGCCACCGTGGGTATAGAAGCGCGGATCCTCAATTGCGACGACAGCATCGGTCACAAACGGAGAGATCTGATCAAACTTGACGGGTTCACGATCCTGATCGTAGAACTCAGAAAATTTCACCTGCTTGCCGTCTTTTATCGCGTATAGCGACGTCGGCTGCGCGAGCTGCCCCGGCTTCAAATTGCCGGGAAGATTCTCGAAAATGCTCACCGCAGAGGTCGCAGCGGCGCCTGTGAGAGCGACGACAGGGGTGATCGCAGCGGTTACGAGGATCCCAGCGATCGCACTCATGGCGACCATTCCGAGGATTCCTCCGAGTACGCCGCCAGCGGAACGGGGCTTGGCTGTGCGTACTCGCGAAGACTTAGAGGCCTTTGGGGTCATAAGATCTAGAGTAAGCGATGTAGCTGGCAATCAGCGCCGCTCGCGTCAATTTTCGACGTCAACCCCTGTGAAATTGAGATTGGAGTCTCCGTGACTGACACGCCAGATGCCCCCAAATGGGAGTACTTTGTGACTCCGCTCCTGCTTCATAATGAAGCACAGATCCTCAATAATTGGGGAGCACAGGGGTGGGAACTCGTGCAGATTATCGAGGGACCTGCGGGTGGAAACGTTGCATACCTGAAGAGAAAGGCCTGAAATGTCAACAGTCATCGAAGACCGAGTTCGTGAACTAGGGCTCGAAATTCCTGAGGTGCCAGCAGCTGTAGCGGCATATGTCCCTGCGGTTCGTGATGGAAATTACATCTACACATCAGGACAGCTCCCGTTCGTGGCAGGTGAGCTCCCTGCCAGCGGCAAGGTTGGCGAGGGTGACGGTCTTGTTTCCCCCGAGCAAGCGGCAGAGCTTGCGCAGGTGTGTGCGCTCAACGCGCTTGCTGCTGTGCGTGGGGTCGTCGGATCGCTCGACAAGGTGGAGCAGGTCATCAAGGTGACGGCATTCATTGCGTCAGACCCCGCATTCACTGGTCAGCCAACCGTCGCAAATGGGGCCTCAGTGTTTCTTGGCAAGGTCTTTGGCGACATCGGCATTCACTCACGCTCAGCCGTGGGAGTCGCAGTACTGCCGCTCGACGCACCGGTCGAGATTGAATTCATTTTCCGCGTGAGCGACTAACGACCCACGCGACGAACTAAATATGCGCAAGGGTGTGCGGTGAGTAATCGAATTTCACCGCACACCCTTGCGCATATTTAGTTTGGATGGGTGACAGGCTGCGTAAACGCTATGCGTTTGCTTGTGCAGCCCGCTCTGCGACGACGCGATCAGAAATGGTCTGCATCACCATCGTGTCTGCGAGCGTTGTCGTGTCACCGATGGTGCGTCCTTCGGCAGCATCCTTCAGCAGACGGCGCATGATCTTGCCTGATCTGGTTTTTGGCAGCTCCGACACAACAAACACGTTCCGTGGGCGAGCTATCGCGCCAATGTGCCCCGCGACGTGCTTCCTGAGCTCTTGCTCGGCAGTTTCCTCAGTGAGCAGTTGCTGTTGCGACTTCAAGATGACGAATGCGACCACGGCTTGACCGGTGGTCTCATCATCAGCACCAACAACCGCGGCCTCCGCAACCGCGTGGTGCCCCACAAGCGCGGACTCAATCTCTGTCGTTGAGAGTCGGTGACCCGACACGTTCATCACGTCGTCAACGCGACCCATAAACCACACGTCGCCGTCTTCATCGAGGCGGGCACCATCGCCCGCGAAATACTTGTCCCCGAACTTGTCCCAGTACGTCTCGACGAAGCGCTGGTCATCGCCCCAAATGGTGCGCACCATACTCGGCCACGGCTTCTCGACTACAAGTAGGCCGCCCTGGCCACGATCCACCGCGTTGCCCGACTCGTCGAGCACGCTCACCGCAATGCCCGGCTGCGCGATTTGCGAACTGCCCGGTTTGAGGGCGGTAAGGCCCGGAAGCGGCGCGACCATGATCGCCCCCGTCTCGGTCTGCCACCAGGTGTCGACGATCGGAGTCTTATCTGCGCCAATGACTTCGCGGTACCAGCGCCACGCCTCGGGGTTGATGGGCTCACCAACTGAACCGAGAAGTCGCAGACTCGACAGGTCGTACTGCTCGGGAATCTGGCGGCCGACCTTCATGAAGGAACGGATCGCAGTGGGCGCGGTGTAAAACTGCGTGACACCGTACTTTTGGATGATCTCCCACCAGCGGCCCCAATCAGGGGTATCTGGGGTGCCTTCGTAGACGACCTGCGTCGCCCCATTCGCGAGCGGGCCATAGACAATGTAGCTGTGCCCGGTAACCCACCCCACGTCGGCGGTGCACCACCAGACATCAGTTTCGGGCTTGAGATCGAATACATCGCTGTAGGTAGTCGCAACCTGGGTGAGGTAGCCGCCAGAGGTGTGGAGTATGCCCTTCGGCCGCCCCGTTGTGCCGGAGGTGTACAGAATAAAGAGCGGATTCTCGGCTGGGAAACCCTCCGCGTGGTGCTCACCGTCGTAGGCGGTAATTTCTTCGTGCCACCACAGATCGCGGCCTTCGATCATCGGGATGTCATTGCCGCCGCGCTGCACGACGAGAACGTGCTTCACCGTGCTGGGCTTGCCGTCTGCGTCGTCAAGTTTGAGCGCGTCATCCACCACTGGCTTGAGTGGGGATACGCGGCCCTTGCGGTAGCCGCCGTCTGCGGTGATCACAACTTCGGCTTCGGCATCGTCGATGCGAGCGCGGAGGCTCTCAGCGCTGAAACCACCAAACACGACGGAGTGCGCAGCACCCAAACGTACAACTGCGAGCATCGCAATGATCGTCTCGGGAATCATGGGCATGTAGATTGCGACGCGGTCGCCAGCAGTCACCCCGAGGCTTGCGAGCATGTTCGCTGCTCGCTTCACCTCGTAGGTGAGCTCGGCATACGTGATCGTGCGCGTGTCGCCAGGTTCGCCCTCGAAGTGGATCGCGACGCGGTCGCCGAGCCCATTTGCAACATGCCGGTCGAGGCAGTTTGCCGCAACATTGAGTTCGCCGTCTTGAAACCACTTGGCAAACGGTGGGTTCGTCCAGTCGAGCACCTCAGTGAAGGGCTTCGTCCAGGTGATTCGGTTCTTCGCCTGTTCAGCCCAGTACCCCTCAGGGTCTGCCGCAGCACGGAGATAGACGCCAGAGTCCTGCTGGTTCGCCTGCGCTCGAAACTCCGCCGAGGGCGGGTAGTTGCTGGGTGCTTCGTGGGCGAGGGAGGAAAGACTCTCGATAGTGCCGTGATCGTCGCTCATGGCTACCTTTCATCAATAAACATCATTGTCCTTTGCCATGCTAGACCCGCAAGCTTTGTCCACAGACCGCCCGAAAGTAGGTATGCGGGTGTTCTGTGCACATTCTGATGTTTTGAGAGCATTTTCTGGTGTTGAGCACATGTACTGAAGTCATGTCGCCAATTGAAGTGTCGTCGGGCCTCGGCCGTTCTGCGCACCTGAGTCCTGAGGTTCGTCGCGCGCTGGGTGGGCTGCTGCCGCTCGTCGACGATCCAGGGGTACGAGATCTCATGGTGCACGCACATGATGGTGTGGGGCACCTCTTTGTGGATCGTGGCGCAGGGGCCGAACGCATGAGGGAGTGGAGCGTGCCAGAGACCGCGGTGAACCGACTTGCAATCTCACTGATTGCTGCGGGTGGGAGGCATCTTGACGAACTCAACCCATGCGCAGACGTGCGGCTGGGTGACGGCATCAGAGTGCACTCCGTGCTCGCACCAGTCGCAGCTTCGGGGTCGGCGATCTCGATCCGGCTGCCGCGCGAGCATGCGGCATCCTTCCCAGAGCTTGTGGGTGCCGGGTTATGCGCTCCTCACATCGCGCGGTTTCTTGAAGGTGAGGTCGCTGGTCGACGAAATCTTCTCATCACCGGGGGAACGGGAAGTGGAAAGACGACCCTACTCACGGCGCTGCTATCGCTCGTGCCAGCAGACGAGCGCATCATCACCATTGAGGATGTGGCGGAGCTTCGCCCCTTACACGGGCACCACGTCGCCCTCGAATCAAGACAAGCAAATATTGAGGGAGCAGGAGAAGTGTCGCTCGAACGGTTGCTCCGCGAAGCGCTGCGCATGCGCCCGGATCGACTCGTGCTTGGCGAATGCCGTGGGGTCGAAATTAAGACGCTGCTCTCGGCATTGAACACCGGACATGACGGTGGGGCCGGCACTCTGCATGCGAACCGCCTCGAGGATGTTCCCGCACGCCTCGAGGCACTCGGATTACTCGCCGACCTACCTGTCGCAGCTCTCGCGCGACAGACGGTGTCTGCGCTGCACACAGTCGTGCATGTGGGGCGGCAACGAGGCGTGCACCGTATCGAACAGGTTGGGCGCTTTCGGCTGGGAAGCGCAGGACAGTTGGAAGTGGAGACCCATGACGTCGACCGACTCACGGATACACCGGATTATCGCGAGTCCGTTTTTTACGATGTTGAAGCGACGGTTCAATACGCCCACGCAGGCGGCCGACGACGGTAGCAACAGTGCGAGTGCTGGTTCCAGTGCCGCCGCAGTCGCGGCCCGGTGTGCGACACTGTTGCGCGGCGGGATGCACACCAGTCAGGTCGTCGCAGCACTCGCTCGTGACGCGCAGCCTGTTGATCTTGAGGAACACACTTCAGTAGTGCGGACTTCGCAGCTCGGTGCCATCACGCAGCGGGTGCAGGAGGGGGCGAGAATTGGCGACGCGTTTGCCGAGGCCGAGGGTCCGGAGTGGCGGCTCCTCGGTGCGGCATGGAACCTCGCCGAAATGACTGGGGCACCATTCGCTCCCGTGCTCGATCGAATCGCTGCCGCGCTTCGCAGTATCGACGAACTGGGGCGCCGTCGTACGGTACTGCTTGCGGCGCCACGAACGACGGTTCGCCTCGTCTCTGCCTTACCAATTGCTGCGATTGCAGTCGGCTGGATTCTCGGCTTCGATCCGCTTCCCGTTTTCACCACACCCTTTGGCGTGGTGTTGCTGTGTGTTGGTCTCAGCTTGCAGTTCATCGGTGCTCGCTGGGCACACAGGCTTACAGCAAAGGTGGAGGCTGACGACCGTGTTGCCGGGCTCGAGTGTGAGCTCATGTGGGTGGGACTCTCGGGTGGAGCACCGCCGGCACTTGCGCGGCTCCGAGTCGCAGACGCGGTTTCTCAAGCGCGTGCCGAGTGGATCGAACTCGCAAGCCTGTGTCGCGGGACTCCGCTCGACCGAGCGATGAACGAGGCTATTGTGGCGGGTGTACCAGCGTCGGCGTTGCTCCTCGACGCGGCTACAGAGGAGCGTGCGACCACCCTGGCTGTCTTGGAAGAACAGGCAGAGCGACTCGGTGTACGGATCCTCATCCCGCTCGCGACGTGCATTCTCCCCGCATTCATCGTGTTGGGCGTGGTTCCTGTGGTCACGACCCTGCTCGGCGATGTAGTCGTTTTTTGAATTCCCCACAGGGCGCACTCGTACGGGCGATCCCGGTTTTTCTCCACAGTCTGTTTCTTTTGAACACAGTGACATCGCGATTTGGTGAGGATAACTATCGAGGCGAACTTGCCTCATCAACCCATGAACGGAGCACACCATGAAACAGGCCACACCACTGCTGAACAAGACCAGTAGAGAATCGTTTGAAGATACGGCAGCCGACGAATTCGAGACGCTCTTGCGTCTGGGCTTTCCGGTCGACCAAGCCGACACAACCGCCGACGTGCCCTCGCCCACTGCCCCAGGTCGGCAGGGATGGCGCTCAAAATTGCGTGCACACGGAAGGAAATTTACGCGCGTTTTTGTCACCGATGACCGTGGTGCAGTGACTGCAGAATATGCACTCGTCATCATGGCAGCCGTTGCATTCGCTGGGCTCCTCATTGTGATCATGCGATCTGACGAGGTGCGTGCGATGTTGCTGCAACTCGTGCAGAACGCGCTGGGCAGCGCAGGTTAGTGGCGCCCAATTGCGAAGAGAACTGTTCCGTGGCACTGCGCAGCAATTCGCTCGCGATGAGCGTGGATCGGTGACGGCGGAGTTCGCGATCACGGTTCCAGCGGTACTGCTCGTCCTCGGCATCGTGATCGGCGGCATCCATCTTGCGGCTGAGCGAGTGGCACTGGTCTCGCTTGCCGGAGATGTCGCCAGGCTCGAAGCAAGAGGAGACAGCTCGCTTGCCGCATCGAGGATCGCAAGCGACGGTCGAAGCCCCACTATAAGAAGGGAGCATGATGGTGGGGTGTTGTGTGTTGAAGCAACGTCAGCACCAAGACCCGGCCTCCTCGCGGCGATTCAGGTACAAGGGCGAGGCTGCGCGGCGCTCTCTGCAGCGACAGGAGAGTGGTGAATCGTGAGCGTCCCGGTAATGACCGCGGTTGCTGCCGGAGTGTTAGTTCTCGGATCGCCAGTACTGCTCGCTTCGAATGCTGCGGCCGCGGGCGCGACGGCGGCGAGCGCCGCAGATTCTGCCTCGCTCGCCGCCGCTGACTCTGTGATCGGGCTTCTTGCTTCTGGCACCGAAATGGCGCCCTGTGCGCTCGCAGCAGATCTCGTGCGCAGGCACGGTGCGACGCTTGCGGGCTGCGAAGTTGATACTGTGAGTGCAGAAGCACGTGTAACAGCAACCGCGCGCATTGGGTTGTTGAGTGTCACCCGATCCGCTCGTGCGGGCCCTCCGAATGAGGCCCCGGGGGTGGGGCTGCCAGGCAACGAATAATGGATTCTCACCCAGGTGTGTGTATCGTTACCGTGCAGAGCACCCGTTGCGCTACACGCGCCGGTTTCGGGATCACAGACGTAAGAATGGGAGTGCCGTGGCGAAAAAGCTCGTCATCGTGGAGTCGCCAACTAAGGCGCGCACGATCGGTGGATATTTGGGCGAAGACTACGAGGTGATTGCCTCAGTCGGGCATATTCGCGACCTCGCGGAACCCTCTGAACTACCGAGCGACCTCAAAAAGGGCCCGCTCGGAAAGTTTGCGGTCGACGTTGATAACGGCTTCGCTCCCTACTATGTTGTCAACGACAACAAGAAGAAAACCGTCAGCGAGCTCAAACGGGCACTCAAGGGAGCGGACGAGCTGTGGCTCGCCACTGATGAGGACCGCGAAGGTGAGGCCATCGCGTGGCACCTGCTTGAGGTGCTGAAGCCCAAGGTACCCGTGCGACGCATGGTGTTCCACGAGATCACGCAAGACGCAATAGAAGAGGCGAAAGCAAACACGCGAGATCTCGATACTGCGCTTGTTGACGCCCAGGAAACACGGCGCATCCTTGACAGGCTTTACGGGTACGATATTTCTCCCGTGCTGTGGCGCAAGGTCGCGCCGAAGCTTTCGGCGGGCCGCGTGCAGTCTGCCGCAACGAGGCTCGTCGTCGACCGCGAACGTGAGCGACTTGCGTTCACCGCGGCCGAATACTGGAGCATTGGCGCCAAATTCCTCCCCGCAGATGACGCACCCGACCGCGTACCGTTCGAAGCCAAGCTGGTGCGTCTCGACGGAAGCCGCGTTGCCTCAGGCAGCGACTATGGTGACACCGGCGAACTGAAGCCGAAGTCGGTACAGGCCGGCGTGATCGGTCTCGACGCAGCGCGTGCTACCGCACTTGCAGCTGCAATCGAGTCTGGCCCAGATGCCGTTGTACGCTCACTCGAAACGAAGCCGCACACGCGCAGGCCAGCGGCTCCGTTCACCACCTCCACGCTGCAGCAGGAGGCGTCGCGCAAGCTTCGGTACAGCTCGCGTCAGACGATGTCGTTTGCGCAGTCTTTGTACGAAAACGGTCACATTACTTACATGCGTACCGATTCGCCCACGCTGTCGCAGCAGGCGATCAAAGCAGCTCGTTCACAAGCAGCATCCCTGTATGGGGCTGAAACGATTCCAGAGAAGCCGCGCGTATACACGGGAAAGTCGAAGGGTGCGCAGGAAGCACACGAGGCGATCCGTCCCGCGGGTGATGTTTTTCAGCGCCCAAGCGAGCTGAAGGGCAAGCTCACTCAGGGTGAATTCGCGTTGTATGACCTCATTTGGAAGCGCACTGTCGCGAGCCAGATGGCCGACGCAAAGGGGTCCACTGACACCGTAACCGTCGCCGTGCAGATCAGCGAGAACTCGAACACACTCGACGCAGAGTTCACCGCGAGTGGCACCGTCATCACCTTCCCCGGCTTCCTCCTCGCATATGAAGAAGGGCGCGACGAGAAGCGTGGCGACACAGAACAGAACGTGTCGCTTCCGCAGCTCACCGAGAAGCAGAACCTCGGTATCAAAGAGCCACTCGCCAAGGGACACGAAACGAGCCCACCGCCGAGGTACACCGAAGCAAGCCTTACGAAACGTCTCGAAGAGCTCGGCATCGGCAGGCCTTCGACCTACGCAGCAACGATCTCGACGATCATGGACCGCGGGTACGTGGCAAAGCAGGGGCAAGCTCTTGTGCCCAGCTGGATCGCATTCTCCGTCGTACGGCTGCTTGAACAGCATTTCTCGGCACTCGTTGACTACGACTTCACTGCCGAGATGGAGAACGATCTCGACGAGATTGCTGCGGGAAAGACTGACCGTGCTGCGTGGCTGAAAGAGTTTTACTTCGGCAGCGACGTTCACCCGGGACTCCGCGGAGTCGTGGACAACCTCGGTGAGATCGATGCGCGCGCGATCAACACGATCCGCATCGATGACTCAATCTCCCTGCGCAACGGTAAGTATGGCCCGTACCTCGAAGTCTTCGATGAAAAGAGTGAGGTCAACGAGGAGGGTGAGCTGAAGCCACGGAGTGTGAACATTCCTGACGGCATGGCGCCCGATGAACTCACACCCGCACGGGCACATGAACTTGCCGATGCCGAGCCGCTGGAAGATCGCGTCGTCGGGCTGCACCCTGAAACGGGCAAGCGCATCATTGCAAAAAATGGTCGTTTTGGGCCGTATGTTCAAGAGCTGCCAAATGAAGACGAAGAGCTGCCCAAGGGCGAGAAACCGCGCACCGCATCGTTGTTCAAGACGATGGACCCGGCGACGATCGACCTCGATACTGCGGTAGCGCTCATTGCGCTGCCTCGCATCGTAGGAAACGATGCTGAGTCTGGTGAGCCGATCACGGCGCAGAACGGTCGCTACGGCCCGTACCTCAAGAAGGGAACCGAGACGCGCACGCTCCCGAGCGAAGACGCAATCTTCTCGATCGATCTTGCGGGCGCGCTCGAAATTCTCGCTCAGCCCAAGTACGGTGCACGTCGCGCAAGCTCAGCGCTCAAAGAATTTGATGCTGACCCGGTAAGTGGCAAACCAGTGAAGGTGCGCGACGGTCGGTTCGGGCCGTACGTGACTGACGGAGAGACGAACGCGACGATCCCACGTGGCGATTCCGTTGAAGAGATCACGTTTGAGCGCGCGATCGACCTGCTTGCGATCAAGCGCGCGAAGGGTCCCGCGAAGAAAAAGAAGGCTCCTGCTAAGAAGAAAACCGCAGCCAAAAAGCCAGCCGCGAAGAAGACGGCTGCGACGAAAGCCGTGGATCCCGCGCGTTCCGCTGCAGCGAAGAAGGCGGCAGAAACTCGCAAGGCAAATGCCGCGAAGAAAGCTCAAAAGGCAGGCGAATAGATGAGCGGTCTCTTCATCACCCTCGAGGGCGGTGACGGCGTCGGGAAGTCGACGCAAGCGCAGATGCTCGCCGAATGGTTGGAAAGCGACGGCCGTGAGGTCGTACGAACCCGCGAGCCGGGCGGCACGCCGCTGGGCGCGGAGATTCGCCGGCTGCTGCTGCACGGGGGAGAAGAGATTGGGGCGGTCGACCCGCGCGCTGAGGCGCTGCTGTACGCCGCAGACCGGGCACAGCACATCGCGACGGTCGTGCGCCCGGCACTCGAGCGTGGCGCTGTTGTCGTGCAAGACCGATACATCGATTCCTCGCTCGCCTATCAGGGCGCAGGTCGTGTGCTCGACGTTGAAGACGTGCGACGTTTTAACGAGTGGGCGGTGGTCGGCCTCTGGCCAAACCTGACGGTGCTCTTGGATCTTGAGCCCGAGATTGCGGTAGCGCGGCGAGCTTCACGAGACAGCGTCGACGGGACACAAGCAGACCGCTTAGAAGCGGAGGCTTTCGAGTTCCACGCGAGTGTTCGTGCAGGGTTCCAGATTCTCGCAGGCACCGAGCCGGACCGCTTCTTGGTGCTGGATGCTGCGGGTGAGTCGAGTGAAATTCACCAGAAAATTCGCGAGCGCGCAGCCCTACTCCTGAGCTAATTACTCGGAAATCCTGAGGGTTTTCTGAGTAAATTTTGCAATCAAAAATTGATCATCAGATGAATGTAAGGCTAGGCTAACTTTCACATAGTTAATGGGCGCACTTCTGGCGTCCGTGTGAAGGGGATCCTGTGCGCATTTCACGTCTTCTCGGAGTTGCGGTCATCACTGCAACCACGATTGCTCTGGCAGCTTGCTCACCTGGAAGTTCCCCCGACAGTGATACCAAAATCTCTGCTGCAGGCGCAGACGGCTTCCCCGTAACGATCGAGCACGCCTACGGCGAAACCGTGATCGAACAGGCACCAGTGCGCGTCGCGACGGTTGCCTGGGCAAATCACGAGGTACCTCTTGCCTTGGGCGTGGTTCCCGTGGGAATGAGCAAAGCGACGTGGGGAGACGATGATGGCGACGGCGTGCTGCCGTGGGTTGAAGATCAGCTCGACAAGCTCGGGGCCGAAACGCCTGTGTTGTTTGACGAGACTGATGGCATTGACTTCGACGCTGTGAATGAGACGCAGCCAGACGTGATTCTTGCCGCCTACTCAGGGCTCACGCAGGAAGAGTACGACCGGCTCTCAAAGATCGCGCCGGTCGTTGCGTATCCAGACATTGCGTGGGGAGCCTCATACGAAGACACGATCCGCTTGAATTCGCAGGCGCTCGGCCTGTTAGATGAGGGCGACGCGTTGATCGAAGAGTTGCACGGAACGGTTGAGGCAGCACTCGAGAAACATGCTGAGCTCAAGGACACGAAGCTGCTGTTCTCATACATTGACGTCTCAGATCTCAGCCAGATTGGCTTTTACACGAGCCACGACACGAGGCCAGGGTTCTTTGAGGGCATCGGGCTCCCAGCGCCCACGATCGTCGCGGAGGAAACCGAAGGAACGGATGCGTTCTATGTGACTGTGAGTTCCGAGCAAGCGGATCGCTTCGCTGACGTCGACGTGTTCGTCACTTACGGAGATCCCGACGGTGACACCGTAGCTCAGCTGCAGGCGGATCCGCTTCTCTCGAAGATTCCCGCGATCGCTGACGGCAACATTGCGATTCTTGACGACAGTTCGCCACTCGCGGCTTCGGCGAACCCATCGCCACTTTCGATTGGGTGGGGCATCGACGAGTACTTCGCAGTGCTCGCGGATGCGACTCGCCAAGCCTCTTGACCCAAACGGTCGTGGCCGAGTCGCCGACCCTCACCCTGCACTCGCAGCGAGGAACGGCGACTCGCGTCACCCTGTGGTGGGTCGGGGGCATCGCGGTGCTCGCCATCATTGGCATTGCATCGGTGGCATTCGGGTCACTTGATGTCACTCCGAGCGCGATGTTCCGTGCGCTCGGCGGGTCCACCGAGACGATCGCTGAGGCCGCTGTGGCGAAGCGGATACCGCGCACGGTGCTCGCAATGCTTGTGGGCGCGGCTCTCGCACTTTCCGGGGCATTGATGCAGGCCGTGACGCGCAACCCGCTCGCAGATCCAGGGATTCTTGGGGTCTCGAGCGGCGCATCGCTTGCGGTAGTAGTGGGTATTGCCTTCTTCGGCCTCTCGGGGGCTATGCGACTATGATCATCGCCGTGTTTGGTGCGATGATTGTTGCCGTATTTGTGTACGCGGTCGGTTCGCTTGGCCGCGGTGGTGCGACACCCCTCAAACTTGCGCTTTCTGGCGCTGCGACCGGTGCTGCGTGCATTTCTCTCGTCAGCGTGGTGCTGCTCCCACGGGTCGACATCATCAAAAACTTTCAGTTCTGGCAAATTGGTGGTGTCGGGGGAGCAACGTGGGATCGGATTGCGCTCGTCGCTCCAGCACTTGGCGCCGCTGCGGTCGTGTGTTTCGCGACCGCGAGAGGGCTGAACTCGCTCGCGCTCGGAGACGACCTCGCTGCTGGTTTGGGAACGCACGTGGTGCGCACACGTATCATTGCAGCTGCAGCCGCAGTGGTGCTGTGCGGGGTGTCGGTCGCGGTCGCAGGGCCCATCGGATTCGTTGGGCTCGTCGTTCCGCATGCCTGCCGTATGCTTATTGGTCCCGATCACCGGTGGATGCTTCCGTTCTCGGCGATCGTCGGTGCCGCGCTGCTCACCGCGGCCGACACACTCGGACGTGTGGTGGCTCGCCCCGAAGAAATAGAGGTGGGCATTTTGACCGCGGTGCTCGGTGCTCCATTCTTCATTTGGATCGTACGCAGACAGCGGGTGCGCGAACTATGACCGCGATGATTGTCATTGCTGGGAGAAAACGCCGCGCACGAGTTCGTCGGCGCATCACCGTCGCACTCGGGGTGCTCGTTGTATGTGTCTTTGCGGCCTCACTCGTGTTTGGCAGTAGTTATGTGTCTCCCGTTGACGTGATCGCGGTGCTGTTTGGCGCCGACATACCTGGCGCATCGTTCACGATTGGGGAGTCGCGACTGCCTCGAGCAGCCATGGGGGTGCTTGCCGGGTTCGCATTTGGAATGTCTGGCGTGACGTTCCAAACGATCTTGAGAAACCCACTCGCGTCACCTGACATCATCGGTATCAGCGCTGGGGCGAGCGCCGCGGCGGTCATCGGCATCATTACCTTCTCGCTCAGTGAAACGAGCGTTTCTCTACTCGCGCTCCTTGCAGCGCTGTGCACTGCAGCAGTTATCTATGCGCTCTCACATAGAGGGGGCTTTGCCGGAACCAGACTCATCCTTATCGGGATTGGCGTTGCTGCGATGCTCAACGCGGTCGTGTCGTACATGCTGTCACGCGCCGCGGCTTGGGATGTGCAGACTGCGATGCGGTGGCTTACCGGGAGTCTCAATGCGGCGACGTGGGATGCCATTCTGCCGCTCGCAATCGCGTCGGTGCTGCTGATTCCACTGCTGCTCGGAAACGGCCGCGGCCTCGGCGTGCTGCGCCTGGGCGATGATTCCGCCGCAGAGCTCGGACTCAATGTGAATGGCACCCGCGTGCTCTTACTTCTCGCCGCGGTTGCCCTTTTGGCATTCGCGACCGCTGCGAGCGGGCCGATCGCGTTTGTGGCGTTTATGTCCGGGCCAATCGCAGTGCGGCTTGTCGGATCGGGAACACCGCCCCTCCTCCAGGCAGGGTGTGTCGGAGCGCTGCTTGTGCTTGTCGCCGATTTTGTCGGCCAGAATGCATTCGAACATCGATACCCGGTGGGTGTCATCACCGGGGTGCTCGGCGCCCCGTATCTTGTCTATCTTCTCATCCGAATGAACCGCTCCGGAGGCACACTGTGACCGCCACCCACTTATTGAGCACCGAGGCGATCCGCCTCGCATACGACGATCGCACCATCGTTGACGGGCTCGATCTTCGTGTCACCCCCGGCGCGATTACGTCGATTGTCGGCCCGAACGGGTGCGGTAAGTCAACGCTGCTGCGCGCGCTTTCACGCCTACTGAAACCGCAATCTGGCCGAGCGGTGCTCGACGGAGAGACGCTCCACCGCATCCCGTCGAAACAACTCGCACGCATGCTCGGGCTCCTTCCGCAGGGCCCGACCGCACCAGAAGGGATTGCAGTTGCCGACCTCGTCGGCCGGGGGCGGCATCCGCACCAGAAAACGCTCGCTCGGTGGAACCAGCGCGACTACGAAGTTGTTGCCGCGTCGCTTGAGGCGACGGGAATCTCCGACCTGGCGGATCGTTCGGTCGATGAGTTATCAGGGGGCCAGCGACAGCGGGTCTGGATCGCGATGGTGCTCGCACAGGAGACCAATATTCTGCTGCTTGATGAACCAACCACATTCCTCGATGTTTCGCATCAGGTCGAGGTGCTTGACCTGCTCACCGATCTCAACGAAACGCGTGGAACCACGATCGTCATGGTGCTGCACGACCTCAACCTCGCTGCCCGCTACTCGAGCGAACTTGTCGTGATGCGAGAGGGCTCGGTGCATAGTGCTGGCCCGCCCGAGACGGTCATCACCGAGACGATGGTCTCGGAAGTATTCGGTCTCTCGAGCACGGTAATCACGGATCCTGTTTCGCGGACGCCACTGGTCATACCGATTGGAAGACACCATGTCAGTTGAATCCTCACCCGCCGACCCGGTGGCGCAGACGCCGCCGTTTCAGCTTGTCACCGCAGGCGTGGCCGCTGTTGACCGCGTCTCGCCGAACTTCGTGCGGATCACGTTCGCGGGGGAGTCGCTCAAGGATTTCGGTTCTCCCGGGGCGACATTCGACCAGCGCATCAAGCTCGTGTTTCCGCCAGAGTTAGGCGTGCTTCCTGACCTGTCTCACGCCGGTGCTGACTGGTATCAGGCGTGGTTGGAAGTGCCAGAAGAGGAGCGCGGCACAATGCGTACCTACTCGATCCGCGACGTGTCCCTCACACCGAATGGAACTGAGGTCGTAATCGATTTTGTACTCCACCTTGCACCCGGACTCTCCGGTCCGGCTTCCCGGTGGGCGCAGGCAGCAGAGGTCGGTGATGAGTTACTCCTCATAGGGCCTCGACGGGGCAGGTTTGATGGCGGCGGCATCGAATACGATCCTGATGCAGTAGCCCAGGTGTTGCTTGCAGGAGACGAAACAGCGGCTCCTGCGATCGCCAGGATTCTTGAGGACGCGCCTGCAGACTTGCGCGGCGAGGTGTTTATCGAAATCCCGATGGACGCGGATGCGCTTGAGATCGACGCACCTGCCGGGGTCACGGTGAACTGGCTCCCCAGAAGCAGGGCAACGCATGGTGAGAAACTGATCTCGGCAGTCACTGACCATCTGGGCGTTGCTGCACACTTAAACATTCGCGATCTCGATTCTGACGATCTGCTTTGGGAAACACCCAGGTTCTCCGGTTCTGGAGCCGCACTGAACGATGAGACACCCCACGCCGAAAGGTATTTCTGGATCGCCGGTGAGAGTGGTGTCGTCACGACACTTCGGCGGCATCTGGTGAAGACGCTCGGAATCGATCGCGCACAGGTGGCGTTCATGGGGTATTGGCGCCACGGGGTCGCGATGCGCGGCTGACCTGCAGACAGTGAGTCCTACACTGGAAGAATGCCGATGAACGTGATGCGAGGTCGGGCTTGCCTGGGTCATCCGCCTCCGAATGATTCACGCAGGACGCATCGAATGATGGCTGCCCTGGCCGCACTGGCGGCCACCGCAACACTCATTGTGGCTTGCGCACCAGAGCCCGCTGCTTCGTCGAAGACTTCGGTATCAGAGACCCCTGCACCCACGCCCGAACCACCCACACCCGAGGAAGTTCGCCACGCTGCCGCGCTGGAGTGGGTTGAGGGCGCCTCGACGCGGGAGCTTGTTGGCAGCGTCATCATGGCATCGGTTTCTGGAACCGATGCTGCAGTGCTGCACGGGCTCATGGCGAACGCCGGACTCGGAGGGTTCATCGTGATGGGTTCAAATGTGCCCGGCACCCCGACCGAACTCGATCAACTCACGAACGCGCTCACCGTTGATTCCGCGCTTCCACCACTCGTCGCGATCGATGAAGAAGGCGGCGTGGTGACAAGGCTGCCGTGGGACGGGCTGCCGGGTGCTGATTCGCTCCGCAACGCACCTGAAGCCGATACCAAGACCGCGTTTCAGGGGCGTGCCGAGACGCTCGCAGACTCTGGAGTGAATGTGAATTTTGGCATCGTGGCCGACGTGACGAGTGACCCCCTCAGCTTCATCTATACCCGCACGCTGGGTGACGACCCCCAGTCTGCCGCCTCGCGAGTGGCCGCCGCCATCAGCGGGGAGCGCGGCCGCGTCGCCTCTACGTTGAAGCATTTCCCGGGCCACGGAGCTGTTCCGGGTGACTCGCACTACACCGTGCCGCACACGGACAAGACCCTCAATGCGTGGCGCAGCTCAGACGCGGTTCCGTTTGAAGCAGGGATCGACGCCGGGGCAGAGCTGCTCATGTTTGGTCACCTCACCTACACTCAGGTATCGGCACAACCGGCCTCACTCTCCCCTGAGTGGTATGCGCTTGCGCGGGGTGAGCTCGGGTTTACGGGGGTGACCGTGACCGACGATCTTGGCATGCTGCAGGCAAGCGGGATTCCCGAATATCAAGACCCTGCGGCGAATGTTGTGGCGGCGTTGGCGGCAGGCGCTGACATTGCGCTTATCATCGCGGGGATGGATGCACAGAGCATCGTGGCACTTGTCGATCAGGTCACCGTATTGGTCGAAGCAGGCACGCTACCTGTGGATCGTCTCAGCGAAGCAGCGCTGCGGGTTACTGAGCTCAGGTTGATGCTGGCCGATGCTGATGCTGGCGAGATTGCGGCAGAATAAGCCTTCATCACTCCTCGTGAGGTGCGATCCCGAAGAGTGACGCGAGCGCGTCATTGGCGTCGACCACGCGCCCTTCACGCCCGAGTGTGCGGATCCTGGTCATGGGGGTGTGGAGCAGCTTGCTGGTGAATCTGCGAAGAACGGCTTCTTCGATACTCGCATCTTCGCGTACTGAGTCGTTTGTGGTACCCGAAGGGCGTCGGGAACGGCAGAGCTCGTCTTCAAGAATTCCGAGCACGTGACGGCGCAGTGCGAGGAGCGCCGGGAGGGCGTCACGCTCTGCTTGCGTCGCGGTGAACTCGAGCGCCGCGTCTCGAACGATCTCGTGGGCTTCTGACTCGGCGCTGAGTTCCCCGACTGAAGCGTGTGCGGTGATGGTTTCGAGGTCGAGCAGCTGGGCGCCGCGCAGTTCTCTGATCGACGCATCAATGTTTCTTGGCATGCCGAGATCGATGAAGAGACTGGGCAATGCCTCATCAGGGGTTCGGGCGAGGGTGTCAGGTGTGAGCACCGGACGGTCGGCGCGGGTACACGCGATAACGAGATCTGCCTGAGCGAGGGCGTGATCGAGGCCGTCTGAGGAGATCGCGGTGAGGCCGTGACGCGCGGCATAATCCGAGGCTCTCCCCGAGGGGGAGTAGACCATGATTGCTTCGGCGCCGCGCGATCGTAGCGCTGAAACCGTGGCGCCTGCGTATTCCCCGGTTCCAATGAGCAGCACGGAGGTGCCTTTCCAATCAGGAATGCGAGCTTCGGCTATCCGCAGAGCAAGACGCACAAGCGAGCGCCCGGTCGAGCGGAGGCTGGTGCGGTGACCGACCGTACGTGAGGTTCGGGTTGCCGTGCGAAAGAGGTGTTCGAGGTCATGGGTCAGTGTTCCTTGCTCGCGCGCCTCAGTGTGTGCTCGGCGCACCTGGCCTGCGATCTCGTGCTCGCCGACCACTGCCGATTCGAGTCCCGAGGCAACCTTGAAGAGGTGCTCTGCGGTTTTGGGGCCGGTCTTCGTGACAGCAAGTTCTTCGAGCTCTGCCTGTGGCAGCCCTGTGGCGGCTGCAATACGAGAAATGAATGCTTCACCGTATGGGAGGTGGGTGTCGGCATACACCTCGAAGCGATTACAGGTGGCCAGGACCACCGATCCTGAAGCTAAATCGGGGTTCTTCAGCTCTTCTACCACCGAATTTTCGTGGCGCGACAGTTCCTCGAGTAGCTCGAGTGAGCAGTGTTCGAGGTGAAATGACAGGGAAAGGAG
Organism: Leucobacter sp.; assembly: GCA_052106035.1. Taxonomy (GTDB): domain Bacteria; phylum Actinomycetota; class Actinomycetes; order Actinomycetales; family Microbacteriaceae; genus Leucobacter. The sequence continues at coordinate 20,572 of JBQEBC010000004.1, read as the reverse complement.
CATACGCTGTTTCTGTTCTTGAACTGATTTTATTCTTCAACGCATCAAGAAAACCACGCGAAGCTGAATAGATCTGATCTATTACATCAGATCTATGGGTTACTATCTCGTTCCATGACCATTCTTCCGGCATCCCATCCGCTCGTCTCAGGTCGAACTAGCGATTCACCACTCATCCGTGCGCTGCATGGTGATCGTCCAGCTCAGGTGCCAGTGTGGTTTATGCGCCAGGCAGGCCGCTCGCTCCCCGAGTACCGGCAGCTGCGGGCCGAGCATCGGATGTTCGATGCCTGTCTCACACCCGAGCTTGCCAGCGAGATCACGCTGCAGCCCGTGCGACGACACGGTGTGGATGCTGCCGTGTTTTTCAGCGATATTGTTATTCCGCTGCTCCTCGCCGGAGTCGACGTCGAACTTGTCTCAGGTCGCGGACCTGTGTTTCAGAACCCAATTCGCACCAAAGCCGATGTTGCCCGGTGCCGCAAAGAATTCACCCCTGACCGGCTTCGAGCAGCGCTCGGCCCAATTCGCGATGCCGTCGCTCTCACCGTGGCTGAGCTCGGGGACACCCCTCTGATCGGCTTCGCAGGCGCCCCGTTCACGCTCGCTGCATACCTCGTCGAGGGCGGCCCGTCGCGTGATCACCTGCGAGCCCGAACGCTCATGCATGCCGATCCTGAGACGTGGCGAGCACTGCTCGATTGGGCGGCGGAGCTCAGTGCGGTCTTTCTTGAAGCGCAGGTTGAGGCGGGTGCGAGCGCAGTGCAATTGTTTGATTCCTGGGCAGGCTCACTGAATGCTCACGACTACCGAGACCGTGTGGCCCCCGCGTCGCGTCGCGCGCTGGAACTTGTTCGAGAACAGCAGTACCGCAGCCCGAATCTCGACGGATACTCAGATCGCTTGCTCGATGTCCCGGTCATCCACTTCGCCGTTGGGTCTGGGCACCTCCTCGAAGAACTCGCCGAGGTCAGGCCAAGCGCTATCGGAGTTGACTGGCGGACGCCGCTCGACGAAGCAAGCGAACGGCTGAACGACGCGTTCCCGCTCCAGGGTAACCTCGATCCCTCGTTTCTTGGGGCAACTGCTGAAGCGCTTGAGATGCATCTCGATGATGTGCTCCGTCGCGGTGAGCGTGCTCCCGCGCACATATTAAATCTCGGACACGGAGTGCCACCAGAGACTGACCCCGATGTGCTCACTCGCATAGTTGAACATGCCCACAGCAGGACTGACGCTCACATGGCCGCGCACGCGTATGCCTCTTGACCTCCCTGATCGCGATTCAGCTTCACCGTGCAGCATTGCCGTGGTGGGCGGGGGCATCGCTGGTCTCGTCGCGGCGCGCAAACTCGCGCTCGCCGGGGCGCGCGTTTCGCTCTACGAACGTGAGCTACAGCTCGGCGGGCGAGTGCGCAGCGTGGAGCTCGGTGGTGCAGTGGTAGAGATCGGAGCTGAGGCATTCGCGACCCGAGGCGGAGCGGTGCGCACGCTTATCGAAGAGTTGGGGCTTGCGGCCGAAATTGTGTACCCCGCTGAGCTCGAATCTTGGGTCATCGATGGGGACCACCCTCGAACGATCCCGCCGGGCGGGCTGCTCGGTATTCCGGCCGCTCCGCTCGGCTCGGGTTCGCTGCGCACGCTCGGTTTTTTTGGTGCTGTGCGTGCTGCGCTCGAATCACTGCTGCCGCGTGTACGCGAGGTGGATCCTGATACCACCGCCGCTGATCTCGTTCGGCGCAGGCTGGGATCCCGCTTGCTCGAACGACTTGTCAGACCGATCACGCTCGGCGTGTACTCGGCGGATCCTGAACGGCTTCCAGTTACAGCGATTCCAGGCCTCCTTGCAGCACTTTCCCAAGAGGGGTCTCTCCTCCGCGCGGCCAGACGGTTGCGGTCGGAGAGAGTGGCAGCTGGCGGTGCAGTAGCTGCACTGCGAGACGGAATGGGGTCGCTCGTCACAGCACTGACGGCGGAGCTCGTGGGGCTCGGTGTCACGATTCACACGGATCTCGACATTGCGCGAGTGACCGACTCAAAATCCACTGGCGTGGGAGCCTGCCAACTTTACGGAGCGAATGATGCGGTGCACGCAACCGTTGACGGAGTCGTGATCGCCACCCCCGAACTGACCGCCCAGGCGCAGTCTGCAGGAGCGGCTGTCGAGGTGATTGTGCTGGTCGTTCTCGATCGGAGACTCGACGAGGCACCCCGCGGGTCTGGAGCACTCGTGACGTCACGCACGTCGAAGGTAAGAGCGAAGGCGCTCACCCACGTCACCGCAAAGTGGCCGGATCGCAGGGTTGGGCGTGCCCCTGGAGAACATGTGGTGCGCCTTTCGTATGGGCGTGCCGGGCGCGAACCCGAGACCACACTACTCAACGATGCCGAAGCAACCGAACTTGCCCGAAGAGACGCATCGAGCATCCTGGGTGTTGAAATTTCCCCGGATTCAGTGCGTGCTTCAGTGCGGCACCGCTGGGCGATGCGGGCTGCGGCCGAGTTACGCAGCGTGTCCGATCCACTCTCGGGGCTTGCCTATGCCGGCGAGTGGGTGCACGGTACGGGCCTTGCCTCCGTGGTGCCCGGGGCGCAGCAGGCCGCCCGTGAGCTGCTCGCGAGTATCAACCAATCCACGTCAACTCCTCACGAAGGTACGGTGAGATCCACATGAATTCAGTGCTCCCCACGATGCCGTCACACACGCCGACTCCCGCTGGCGACGCCAAGGTCAGCATCGCTGAAGGCGCGCTCGCCGCTGCGCCGGGGCTCATTCGCATTGGCACACGCGGGAGTGCGCTCGCCGTGACGCAGACAACTACGGTGGCCGAAGCGATTGCGGCGGCGACTGGTTTTGATGTCACGCTCGTCATCATCAAGACACACGGTGACATCTCGAGCGCGCCACTCGCACAGCTCGGAGGTACCGGAGTGTTCGTGAGTGCACTGCGAGACGCACTGCTCGCAGGTGAGTGCGATGTTGCCGTGCACTCGCTCAAAGATCTACCGACAGGGCCGTGCGACGGAATCACGCTCGGGGCCGTGCCGGTGCGAGCTGACCCGCGCGACGCGCTCTGCGCACGCGATGGGCTCACCATTGCTGAACTCCCGGCAGGGGCAAACGTCGGAACTGGTTCGCCGCGCCGCGCCGCGCAATTACTTGAGCGGCGGCCTGACCTCAACGTGCACGGGCTTCGCGGCAACGTCGATACGCGGCTCGGGCGCGTGGGTGCTGACCTTGATGCCGTCGTGCTGGCGGCCGCCGGGCTCGACCGACTCGGGCGTTCCGCCGCGATCTCGGAACGCTTCGATCTCGATCGCACACCCGCAGCCCCGGGTCAGGGGGCGCTCGCGATTGAAGTGCGCACTGCAGATTTGGAAGCGGAGGCGGGGGCGAGACCACTGAAAACCGCAGTCGATGCACTTAATGATCCGCGGGCGCACGCAGAGGCTCTCGCCGAGCGCGTATTGCTGGGCACACTCGAGGCCGGGTGTTCCGCGCCGATCGGTGCAACCGCGAGTGTTAAACAGGGGGTGCTGTCGCTGAGCGCCACCGTCTATAGCCTCGATGGTGCGCAGAAACTTACCGCGGAGGCTGAAGTTCCGTGGATGCTCTCGGACACCGGAACAATCGACTACTCTGCATCTGAACAGGTCGGCCGAATGGTGGCCACGGAGCTGCTGGAAGGCGGCGCTGCTGAGCTTGCTCCGCTCGGCGGAAACCGGTGAGCGAGAAGCTGGCGGGGTGTCACGTACTCGTTTCGAGTGGAGGCACCTTCGGTGAGCGGATTGCCGCCTCGATCCGCTCACACGGGGGCACACCCGTACTTGTCGCACTCACAGAATACCGACCGCCATCAGACCCAGCAGTGCTCCGCGATGCTGTCGCGAGATGGAATGCCGGAGCGTACGACTGGCTTGTAGTCACGAGCGCGAGAGGTGTCGACGCGATCACCACAGCGGGTGCACTGCCTGGTAAGGGGCGCATCGCAGCGGTCGGACCAGCCACCGCGGACGAACTCGCGCAGGCGGGGCTGCTCACTGGCGACGCGCCCGACCTGCAGCCTCACAGAGACTTTACCGGCGCGGCCCTCGCACAAGCTCTTATTGCCGAGCTCCGTGCGAAGGATAATCCGGTCGGAGCACGTGTGCTGCTTCCGCTGTCTGAGATCGCAGAACCCACGCTTGAGCGCGCACTGCGAGATGCTGGTCATCATCCTGATAGGGTCACTGCCTACCGCACAATCCAGGCTCCAGCGGACCCTGTCGCAGATATCGCCCTCGCCGCCAAATTCAGCGCAGCCAAGCTTGGAGCGGTACTCGTGCTCAGCGCCTCGGGGGCCCGCGCACTTGCGCATCGCTTCGCGCCGTTAGACCCGCGCACAGTCGTCGCTGCGATCGGTGAGCCCACTGCGAGAGAGCTTGCTCGGTTAGGCATCTCGGCGCACGTCGTTGCCGCAACACACACCGGCGAGGGCGTCGTCGACGCACTCGCAGCCCACATTGGCCACCACTCAGAAAGACAGTCAGTATGACCCCCGACACTCGCCCAACGATTCGCCCTCGGCGCCTGCGCACCACTGGTGCACTTCGGTCACTCGCGGCAGAAACACGGCTCCACCCAGGTGACCTCGTGCTGCCAATGTTCGTGCGTGAGGGACTTCCAGAGCCCCGACCGATTGCGTCGATGCCGGGCGTGATGCAGCACACACTCGAATCACTCTCGCGGGCCGTCGCAGAAGCCGCAGCTCGCGGCATCGGTGGCGTGATGCTCTTTGGAATTCCTGCGAAGCGTGATGCGCAGGGCAGCCAGGCCGATGACCCAGCTGGCATTCTCAACGTTGCAACGCGGACCGTGGCTGCGGAGGTAGGTGACGCGCTTGTCGTGCAGACAGATCTCTGCCTCGACGAGTTCACGGACCACGGCCATTGTGGTGTGCTTACGGCGACACCTGGGCAAGGTTCACCTGCGGGCGTTGACAACGATGCGACTCTCGAGCGGTATCGTGCAATGGCGCTTGCGCAGGCCGATGCGGGATCGAGTCTGCTCGGTCTGTCAGGGATGATGGATGGTCAGGTTGCCGCAGTTCGGGCCGTGCTCGACAACGCTGGTCACACCGACACCGCGATCCTTGCATACTCGGCAAAGTATGCGTCGGCGTTCTACGGTCCCTTCCGCGAGGCCGTCGACTCGCAGCTCGGCACGAATGCGCAGAGCGTGGGGGATCGTAAGGGCTATCAAATGGACCCTGCGAACCGTCGCGAGGGACTTCTCGAGGCTCGGCTCGATATCGAGGAGGGCGCGGACATTGTGATGGTGAAACCCGCAATGAGCTATCTCGATGTGCTCGCTGACGTCGCCGCCGAGAGCCCCGTACCGGTGTGGGCGTATCAGGTCTCAGGTGAGGCCGCGATGATTGAGGCGGCCGCCATGAACGGGTGGATCGATCGCCGAAGCGCAATCGAAGAGTCGGTGCTCAGCATCAAACGGGCAGGGGCCGATGCGATCCTCACCTACTTTGCAACCGAGCTTGCGGGGTGGATCCGATGAGCGCCGCACAGATGGAACAGACGCCGGGGTCACCACGCAGCGCCGCGTTCGCCGAGCGCGCCAGCCGCGTGATTCCTGGAGGCGTCAACTCTCCGGTACGCGCGTACGGGTCAGTCGGTGGCACTCCGCGATTCTTCGTGTCGGGGAGTGGGGCGACCGTAACCGATGCGGATGGGGTCGAATATGTTGACCTCGTTGGTGCATGGGGCCCGGCGCTGCTGGGGCATGCCCACCCCCCGGTTGTGACGGCGGTGCAGGAGGCTGCGGCTCGTGGCCTCGGCTTCGGCGCGTCAGTTCCGGCCGAGGCCGAACTCGCTGAGGAGATCATTGCCCGCATGCCAGATGTTGAGCGGCTTCGGCTCGTATCGACCGGTACCGAGGCGACGATGACGGCGATCCGCATCGCGCGAGGTGCGACGGGCAGACCCCTCATCATCAAGTTCGCAGGTCACTATCATGGCCATTCGGACGGCCTGCTTGCTGCTGCCGGCTCCGGGCTCGCGACGTTTGGGCTCCCGGGATCCGCGGGGGTCACCGAAGCAACTGCATCGGAAACGCTCGTCTTGCCGTATAACGACCTTGAGGCTCTCGCAATCGCATTTGACGCACACGAAGGGCGGATCGCTGCCGTCATCGTCGAGTCGGCCGCGGCCAATATGGGGGTACTCCCGCCCCTTGCCGGTTTCACCGCCGGTCTTATCGAGATTGCGCACAGGAATGGTGCGCTCGTCATCACCGATGAAGTGCTTACCGGGTTTCGTGCGAGCGCCTCAGGATACTGGGGTATTGAACGAGCACACGTCGCCCCGGGCGTATCCCCTGACCTATTTACGTTTGGCAAGGTCGTGGGTGGGGGCCTGCCGCTCGCAGCTGTCGGTGGGAGCACGGCTCTCATGGGGCTCCTCGCGCCGCTCGGGCCCGTGTACCAGGGTGGCACTCTCTCAGGGAATCCGCTTGCCGCAGCAGCAGGCCTCGCAACGCTTCGAGGGGCCGACGCCGCAGCATATTCGCGGCTCGAGGCGGCCTCGAATGCACTCGCCGCAGAAGCGGCCGAGGCGCTTTCGTCAGCCGGGGTCGCCCATCGCGTGCAGCGCGCGGGAACGTTGCTCAGCGTATTGTTCGGAGAGTACCCAGAGGGGCCGCGAACCTATGAGGAAGTGCTCAGGCAGAACACTGCGCAGTACCGAGCGTTTTTCCATGCGATGCTTGCGCAGGGGATAAATCTCCCTCCAAGCGCGTTCGAAGCCTGGTTTGTGAGCGCAGCTCACGGAGATCAGGCGCTTGAACGCATCTCTCAGGCACTTCCGGCTGCCGCGCGGGCGGCAGCCGTCGCGTAGGGCCTTATTCCGAGATGATTGGACCGAACGCGTCAGGAAGCGTCGCACGCACCCGATCACGAAGCTCTGAAAGGGGGAGGGTGAACCTGCCCTGCACCTCGATCGCTGCCTCGTCACCCGAGAGGTCGGTCACGCCGACCTTGAGTACGGGGTAGTTTCGCCCCTCGCACAGGCCGCGGAACTTGACGTCTTCTTCGTGTGACACAGCGACGAGCACGCGCCCCTGAGACTCTGAGAAGAGCGCCGCGACCTCGTCAACGCCATCGCGTGACATGATCTCGTCGATCCAGACCCTGGCTCCGACGCCGAAGCGGAGCGTCCCATCAACGATTGCCTGCGCGAGACCACCCTCAGAGAGATCCACGGCCGCGGAGAGGAGACCGCTCTGCGTCGCTGCCTGCAGTAGCTCAGCAAGCGTGCGCTCAGCGTCGAGGTCGGCTTTCGGGGGAAGCCCGCCGAGGTGGTCGTGCACGGCTTCGGCCCATGCCGAACCATCAAGCTCGTCGCGGGTGGTGCCGAGCAGATAGAGGTGTTCACCGCGATCCTGCCAGCCAGAAGGCACACGTCGCGCGACGTCGTCGATGATGCCGAGCACACCCACAACCGGGGTCGGGTGGATCGGGGTATCGCCGGTCTGGTTATAGAACGAAACGTTGCCACCAGTGACCGGCACCTCGAGTGCGAGGCAGGCGTCTGAGAGCCCTTCGACGGTCTGCGAGAACTGCCACATGACCTCTGGGTTTTCTGGGCTGCCAAAGTTCAGGCAGTCGGTGACAGCGGTGGGCACAGCGCCCGAGGTTGCGACGTTTCGGTATGCCTCACCGAGCGCGAGCTGCGCGCCCGCGTAGGGATCGAGCTGGCAGTACCGGCCGTTCGCGTCAGTTGAGATGGCGATTCCGAGACCCGACTCTTCGTCGACACGGATCATGCCCGCGCCATCGGGGAAGGCGAGCGCGGTGTTGCCGCCAACGTAGATGTCGTACTGGTTCGTGACCCACGAAACATCGGCCTGGTTGGGCGATGACGACACGGTGAGTAGCTGTGCGCGAAGCTCGTCATTCGAGGTGGTGCGCGCGAGGCCTGCAGCGTTCACTGAATCGGCCTGCAGTGCGTCGATCCATGTGGGGTATGCGACCGGGCGCTCATAGACCGGGCCATCGACCGCGACCGTCGACGGGTCGACGTTGACAATTTCCTCGCCGCGCCAGTTGATAATCAGGCGATTCGTATCTGTGACTTCGCCAAGCACGCTCGTCTCAACGTCCCACTTCTTCGTGACGGCGAGAAACGCGTTGAGCTTTTCGGGAGCAACGACAGCCATCATGCGCTCTTGGCTCTCAGACATGAGAATCTCTTCGGCAGTGAGCGAGGGATCGCGCAATAGTACGCTGTCGAGCTCGATGAACATGCCACCGTCGCCGTTCGCAGCGAGCTCGCTCGTCGCGCACGAAATGCCGGCAGCGCCGAGGTCTTGGATGCCCTCAACGAGTTCACCCTGGAACAGTTCGAGGCAGCACTCGATGAGCACCTTTTCTGCGAAGGGATCGCCGACCTGTACAGCTGGGCGCTTCGTAGGGCCACCCTCGTCGAAGCTGTCAGATGCAAGGATCGATGCTCCACCAATACCGTCACCACCGGTGCGGGCGCCGAACAAGACAATCTTGTTGCCGAGACCCGAGGCGTTCGCGGTGTGCAAATCTTCGTGGCGCAGCACGCCAACGCCGAGCGCATTCACGAGTGGGTTCGCCTGATACACGCCGTCGAACACGGTCTCGCCGCCAATGTTCGGGAGGCCGAGGCAGTTTGCGTAGGAGGAGATACCCGAGACCACGCCGTGGACAACGCGAGCGGTATCCGGGTGATCGATTGCACCGAAGCGCAGCTGATCCATCACTGCGACTGGGCGAGCGCCCATCGAAATGATGTCGCGAATAATGCCACCAACACCGGTCGCGGCACCCTGGAACGGCTCGATGTACGACGGGTGGTTGTGGCTCTCGACCTTAAACGTGACGGCCCAGCCTTCACCAACATCGACGACGCCAGCATTTTCACCCATGCCGACGAGCAGCCGCTCACGCATCTTGTCGTTGACCTTCTTGCCGAATTGGCGAAGGTAGATCTTCGATGACTTGTAAGAGCAGTGCTCCGACCACATCACTGAGTACATTGCGAGCTCGCCCGAGGTCGGACGGCGACCAAGGATGGCCTTGATTTGATCGTACTCGTCGGGCTTCAGGCCCAGTGCTGCGTACGGTTGCTCCTTTTCAGGAGTGGCCAACGCATCGGCAACAGTATCGGGGCGGGTGAGGGAAGCGGCAATTTCAGTCACCCCCTCAGTCTACGTCGCTTTAGACCCTCGCTGAGCCGCAGATGCGGTCAGGTAAAGCGGAGATCTGTTGGCGTGTGTATTGCTAATTTCCAGCTGAAGCCGGGAGACTAGGGATTATGAGCGAAACACAGGTCCCTCAATCCAATGATTCTCAGGTCCGCACAAACGGTGCTGCGCCGGCATTTCCGCATTCGTCGACACCGGGCCAAGGCCTTCTCGCGGCGCCGAATAAGATGTCGACGTTCTTGAAAGTGAGCATCATTTTGCTCATTGGCCTCACCGTGGCGTCGATTTCACTGCTTTTCATTGGTGACTTTGAGGGGCGCTTCGAGCGGGTGTTCTCAACATTCGCTCTCTTCGCTGTCTTTGTGGTGTTCACTGCGATCGATACGAGTCGTGAGCGGAAGAGTGATTGGTATGCCCCAGTTGCTTTGATTGCAAACACATACATTTTGGGCTTGCTGCTCATTGTGATTTGGATCACGCCGTACGACGCGTTCTCACTTATGTTTGAAATCTTCTGGAAGTCGCTCCTCGTCATCGTCGTCACGCGTCTCGTTATTCTCTGCTGTGAGCTCTTGCTGCGTACCGGAGAGAAGTCGGGCGATGCTGTGATGCGCTTCTCGTTTATTACGAGTGTGCTCGCGGTGCTCTCGGGCATTCTGTTCACCGCACCGGTCGGTATTGAGGCGTTCGGGCTCGAAGTTCCTGACCTGTATTGGAAGATCGCTACCGCAGTTCTGATCCTCACGGCGCTCGGCCTCTCGGTGACGTTGCTGCTTCGCTGGTCAACCGGAACCGATGAACGCTTAGCTCGTAAGGACGCCATGCGTGGCGGAAACCCCGGGCAGCAGTTCCCGATTCCCCAGTTCCCAGCCCCACAGGCACAAGCGGCACCGGCATTTCAACCATCGGTGAACCAGGCCCCAGCACAGCAAGTGCAGGATCCTGCTGCAATGCCCGACTCTGCTCCAGTCGTGAATTCGCCGGCACCAGATGCTCCTGAGCAGGGTTTCCAGTTCCAGCAGGCGATGCAAGAGCAGCGTGCTCAACAGGCGCTAGAGCAACAGCAGGCAGCTGATGAGGAGCCTGAACTCCTTCCCTGGCCCACGTTCGCGGACGGCAGCCCGATTCCGGCTCGTGCTGACGGTCAGCCCGACTTCACGGTGCCGGGCGCACCACAGCAGCCGCAGTTCTAGGTAACAAGTAGAAATACCGAGGCGCTATTTCTCGGTAAGCGCACCGTGGGGAGATGGTTCACACACCTTTCCCCACGGTGCTTTTGTGTCGGGCGGGTATATAGATTCTGAACGAGAATGTCACTTTTACTTGATCATCAGATGAATTCCAAGTTAGGCTGACCTTACAAGGTTTCAATGGAGGAACTGGTCCGCGCAGGTCATGCCTGTGCACGAGCCCCTCCAGCGAAGCCTTGATGTGTTTCATGACGAAGCACGGCGCGCATTTCACGCACACCTACGAAAGAAGCACAACACTGTGACATTCCGACACCCACGCACACACCGCGTGCTCGCCCTTGCCGCTCTTGCAACCTCAGCAGCGCTCGTCCTCTCGGCTTGTTCGACACCAACCGAAGCAGCCGACGAGACGCCCGCAGCTGCAACCTCGGTGACGATCACTGATAATCACGGCGAGGTCGAAGTTCCGGTCAATCCTGAGACTGTTGTGGCGCTCGATAACACATCGTTCGACACGCTCAGCGAGTGGGATATTCAGCTCGCTGCAGCTCCGAAGGACGTGATGGGAGTCGCATGGCCTGAGTACACGGATGACGAGAGCGTACTCAACGTCGGAAACCATCGTGAGCCCGACCTTGAGGCAATCATTGCCGCTGAGCCAGACCTCATCATTGGTGGCTACCGCTTCGGTGACTACTACGATCAGCTCAAAGAGCAGAACCCGAACGCTGTCGTAATTGAGATTGCTCCGCGCGATGATCAAGATCAGTACGAGGAACTCAAGCGCCAGACCGAGATCCTCGGCCAGATCTTCGCGCACGAGGATGAGGCAGCTGCTCTGAACTCGGGTCTCGACGATGCCATTGCTGACGCGAAGGCGGCGTACAACGGGTCAGACACAGTCATGGCGGTGAACATTTCCGACGCGAGCATGAACTATCTCGCGCCCATCGTTGGCCGCTCGGTTGGCCCGGTATTCCCAGCTCTTGACCTTGTGCCCGCGCTTGAGGCCGAAGGGGATTCGGATCACAAGGGCAATGACATCGGTGTCGAAGCCATTGCACAGTCAAATCCTGACTGGATCATTTCGCTTGACCGTGACGCCGCAATGATTCCTGAGCCCGGTCAGGATGCGCCGGTACCCGCGCACGAACTCATCGTGTCTTCGGAGGCAATGCAGCACGTCACCGCCGTGACCAAGGATCAGATCGTTGTATTGGATAAGAACTTCTACCTCACTGAGGGAATCCAGGCATACACTGCTTTGTTTACTCAGCTTAAGGATGCATTCAACGCAGCATGAGTGCGCCACCCGAGTCAGCTGTAGCACGTGAACGCGAAGCTACCGGGGTCCCAGTTCAATTGAACGGGGGCCCCGCTCGGCGTACCGGCGTAGCTCCTGCCACCGACGAGGCACCTCCTCCGAAAAAGCGTTGGCCATGGGCAATGCCTCTCGCCGTGCTGGTCACGGCCGGGCTTCTTGCGCTCTCACTTTCCGTCGGCGCCTACGACATTCTCGGCGACGAATTCGGCGCGGAAATGTTCTGGATCACACGAGTCCCCCGCACGATCGCACTCGTGCTCGCGGGGGCAGCGCTCGCCACGAGCGGGCTGGTGATGCAGATGCTCACACAGAACCGGTTTGTTGATGCCACGACGTCTGGCACAACCGAGTGGGCTGCTCTGGGGCTACTGCTCACGACGCTCTTCCTTCCTGGGGTGGGGTTAGTGGGCAAGATGGCGATCGCAAGCTGTTCGGCTTTCATCGGGGTTATGGTGTTTATGCTGATCCTCCGTCGCGTTGTGATCCGCACCACGCTCGTCGTCCCGCTCATCGGCATCATGCTCGGCGCGGTGGTGAGCGCGTTTACCACGCTCATTGCGGCCCAGTTCAACCTGCTTCAGATGCTTGGCAGCTGGTTCATGGGCAGCTTCACTGGCATCGTCCGCGGCAGATACGAAGTGCTTTGGGTGGTTGCGGTCGTCACCATCCTGGTGTTTCTCATGGCGGATCGGATCACCGTCGCAGGCCTCGGTAAAGATGTCGCGACGAGTGTTGGATTGAGATATGAAGCCACCCTCATTGGTGGCACGGCGCTCGTGGCCGTTGCGGCGGGAGTGACGACCGTCGTCGTCGGATTTCTGCCCCTCATCGGGCTCGTGGTGCCGAACATCGTCGTGTTGATCCGCGGCGACAACGTTCGAAGCAACCTGCCTTGGGTCTGCCTTGGCGGTATCGCCCTTGTCGCTACGTGTGACTTGCTCGGGCGAGTGATCAACATGCCGTTTGAGGTGCCAGTCGCCCTGGTGCTCGGTATGGTCGGGTCGAGTGTCTTTATTGCTCTGCTGTTGCGTCAACGTAAGGCACTGTCATGAGTAAGGCACTGTCATGAGTAAGGCACTGTCGTGAGCGGGATCGCACAGCTCACCAGTCACGGGCAACTCCCTGAGCCAGCGTACGAAGAACTCAGCCGCTTGCGACGCGTACTTCCGATCACGATCGTATTCTTGATTGCTATCCTGCTAGCGATTTTGATTGTCACCTATGGCAACCCGGGAGAACCGGGCAGCCAAGCGTTCTGGATCATCGTGCAGTCGAGGCTCACCTCGATCGGAACGATTGCGCTCGTCGCTGTTGCGCAGGCGGTGGCAACGGTCATGTTCCACACCGTCACCTCGAACCGCATTCTCACCCCGTCGATCTTAGGTTTTGACGCACTCTATGTGCTCAGCCAAACGGCACTTGTATTTGTGTTCGGCGTCTCAGCGACTGGTCTGGAAGGCATCCCGAAGATCATCGCGCAAAGTCTACTCATGATCGTCTTTGCCACGATCCTCTACGGATGGCTGTTCTCGGGGAAACGCGCAAACTTGCATCTGCTCTTACTTGTTGGGGTCGTGCTCGGCATCGGGTTCGGGTCAATCTCAACGTTCATGCAGCGCCTCCTCACCCCGAGCGAATTCGACGTTCTGAGCGCGAGACTGTTTGGAAGTTTTGGCAAAGCCAATGCCGACTACCTTCCGATCGCGGCGACGATCGTGTTGCTCGTCGTCGCGTATTTCTGGGCCAAGCGTCGCACTTTCGACGTCGTTGCCTTGGGGCGCGACGTTTCGGTGAGCCTCGGCGTGCACTATCGCAGGCACGTGGTTATCGTGCTCGTGCTTGTGGCGGTACTCGTCTCGGTTTCGGCCACAATGGTTGGTCCAATGACCTTCTTCGGCTTCCTCGTCGCAACACTTGCGTACCAGTTCGCGCCGGGTGATCGGCATTCCCAGGTGCTTCCGCTTGCCATTGGCATCGGGCTCATTACGCTCCTCGGTGCCACATTTGTACTCAAACACATCTTCTCTGCGGCTGGGCTTGTCACCGTCATCATTGAGTTCGTGGGCGGGCTGCTCTTCTTGATTGTGCTCCTGAGAAAGGGACTCCGTTGATTCACCTCAGTAACGTCGGAAAGAACTATGCGGGAGTCCGCGTACTCGGCCCCATAGATCTCACCATCAAACGGGGCGGCATCACCGCACTTATTGGGCCGAATGGCGCGGGAAAGTCGACGATGCTCACGATCATTGGCCGTCTGCTTTCCGCAGATTCCGGCCAGGTGACGGTGGGGGATCTCGACGTCGTGTCGACGAAGCCGAAGGAACTTGCGAAAGTCATTTCGATTCTGCGTCAGGAGAACCACTTCATGGCGCGGCTCACGGTACGTCAGCTCGTGAGCTTCGGACGCTTCCCCCACTCGAAGGGGCGGCTCACCGAGGTGGATCGCAAGGCGATCCACGCGGCGATCGCCTTCCTTGACCTTGCGGGGATGGAGGACCGCTTCATCGATGAGCTCTCGGGAGGGCAACGGCAGCGCGCATTTGTCGCGATGGTGCTTGCGCAAGACACTGACTATGTGCTGCTCGATGAGCCGCTTACCGGCCTCGACATGCGGCACGCGGCAAGCATGATGCGTCAGTTGCGTGCCGCGGCTGATGCCCTCGGGAAAACAATCGTGCTCGTCGTACACGACGTGAACTTTGCTTCGGCGTATGCCGATCGGATCGTCGCGCTTGCCGATGGGCGACTCATTGCCTCGGGTACGCCCGACGAGATTATGACGTCAGAGGTGCTTGAAGAAGTGTTTGGCACGGAGGTCGAGGTGATCCAGCATGCTGCGCGCAGGGTCGCCATTTACTACCGAGTCGATTCGAACGAGCATCCCAGCAATTCACAGACTCACACTGACACGCCTACGCACACGAAGGAGCACGCAATATGAGCCACAACATCGATGAGAATGAGCCCACGGGGTATGCGCTCTGGGCGGTTTTCAGGCGAGACCCGCAGAAACCCACAGCGTCAGACGCTGCAGTCGAATCCGCGGAACTCGCTCGGGCTGCCGAGTCCATCGAAACGGGTAACATAACCATTCGCGGTTGGTACGACGTGTCGGGGCTTCGCGCGGACGCCGACATTATGGTGTGGTTGCACGGGCCAGATGCGGAAGGGTTGCAGTCGGCACTCCGAGAGCTTCGGCGCACCGCCGTGCTCGCCCGGCTTCTTCCGACATGGAACGCGATGGCCGTGCATCGCACTGCCGAGTTCAATCGGGCACATATTCCCGGGTTCCTGCGCGGCGAGCACGCTCGCGGCTGGCTAACGCTTTACCCGTTCGTGCGCAGCACCGAATGGTATCTACTTCCTGACGAGGAGCGCCGCCGTATGCTCGCCGACCATGGCCGCAAGGGTGCAGCGTTCACCTCGGTGGTTGCGAACACCATCTCTTCGTTTGCGCTCGGCGACTACGAGTGGATGCTGCCCATGGAATCAGACGAGCTCACTGATCTCGTGGATCTCATGCGCGATCTGCGCGCCACGGATGCGCGTCGCCACATGCGAGAAGAGACCCCGTTCTACACCGGGCGCCTCATTCCGGTCGCCGACGTCGCCGAGGTGCTGCGGTAACGGAGGCCGACCTATTCGCTCAACCCGTTCGCCCTAAACCTTCCCGTCTCCAAGAAACCTGGGGAGGTTGAGGGCGCACGGGTTGCGAGCTACACCCGTGCGGTGATCGCGCTCAGTGCGCTTTCGAAGAAGCCGAGCCCATCAATACCCGAGCGCATGGCCTCCGGAGTATTCGGGCCGAACCCGGCTTCGATCGCGTGCTCAGGGTGCGGCATCAGGCCGACCACGTTGCCACGCTCGTTTGCGAGGCCAGCAATGTCACCCAGTGAACCATTCGGGTTGATCCCTGCATAGCGGAACGCTACTAGACCGTCGCCCTCAAGCTGCTTGAGCGTCTCATCATTTGCGATGTACCCGCCATCACCGTTCTTCAACGGGATAATGATTTCTTGGCCTTCGTCGTACGCATTCGTCCAGGCAGTCGATGCGTTTTCGACGATGAGGCGCTGATCGCGACGAATGAATTGCTGGTGTGCGTTGCGGATCAGGCCGCCGGGCAGTAAGTGTGCCTCGACGAGCATCTGGAATCCGTTGCAGATGCCGAGCACCGGCATGCCGCTGTTTGCGGCATCGATGACCTCGGCCATGATCGGTGAGAATGCGGCAATAGCGCCTGGGCGCAGGTAATCACCGTAGCTGAAACCACCGGGAAGAATGATTGCATCGACGCCCTTGAGGTCGTGCTCTCCGTGCCAGAGCGCTACCGGCTCAGCACCAACCTGCCGCACTGCGCGCTGCGCATCGCGATCGTCGAGTGAACCTGGAAAGGTAATGACACCGATACGGGGTGTCATGAGCGGGCCTCGGTAGCAACAGCTGTGCCGTCGACGCTAATTGCAACGACATCTTCGATGACAGAGTTTGAGAGGATCTCATCGGCAACCTGACGCACCTCTGCGAGCACTGCATCAGTAATCTCGCCTGCAACGGTGAATTCAAAGCGCTTTCCGATACGCACGTTTTCAAACGCTGCATGACCGAGACGACTCAGCGCCCCAGTAGTTGCCTTACCCTGCGGGTCGAGCAATTCTGCCTTCGGCATGACATCAACAACAATCGTGGGCAAAGAGTGCCTCCAACTCGCGAGCGAACAGTCGGTATTAGTTTACCCGGTAGAACGGGTTCAAGAGCCCCACGTGTTGTCTGCTGTGCGAAGCGCCGCATACGGTGGTTCAAAGCCAGTGAGCCGCACATAGAGTTCGTGATATCGGTCGTAGGTTTGTTCGACAATCAAGGCAGGTAATTCCGGTGTAGTGCCCTGCATATCCCAGTTCGACTTCAACCAGTTACGCACGATCTGCTTGTCGAACGAAGCCAGACGATCCGCACCCTGCAGTGACTCGTCGTCATAGGTCGCCGAATCCCAGTATCTTGAGGAGTCGCTCGTGAGAACCTCGTCCGCGAGGGTGAGCTCACCGGTACGGGGATCGCGGCCAAACTCAAACTTGGTATCGGCAAGCACGATCCCGCGCTCGGCTGCAAGCTCCCGTGCAGCGGTGAAGATATCGAGGGAGGCGGATCGAAGTTCCTCGGCGACTTCAGTACCTACGAGTTCGACTGATTGCTCGAAAGTGATGTTCTCATCATGTTCACCGTATGGAGCCTTAAACGCGGGGGTGTAAATCGGCTCATCGAGCAGGTCTCCGTCAGTAAGTCCCGCGGGCAATTTGATGCCGCACACTGTCCCAGTCTCGAGGTATTCCTTGTATCCCGACCCCGTTAGCGCCCCGCGTACGACGCACTCGATGGGGTACATCTCAAGACGGCGTGAGACGACGGCGCGATCCGCAACTTCTTCCGGGACCGCTGGTGCATCGTCACCCGCGAGATGGTTCGACATTGAGATTCGCGAGAACCACCAGTTTGAGAGCGCCGTCAACAAAGCGCCCTTGCCTGGGATGGGGGGATCGAGCACATGGTCGTAGGCGCTTACGCGATTGCTTGCCACTACGAGGAGATAGCTGGAAGTCTCGGCGTCGTCCTGCGGCGCAACGTCGGAAGCAGGGACGTACAGATCTCGCACCTTTCCCGAGTAGGTGTGGGTCCAGCCGAGAAGGTCGAGGGGAGCAGGGAGAGCGTTCACGGTGTCCATTCTCTCAGAACTAGAATGAAGTCAGAGCGCGCGTGAAGGAGGCCCTCGTTGACGGCATCAAATAGACTTGTTCTCGCACGAAAGAAAGCGAGCGTTTCGCGCGAAATCGCGTGGATCTATCTTATCGAGGCAGAGCACAGGCTCAGATGGTGGCCCGCATCGGAAATTGACCCGACAGTGGGCGGCGCGGTTTCTGAACGCATGAGCGAAAGCGAAGACGGTGAAGCCGACGCCCACACGGGCGATACTGTAGGCGTGATCGATGTGTGCATCGAGGGGCATGCGCTCGGGTTTCGGTGGGGTGACAGTTCAGGTGGGCATGAGACCGAGGTACTTGTGACTTTGCGCTCGAGTGATGTCGGCACCGACATCACTGTTACTGAGACGGGGTTTGGTCGCTTCGAAAACGCGTACGAACGCATTGCTGGCGCGCAGCAGAGGTGGATCGAGCTGCTCACCGACTTTGTCGATGTGCTTGCGACGGCAGAGCTACCCGAGGCTGCTGAAGAAGCCGAGCCAGAAGTGGTCGAGACCGAAGGCGCAAAACAGGAAGCTCCTGCAGCTGAAACAGCAGCAACAGTCGAGAAAGAGGACGAATTAGAGGATGGCGAAACCCAAATTGATTTCGATACCCTGATTCGAAACTCGATCGAAGGCCGCTAGGCGACTCGCGCCGCGATGTCTGTTCTGAACTGACCGCCTTCGAGGTCTATCTCGTCCATCGCAGCGTAGGCACGTGCACGAGTCTCGGCAAACGTTTCGCCCCGCGCAACCACGCCTAGCACACGGCCGCCCGTTGCGATCCAACCGCCCGAATCCGTGCGTGCGGTTGCGGCATGAATGAGTTGCACCCCAGGTACCTCGGCTGCGGCCTCAAGCCCCGTGATGACGCGGCCGGTTTCGACCTCGCCCGGGTAACCTTCGCTCGCCAGCACGACAATGACAGCGGGCTCGTCCGAGAACGTCGGGGCCGGCACCGTGGTGAGATCACCCTGCGCGGCGGCGAGGAGGTAGCTGCTGAGAGGGGAGTCGAGGCGCGCGAGCACAACCTGAGTTTCAGGGTCTCCGAACCTTGCATTGAACTCGATCACGCGCACACCTTTTGGCGTGACGATCAGCCCGCAGTACAACAGTCCGATGAACGGTGTGCCTTCAGATTTCAGTTGACGCACGGTCGGAAGTGCGACGGTGCGAGTGATCTCGTCAATGAATGCTTCGGTGCCGCCCGAAAGCCAGGGGAGTGGTGAGTAAGCGCCCATGCCGCCTGTATTCGGGCCTTCGTCGCCGTCGAAGATGCGCTTGTAATCTTGCGCAGGAGTAAGTGGAACAACGTTCTCGCCGTCTGCAAAGAAGAAGAGCGAAACCTCGGGTCCATCTAGAAATTCTTCAACGAGCACATCACCGTGCGGGGCCCAAGTGCCGATGTGATCGAGCGCTGCATCACGATCGTCAGTGACGAGCACACCCTTGCCTGCCGCAAGCCCGTCGGCCTTCACCACGTAGGGAGCGCCATACTCATCGAGGATTGCTCCCGCCTGCTCAGCAGACGTCACAGTGCTTGCGCGACCCGTCGGCACCTGCGCCTCATCCATAATTCGCTTCGCGAAAGCCTTCGAACCCTCGAGCTGTGCAGCTGCGGCGTCGGGGCCAAACACCGGCACACCCATTGCGCGAAGCGGGTTCGCAACTCCAGCAACGAGCGGGGCCTCGGGGCCAACAACAACGAGGTCAAACCTGTGATCCGCCACGAACGCCGTCACCGCTTGTGGGTCGGTGAATGCGAGGTCGGGCGTCTCAACGCCGAGGGCAGCGATACCCGCATTCCCCGGGGCGCATACGACCTCGTGGCCTGCGCTTTCAGAGAGAAGGGAGAGAACAATGGCGTGTTCGCGGGCACCCGGGCCTAAAACAAGAATCTTCACACCCTCAAGGATAGTCTGGGCGCATGGCCAAGCGGAGGATCACCGACGAAGATGGGCTTCGCGCACTCGCCGCAGTGCGTTCAGGCAGCTCGGAAAGAACCGATGTCGCGACCACGGTGCGGTTCTTGCTCGAGGAGCTCGCCGCGATTGCGCCAGGCAAAACTGTCGAGATGCGCGTGCCGCCTTTTGGAGCTGTGCAGTGTATCGGCGGTCTTACTCATACGCGCGGCACGCCACCAAACGTCATCGAGACTGATGCAGAGACGTGGATCGGGCTTGCCACAGGCACACTCGAATGGGGCAACGCGGTCAGCTCGGGGCGTGTGATCGCATCCGGATCCCGTGCGGATCTCGCGAGTCTGCTTCCGATCTACCGCGTGCGCCACTGACGGGCGAAGCATCCTCTCATGTGTGTCTGCCTCCCAGGAGAAACCTGAGAGAATAGACCCATGGCTAGCGAAATTCAGCAGACCGTCGAGCTGCGACGTACCGTCCGATACGGGCGCCTGCTCATCGTTGGTGCAATCGTCGGCGCAGCAATCGCGTCACTCGTCACGCTGCTCTTTCCCATTGCCGAGGGTGCGATGTACACCATGGGCCAAATAGCAGGATTCATGCTGCTCATTGGCGGCATAATCGGGCTGGCGATCGGCGGCGTGATTGCGCTCGTACTTACCTCCGTTGCGAAACGCAACCAGGGCACTGGCGTTGTCTCGCAGGTGACGGAGTCAGATATCGAGGCAGCACCCGTGCAGGAAACTCCAGAGAACTCTCAGCCCACTGCCGAATAGTGCGCCACGCACCGTGCGATAATCAGGCATATACCTACTGAACAGGGGCCAATATGTTGCAAGGACTTACCGGCACACATCTCATCGTCATCGTCTTTCTTGTTGTGCTGTTGTTCGGTGCACCCAAGCTCCCTGCACTCGCGAGAAGTCTTGGCCAGTCCATGAAGATTCTGAAACAAGAAGTTTCTGACAATGGGACCGACAACGGTGCAGAGTCGGGTGCAGGTTCGAATGCAGCTGCGAACCCTGAGGCTACCGAAATAACGAGTAAGCAGTAACTTCCGGTTTGCTCGCCCGTCGCACAGTAATCTGCGATAACTTGGACGGAAGCTTTTGATCTAGTAGCACTGGCACGAAGAGGAGTCCTTCGAACATGTTCAGCAATATGGGTGGCCCC
>JBQEBC010000003.1:74785-77906 GCA_052106035.1 Leucobacter sp. | reverse complement strand
TGGTCCTTGCTCATTCGCATTCTCATCGTGCTCGCGGGCACAGCAGCATGCCTCATTAGCCTCAACATGTGGTGGCTTTCGATCGTGTTGTTCCTCGGCGGCATTGGCACCGCCCCGACGTTCGCAGGGATCTCAAGCATGATCGGGGTGACGGTAAAGTTCTCCGAAACCGCAGAGGCATTCGGGTGGATTGGCACCGGTCAACTTGTCGGTGTAGCAATCGGTTCGGCCATCGGAGGCGTGGCAATCGATGCGCTCGGAGCAAACGGCGCGATTCTGGTGTCGACGGGACTGCTCGTGGTTGCGGCGACCATTGCAGGGACCACTATGCGATGGATGCCGGATCTTAAGGGATTAGATATCGAGCAGCCACCGGAAACCGGAACAATCACGATCCCCCTTCCGTAACGGTTTGACACTGGTTCGACCGCTTATGCGAACCCATCAGTATCTTGATCGTATGACGAGAATCCGTACACTCATTGGTGCTATCGCGCTCCTGCTGCTCCTCCCACTGAGCGCCTGTTCGGTGCAGCAAGGATCCAGCAGCAACACACTCATGCACTCTGATGCTGTGGCAACGCCCGAATCTGGGGCCGTCTTGGATGGCACTGCCCAAGATGCAACCGTTGCACCTGATGGGGCAGCTGCATCACGGTCAATCGTGCGGACTGGAAGCATTGAGATAGAAAGCTCAGACGTCACGAAGTCCACTGAAGCCGTTGTTCAGATCGTCCAGAAGCTCGGTGGCGAGGTGGCCTCCCAGCAGGTTTCAGGCGCCACCGACGCTTCTCAATCTGGCAGCCTCGTCATTCGTGTACCCGCAGAACGCTTCGACGAAACATTCGATGAGCTTGCGACCATCGGTACGGTGCGCTCAGAGCAGCGCGCAAGCGATGACGTCACAGAGACCCACGTCGACCTCAATGCTCACGTAGAGGCCCTTCAAACGTCAGTGGATCGTCTTACTGCGCTACTCGCAGGAGCCGACACCACGAGCGATCTTCTCGAAATAGAAACGACGTTGTCGGAACGACAAGCCGAGCTGGACGGTTTGCAAGCTCAACTCACCTCGCTCGAAGGACAGATCTCACAGGCCACTATCTCAGTGTGGCTCGGTGAGCCGACCGTCTTGCCCGGTGGCGGCCCCCAAAATTTCTGGGAGGCACTCAAAGCTGGCGTCGAATCAATAGGAACCTTTGGCTCAGGATTCGCAATCGTGTTCGGGATTTCGTTGCCATGGCTCGTCATCCTGGGAGTGATCGCAACCGCAATTTGTCTTCCCATTGCACTCCGCCGACGCACGCGCAAAAGAGAGATCCCGACGGAATCGGTAGCCATTTCTCCCGAGCGCTAACGATACGAGCACTCATTTAGCTGTAATCCACCTGAAACGCGTGGTGGGTTGAGCTAGTGCTCGCTCCGAGGGTGTGCGAGACTTGGAGTCCCTACACCGACGAAGTCACTAAGGAGTGAGTCATCTATGGGCACCTTCGCCGTCATAAACCCGGCCACAGGCGAGACAGTTGCAGAATACCCTGACGCAACCGCCGCCGACATCGAGGCGGCACTCGCCTCGACCCAGAAGACCTACCAAGAATGGTCACGCAAGACCACCGTCGCTGAGCGCGCGGCTCTTGCAAAGCGAGCAGCAGAGCTGTTCGACGAACGCAAAGATGAACTTGGCGCCATTATCAATCGCGAGATGGGCAAGCCACTAGACCAGTCGATCGGCGAGGCAGAATTCTCGGGCGCTATCACAGGCGCGTTTGCGGAGAACGCTGAAGCCTGGCTTGCAGATGAGGCTCTCGAAGTCGAAGACGGTCTCAAGACATTCTTCCGATTCCAGGGCACCGGCGTCATCCTCGGCATCATGCCGTGGAACTACCCCTACTATCAGGTCGCCCGCTTCGCAGTGCCGAACCTTATCCTCGGCAACACTGTCGTGCTCAAGCACGCAGCTCAGTGCCCCGAGTCGGCGCTCGCGATCGAGCAGCTGTTCCTTGATGCTGGCTTCCCTGAGGGCGCCTACGTCAACGTATTCGCCACGCACGAACAGGTTTCAACCATCATTGCGGACGATCGCGTCGCAGGCGTATCTCTCACCGGCTCCGAGCGTGCAGGTGCGATTGTTGCTGAGCAGGCTGGTCGCGCACTCAAGAAGTGTGTCCTCGAGCTCGGTGGATCCGATGTCTTCCTCGTACTGGATACGAAGGATATCGATCACGCAGTCGAGCATGCAGTCGGTGGCCGTATGGAAAATACCGGTCAGGCCTGCAACGGTTCGAAGCGTATCGTGGTCATAGATTCCATCTATGACGAGTTTTCGAAGAAGTTCCTCGAAGCTATCGCTGGCCAGAGCTACGGTGGCGACTTCGGTCCCCTCTCGTCTGAAGCTGCCACGACGAACCTCACCTCACAGGTGCAGGGAGCCCTTGATCAGGGCGCAGAAATGCTCGTCGGAGATAACACTCCAGAAGGTAACAA
Source organism: Leucobacter sp. (assembly GCA_052106035.1). Classification (GTDB taxonomy): domain Bacteria; phylum Actinomycetota; class Actinomycetes; order Actinomycetales; family Microbacteriaceae; genus Leucobacter. The sequence continues at coordinate 75,419 of JBQEBC010000003.1, read as the reverse complement.
GTACACTCCAGCGGTCCTCGGTGGCATCACACCGTCGATGGATGTCTATAGCCAGGAGCTCTTCGGGCCAGTTGCGCAGCTGTACAAGGTGTCGAGCGATGAAGAAGCGATCGAACTCGCGAACTCTTCGCCGTATGGCCTGGGTTCAGTCATCATCTGTGACGACCTTGAACGCGCAGAACAGGTAGGCAACCAGCTCGACGTTGGCATGGTGTTTATCGGTGGTGCAGGCCTCGAGGGAGCAGACGTTCCCTTCGGTGGCGTGAAGAAGTCGGGTTACGGGCGTGAGCTCGGCAAGGTTGGCATGCTCGAGTTTGCGAACAAGAAGCTCTTCCGCTTCGCAGGCTAATACTGCACTAGATACAAAACTGCCCGGGTTCCGCATAAGGAACCCGGGCAGTTTTGTATCTACCTTCAGCTACCAGCGCGGCTTGCGCTTTCCGTCAGCACGGTTGTTGCCGCCATCGCGATTACGGTCATCGTTGCGGTTGTAGCCGCCGCGTTCCCCACCGCGATCGTTACGATCGTTGCGGCCATAGCCGCCCCGATCGCCGCCACGATCATCACGGGTGTAGCCGCCACGGTCACTCCGCTCATTGCGGTTGTATCCACCACGGTCGCCACCGCGATCATT
>JBQEBC010000003.1:38705-74685 GCA_052106035.1 Leucobacter sp. | reverse complement strand
CCGCCACGGTCACCACCACGATCGTTGCGGTTATAGCCGCCGCGATCGCCGCCACGGTCACCACCACGATCGTTACGGTTGTAACCGCCACGGTCACCGCCGCCGTGTCCGCCACGGTCTTCTTTGATCTCAATAAGCTTGCCGCTGATGCGGGTCTGCTCGAGCGACTGCTTCGTGTTGCTTGAGAGGTTCTTCGGGAGTTCAACAAGCGAGAAATCGTCGCGAACCTGGATGCGTCCGAAGTCATCACGGGTGAGCCCGCCCTCGTTTGCGATTGCACCGATGATCTGGCCAGGGTTTACCTTCTGGCGATGACCAACCTCAATGCGGTACATCTGCAGGTCGTCGCGCTGTGGCCTCGCGCCACGACGCTCGCCACGGTCGTTGTCGCGACCGCCACGTGAGTCGTTGCGACCGCCCGAACCCTCTTCCAAGAAGCGGGCTGCCTGCTGGCGATCGCGGCTGAACTTGTCGTCTGCCGACTCGTCGAGCAGCAACGGGGTCTTGCCCTGCGATACGACTGCGAGCGCTGCAGCAACGTCGTTCTCCGGTACATCATGGTGACGCACATAGTGGTCGATGATGTCACGGAACTTCTCGATGCGAACAGTGTCGTCGAGCGCCGAGGTAATTGCGTCATCGAAGCGTGACAGCCTCGTCGCGTTCACCTCATCGACACGAGGAAGCTGCATCGGCGTAAGCGGCTGCTTTGTGGCACGCTCAATCGACGTGAGCATCCGGCGCTCTCGCGGAGTTACGAAGCTGATCGCCTGGCCGGAACGGCCGGCACGGCCAGTGCGGCCAATGCGGTGCACGTATGACTCGGTATCGATCGGCAGGTCGTAGTTCACGACATGGCTGATGCGTTCGACGTCAAGGCCACGTGCTGCAACGTCAGTTGCCACGAGGATGTCAATTCGACCATCTTTCAACGATTGAATTGTGCGCTCACGAATATTCTGTGGCACGTCACCATTAATCGCCGAGGCCGAGTAACCACGGGCGCGCAGCTTCTCTGCGACCTGCTCAGAGTCACCACGGGTACGAGTGAAGACGATGAGTCCGTCGAAGTCTTCAACTTCGAGAATGCGGGTGAGTGCGTCAAGCTTCTGCATGTAGGAGACAACGACATAACGCTGCGTGGTGTTCGAAGAGGTCTGCGTTTTCCCAGCGATCTTGATCTCTTCGGGATCGTTGAGGTACTGCTGTGAGATGCGGCGAATCTGAGCCGGCATCGTTGCAGAGAAGAGTGCGACCTGCTTGGAGCTTGGAGTATCCGCGAGGATCGTCTCGACATCCTCAGCAAAGCCCATCTTGAGCATCTCGTCAGCTTCGTCAAGCACGAGGTACTTGATCTGAGTGAGATCAAGAGACCCACGCTTCAAGTGGTCCATGATGCGACCGGGGGTACCGACGACGATATCGACTCCGCGACGAAGCGCGGAGAGCTGCTGACCATATGCCTGACCACCATAGACGGGGAGCAGGTGCACCTCGGGAAGCTCTGACGCAAAGCTCTCAAATGCTTCACATACCTGGAGCGCGAGTTCGCGTGTGGGTGCGAGGACAAGCGCCTGCGGCACTCCTTGCCCCGGCTCAATGCGCGAAAGGATCGGAAGCGCAAATGCTGCGGTCTTTCCTGTTCCAGTCTGAGCTAGGCCCACGACGTCGCGACCTTGCATGAGGGTCGGGATTGTCGCGGCCTGAATCGCTGAGGGGGTTTCATAGCCGACAGCGGTAATTCCTTTAAGGACTCGCTTTGAGAGACCAAGGTCGGCAAAAGTTATGCGCTTCTCGCCAGACTCGTCGGCCGCCTTGTCGGTAGCTTTGTTCGCAGCCTTTTCGGCTGCCTTTTCGGTCGCTTTGTCGGACTTGTCAGAAGCAGAGGACTCAGGAGCTACGGTTTCAGGTGCAGCAGAGTCGGAAGCAGCGGAGTCGGGTGCAGCAGCGTCGGGATTACCTTCGCTCACTGCCTCGGTGATGTTTTCGGGCGCGGCCTCGATGTTTTCGGGCGCAGTATTCTCAGAAGAGGGCATCGTATCAGTCTACACGCTTTACGTGACCATTTAGTTATATAGTGCGCCGCAGCCTCAGCTCCCCTGTATCGAGTAATCGTCCACGTGTCCGCGTGGGCGCTAGCGAGCTATCTTTCCCGAACACTCCATGAACACACCGAGCTATCGGTAGCAACCATTCAACTAATCATATACGATTTAATAAATAGTCTTCATATCCCCTACGAAAGCGGAGGCCGCTGTGCTCGACCCATCACAGATCGAATCTATCGCCGATGAACTCATTCAGGCGGACACCGATCGCACTGTGCTTCCGAAGCTCACGAGCAGATTCCCTGGGATGGATATTGAGGACGCGTATGCAGTCCAGAAAGTTTGGTCTGATCGGCGAATCGGGAAGGGCGCGCGACTCGTTGGTCACAAGATCGGGCTCACATCCAAGGTAATGCAGGTCGCCACCGGCATCACCGAACCCGACTACGGTGTCATCCACGATGACATGGTATTTGAGTCGGGTTCAGTGCTGGGGTTCGATCGCTACTCGAACGTGCGTATCGAGGTAGAACTCGCATTCATACTCTCAAAACCGCTATCAGGTCCAAACATCTCAATCACCAATGTGCTAGATGCCACAGCTTACGTCTTGCCCGCGCTGGAGATACTCAACTCCCACATCGAACTTGAAGGCCGCACAATCGTAGACACAATCAGCGACAACGCCGCTATGGGCAGCTTGGTGCTTGGCGGCACGCCCATGAAACCAAATGCGATTGACCTCAGATGGGTATCGGCACTCCTCTACCGAAACGAGAGCATCGAGGACTCGGGCGTTGCTGGTGCAATTCTCGGCCATCCAGCAATGGGGGTCGCCTGGCTCGCAAACAAGCTAGCACAGCACAATCAGTCGCTTGAGGCTGGCGAGATCGTACTTGCTGGCTCCTTCACGCGGCCCATGTGGATCGAACAAGGGGACACCGTGCACGCAGAATACAACGGGTTGGGGTCGGTGACATGCCGATTCATGTAACTCTTCCCTCAACCTTTCGTGATCGCCTGCAGAGCGCCAAGAGACCGCTCGTAGGACTCTGGGCATGCGCCGGAAGCGCAATCACCGCAGAGATAGTGGCCAGCTCCGGCTGTGATTGGGTACTCCTCGATGCCGAGCACTCTCCCAACGGGCTCGAATCGATTCTCGCGCAGCTCCACGCAATATCTGCGTACCCCGCAATCCCGCTAGTGCGTCCCCCCCATGGGGATCCAGTACTCATAAAGCAGGTCCTTGACCTCGGGGCTCAAAATCTTCTTATCCCCATGGTGGATACTCCCGAGCAAGCCGAAGCCATCGTGCGTGCAATTCGATATCCGCATGGAGGGATGCGCGGGGTCGGTTCGGCCCTTGCCCGGTCCTCCCGCTGGAATCGCGTCGATGACTATCTTGTCGACGCTTCGCAAACGATCAGTCTCACCGTGCAGATCGAGTCCACACTGGCAGTCGCAAACGTCGATGAAATTATTGCTACCGACGGAGTAGACGCGGTCTTCGTAGGCCCGTCAGACCTTGCTGCGTCAATGGGTTACCTAGGTCAGCAGTCTCACCCCGATGTCGTATCTGCCGTGCTTCGCGTGATTGCGGCTGGTCATCAAGCAGATAAGCCCGTCGGCGTGAACGCCTTCGCCCAGGCTGACATTGAACGTTACATCGAAGCCGGCGCTTCTTTCGTAGCAGTCGGCGCAGATGTCGCAATTCTCGCCCGACAGTCGGAAGCACTTGTTGAACGGTACGTCGCCGTGGGCAATGGCAGCAAGCCTGACTCACGCGCGAGCTATTGACCGGTCATCCGCGCGAATCTTCCCCAATCCGTGCAAATCATATATCATAAGAGATACGACCAATTGCGAGGACTCATGACTTACGATTTGAATACCGCAGGGAAGATCATTGCGGTGCACTTGAACTACGCTTCACGAATCTCACAGCGCGGCCGCGCACCGGAATTTCCTTCATATTTTTTGAAGCCTTCATCATCACTTTCGACGACGGGAGGCACAATTGAACGCCCTGCCGGCACCGAACTGCTCGCCTTCGAGGGCGAGATAGCGCTAGTCGTTGGTAAGGAGGCCCGCTGGGTCAGCCCAAAAGACGGTTGGTCGCACGTCGATTGGATCACGGCCGCGAACGACTTTGGCTTGTACGACCTCCGTACTGCAGACAAGGGTTCAAATCTGCGTAATAAGGGTGGTGACGGTTTCACGCCCATCGGGCCCGGCGCGGTCGCAACTAGCGGCATTGGTGAGGGCGACTGGCGCATTCGCACATGGGTTAACGGTGAACTCGTACAGTCCGATACTTCTGACACTCTCAAGTTTCCCTTCGGACAGCTGATTGCCGATCTTTCCCAGCACATGACCTTGGAACCAGGCGACGTTATATTGACAGGTACCCCTGCAGGATCCTCCGTCGTGATTCCCGGTGACACCGTCGAGGTTGAAGTCGACGCACCATCTGCTGCTGGAACTCCCTCCACCGGACGTCTCATTACCACCGTCACTCAAGGAACCAAGGAATTCGCCGATTTCGGACACAAGCCCACAGTCGATGATCTGCAGCGCGTTGAGGCTTGGGGTGGCGTGGAAGAGCAAGCTGCAGCTGTGTCAGCTCGGCGCGCGACACCGCTCGAAGGGCCAGCCAACGAGAGCCCCCTCACTCCCGAGATTCACGAGCTGCTTTCAGGAGTCGCAGTTGCGACGGTTTCTGCGGCCCTCCGCAGACGTGGTTACACCGATATCTTTATAGATGGCGTTCTCCCCAATCACGAAAGCGCTTCAATCCTTGGCGCCGCCAAGACACTTCGGTTCATTCCATACCGCCCAGACTTATTCAAGGAGTTTGGTGGCGGCTTTAACGCACAGAAGCGTGCGTTTGACACGGTGAACGAGGGCGAGGTTCTCGTCGTCGAGGCGCGCGGAGTGCCGTCTACCGGCACTGTGGGTGATGTGCTCGCTCTGCGCGCACAGGTACGAGGTGCGGCGGGCATCGTAACTGATGGCGGCGTTCGCGACTTTGCGGCGGTGCAAGAATTTGATATTCCAGTCTTCTCCCAAGGCGCTCACCCAAGTGTGCTCGGACGACGCCATGTGCCGTGGGAGGTCGACGTTACGATCGCGTGCGGCGGAGCCGCCGTACAGCCCGGCGACATCATTATGGGTGACCGTGATGGCGTGATCGTCATTCCGCCGTTCCTAATCGAGGACGTCGCGCGTGAGGCAGCCGAGCAAGAGGCAGCGGATGCGTGGGTTGCCAAGCAGGTCGCTCTCGGATTCGCCGTTGACGGCCTTTTTCCCATGAACGCTGAATGGCGAGCAAAGTACGAAGCAGAGACCGCTCAGGAAGAACAGGACTAGATCATGGCAGCCGAATCGAAGTCAGAGCGTGCATACCGTGTGCTCAGGGACCGGATCAATAGTGGCCAGTACGTCCCCGGATTCCGGCTCGTGCTTGCTGTGATTGCCGCTGACCTCGAAATGTCGGTTGTGCCTGTACGCGAGGCGATCCGGCGTCTGGAAGCCGAACAACTTGTCACCTTCGAACGTAACGTTGGGGCGCAGGTTTCGCTCGTGAAAGAAGCAGAGTACCTGTACGCCATGCAGACCCTTGCTCTCGTCGAAGGAGCCGCCACCGCACTCGCGGCTCCTAAGATTACGGACGATCAAGTCCTTCGCGCACGCGCCATTAACCATACGATGCGCGAGTCGCTTGCCAGCTTCGATCCGCAACGATTTACCCAGCTCAACTACGATTTCCACTCAGTGCTTTATGAGAGCTGCGAAAATCCGCACCTGCTCGACCTCGTACACCGCGGCTGGGATCGCATGAAGATGCTGCGCAACTCATCATTCAGTTTCGTTCCCGGACGCGCACAGGAATCTGTGAACGAACACGATGCCCTCCTCGATCTCATCGAATCTGGTGCCCCCGTCCTCGAGATTGAACTCGCTGCGCGGCAGCACCGCACGGGAACGCTTGATGCAGTTCTCGCACACCAAGAAGAGATCCATAGTAACCCCCCCCCAAGCCAGGATGAGACCCCCGCGGCCTCCTAACTCGGCGTCACACCCTCACACTCGGAAGACACCTATGATTCACGAAATGCCCACGGGGCTCCCTGACAAGATCCGACATTTCATCGACGGCAAGTTCGTTGATTCAGTAGATGGCGAAGAGCTCGACGTTCTCGATCCGGTCACCAATGAGACATACATCAAGGCAGCCTCTGGCCAGCAAGCCGATATTGTACTCGCGGTCGCAGCTGCAAAGCGTGCTTTCGACGAGGGACCCTGGCCGACAATGCTCCCCCGCGAGCGCTCACGCATTCTGCACAAAGTCGCAGACATCGTGGAATCGCGCGACGAGCAGGTTGCGCTCTTTGAAAGCTGGGACTCGGGGCTACCGATCACCCAAGCAAAGGGTCAGGCTCGCCGCGCTGCTGAGAACTTCAGGTTCTTCGCCGACCTCGTCGTTGCGCAGCACGACGACACCTTCAAAGTACCGGGCCGCCAGCTGAACTATGTGAACCGCAAGCCAATCGGTGTGGCCGGCTTGATTACACCGTGGAACACTCCATTCATGCTCGAGTCCTGGAAGCTTGGCCCTGCTCTCGCAACCGGCAACACCGTCGTTCTCAAGCCGGCAGAGTTCACGCCGCTATCAGCATCCCTTTGGGCAGAGATCTTCCGGGAGGCTGGAATCCCCGATGGAGTTTTCAACCTGGTGAATGGCTTCGGTGAGTCAGCAGGAGATGCACTCGTGAAGCACCCAGATGTCCCTCTCATTTCGTTTACAGGAGAGAGCAGCACCGGCTCGCTCATCTTTGGAAACGCTGCTCCTTACCTCAAAGGCCTCTCAATGGAACTCGGCGGCAAGAGCCCCGCCGTTATATTTGCTGATGCAGACCTCGAATCGGCACTTGATGCCACGGTGTTCGGTGTTTACAGCTTGAATGGAGAGCGCTGCACCGCAGGTTCACGCATACTGGTGCAGCGTGAGATTTACGACGAGTTCGTCAATCGCTACGCGGAACGCGCGAACAATATTGTTGTCGGTCTGCCTTCGGATCCGGCGACAGAGGTTGGTGCGATTGTGCACCCTGAGCATTACGCGAAGGTCATGAGCTATGTCGAAATCGGCAAGTCTGAGGGACGCCTCGTTGCCGGTGGTAGCCGTCCTGAGGGGTTCCCGACTGGCAACTTCGTTTCCCCAACAGCTTTTGCTGATGTGTCCCCTGACGCTCGCATTTTCCAAGAGGAAATCTTCGGCCCAGTCGTCGCAATTACGCCGTTCGACACTGACGAAGAAGCGCTCGAACTCGCAAACAACACGAAGTACGGCCTCGCGGCGTACATCTGGACCTCGGATTTGAAGCGCGCACACAACTTTGCTCAGGACGTTGAGGCAGGAATGGTGTGGCTCAACTCGAATAACGTGCGCGATCTCCGCACCCCGTTCGGTGGTGTGAAGGCGTCTGGACTCGGACATGAGGGCGGATACCGGTCAATCGATTTCTACACCGACCAGCAGGCCGTGCACATCACACTCAACGAAGCACACTCGCCAAAATTTGGCGCCACAAAATAACTCCAATTAAGTACGAACTATTCGGGCCTCGCCTATTCTGTATCTAGCAGGATAGGCGAGGCCCGAATAGTCTGAGAAGCTTCAATTCACACCCTGTCGTGGCTCCCATTTGAATGTTTCACGGAGAGTGAATTTTCACTCACCGTGCCACGAGGGACGTCGCCCAGACCCAGCGCAGACTCGCTGCCTGTGGAGGAACTGCGAGTTACCATTCTTTTGAAAACACAAAACTGGGATGGCTTCCGTTTCAGCAGCCCTTCGGCTGACTAATGCGGATGCCAACCCAGCTGAAGTGGTCGTGTTTATGAAACCAGTACTACCCCACCCAGTTCGTGAACTTCTTCTCAATCACGCCAACCACCTGGTTGAGCAGGATCGCGACGAGCATGAGGAACAGTGAGATTGCCCACACTGCACTGAAGTTGTATTGCTTACTGAATGTTGAGACAAGCCCGCCGATACCGACGAGTGCGATGAACATTTCACCGTTCACCATGCCCTTGACAGAGCGTCCGACCGACAGGCGGAGTCCAGCGAGGATCATTGGGAACGCTGCGGGAAGCACAACTCGGATCACGGTGTGCCAGCGCGACGCACCGTATGATGCCGCCATGTCGAGGAGAGGCGCCTCAACGTTTCGGATGCCCGACGCCGTGTTGATGATGATCACGAACACACCGTACAGAAACACGACCGAAAAACGGGTGATGTCTGACAAGCCAAAGATCGCAAACAGGATCGGCGCGAAGATGAGCGACGGTGTCACGAAGAGTGCGTTCACGTATATGTCAAGAGCGGCGAACACAGTCGAGAACACGCCCATGAGCGTGCCGACGACGAGGCCGACAACGATTGCGAGTCCGAGACCGATCCCAAACATCGAGAAGCTTGACAGCAGGTGCTTCGGCAGCTCGTTTGACGCGAACAGTCGGAAGAGCTCCGCGAATACTGCGCTGAGTGGGGGGAGCCACTGCAGCTTCAGTGCGTGGCCGAGAATTTCCCAAATAATCCCGAGGACGACGAGCGAACCCCAATTCAGCACGAAGTAGCGAAGGATCCGTTTCCAAACCGGAGGTTTAACCGGGGCGGGAAGGTCACTCGTGGTGACCGCGCGGGTGTCTAGTGTAGTGGTCACTTTACCCCCATCTGGTACATATCGCGCAGGCGGCTCCAAAGGTATTCTTTGAGCTCAACGAACTGAGGCGTACGCTCAATGCCCTCCTGGTTGCGTGGGCGAGGAATGTTCACGTCGATAACTTCTTCGACGCGGCCCGGGCGTGCCGACATCAGCACGACACGGTCTGCAAGCAACACGGCTTCTTCCATATCGTGGGTCACAAAGACGACGGTCTTCTTATCTTTCTCCCAAATGTCGAGCAGTTCCTCCTGCATATAGCGGCGGGTCTGCTGGTCGAGAGCGCCGAAGGGCTCGTCCATCAGAATAATCGGCGTTTCAACAGCGAGGGCACGAGCAAGCCCGACGCGCTGCTGCATGCCGCCCGACAGCTCCTTCGGGTACTTATTCTCGAAACTTGAAAGACCGACCTTTTCAACAAACGACTGCGCGCGCTCGCGTGCGTCAGACTTTGAGGTGCCACGCATCTCCAGTCCGAATGCGACGTTGTCAAGGACCGATGCCCACGGGAGGAGCGCGAAGTTCTGGAACACGACCGAGCAGTCGAGGTTCGGTCCCGACACCTTCTTGCCGTTCACAAGCACTTCACCCTCAGTCGGGCTTTCGAGCCCGCCGATTGCACGCATGAGCGTAGTCTTGCCACAGCCCGATGGGCCAAGCAGGGTGATGAACTCGTTGTCACGGATCTCGAGGTTCACGTTCGACAGTGCGAGCGTTTCGCCACGCCCTTCGGTGACGTAGCGGTGCGTAAGATCATTTACCTGGATCATTTGTTACTTCCATTTCATGAGACGTCGTTCGGCGGCCTGCATTAGCGTCGCCAAGAGAACCGCTTCAAGCACCACAGCGATGGTGGTTGCGTAGAGGAGGCCGGATTGGAACGTGCCACGGTAGTCGAGCATTGCGGCACCGATACCGACGGGAAGCATGATGAGTTCAACAATCACCATTCCCGCGAACGCGCGGCTCAGACCGATCCGCAGGCCCGAAATAATAGCGGGAAGTGCGCCGGGGATGAGGATTCGACCCCACACCTGAGCTTCACTTGCGCCGAAGCTGGTTGCCATCTCACTCAGGGTCTTTGGGACGGTGCGCACACCGGCGCGCACGTTCGTGGTGATGTATACCCACGAGAATAGGACGATGACGAGAACTTTCGGGAGGAGCCCGAGCCCAAACGCTATAAGAATGATCGGAATGAGGGGGGAAATGGGAAGTGCGAGGCTTGCGGCAGTGATGGGCGAGATTGCCCGATCAACAACCTGCCAGCGTGCCATAGCGAGACCGAGTGGCACCGCGATCACGACCGCGATCACATAGCCCCACACGAGTGCAATGTTGCTGGTGAGAAGCGCTGGCCAGAGTTCGCCTGTTACGAACGCAATCTTGTAAAGACCGACCATGGTGTCTATAAAGGTCGGAATGAGCAGCGAATCTGCTGCTCGCGCCCCGAACTCCCAGAACAGCGCGAATGCCGCGATCGCGGCGACTCGTAGGAGTACTGTCTTCAACGGCGAGACAGACCGGCCCAATCGGAGGATGTGGATACGCCGGTCCCGCTTGGCCGTAGCCGTGAGGTTTGCAGTCAAGAAACCGCACCTTCTTTCATGTGTCAGCTACTGGGCTGTGCTCCCACCGAAGTGGGAGCACAGCCGTAACGGTTGGGTTACCGGTTGTACCGATCGTCAGCGACGTCGGCAGCGGTGAGCTCACCCTCGGGGATCGACCCGCTCTTCTGGTAGAACGTCAGCGTTGCTTCAACCTCATCCATGTTGATGCCGACGGTTGCCGGGAAGATCTCAAGTGCAACGAGCTCTCCGTAAACCTCTGCGAGTTCTGCGGCGTCCATGCCGAGCAGGTCTGCAGCACGCTCAGCGTAGGCTGCAGGGTCTTCGTTCAGTGCCTCGTACTCGGAAGCAAGTGCGTCAAGGTATGCCTCGACAAGCTCAGAGTTCTCTTCGATCGCCTTCGACGATGTGGTGATCGTGTGAGCGAGCAGATCGCTCTGATCCTCAGATAGTGAAGTCAGGATCTTAGCTGAGTCTTCGTTGCCTTTGATCGCAGGGATCCAGTCTTCAAGACGAACGACGGTGCCGGCAATCTGGCCCTGGATGAGCGCCGTTGCTCGGTTTGCCGAGCCCGAGATCACCATGAACTCAGGTGACGCGTCGGGGCAGGTGTCTGCAAGCCACTGCTTCAGGTGAGCGGTGCTCGTTGACCCCTCTGAGTGGTATGCGACGGGCTTGCCGTCGAGATCAGCGCACTCGTTGATGTCTGGTGACACCACGATCTGCAGGTCGTTTGCGACGTCATCGGTGATCATCTTGATATCGGCACCCGCGAGGTTTGCTGACATGACGGTCGCCGGGCCCATTGCGGCGAAGTTAACGTCGCCGCGCAGGAGCGCCTGGGTCTGTACGTCGGGTGAGTCGAATTCGATGAACTCGGTGGTCCAACCATCGGCCGCAAGCGTTTCGAGTGCGAGTGCTGAGGGCGCGTCCCCTGGGCCAAGGCCGCCAGGGTAGCCAAGCACGATCGAGCCGGGTGACGACGAGGAGCCGCCCTCAGTATCGCCACCGCCTCCATTGGCGCAGCCAGTGAGCGCGAGTGCCAGGCCAGTAACCAGAGCACCAGCGCCCCAGCCCCACTTAGCGATTTTCTTTTCCATGATTCTCCTTTTTGAGAGTGAACAATGAGTTTTCGAGAGTCAACTATGAGCGATGTCAAACGTCATCGGCGAGCCGAGATGCTGGACTTTGCCTCTTCCAAAATTTCGATGCTTTCAGCGATGGAAGCCGATACTGCGCTCATGCGTACGTCGCCAAGGTCGCGGAGCAGACCTGCATAGACATCATCGATCAAAGGCGCCAGGCCTGCGATGAATTCATGTCCATATGGCGCCAAGCTGAGCTCAACTTGGCGCTGGTCTGCTTCCACCCCTGCACGTTGCACAATTCCGCGCGCTTCCAAGCTGCTGATCACACGGGAGAGACTTGGCTTCGCGACGATTGAGCGGTCTGACAGCGTCGAGAAATCGACGGTTCCGAGCTCATTGATCACGCGGATAACGCGCCACTGCGCGTCCGTGATGTTGACGCCGGTAAAGACCGCACGGAATCGGGTCATGAGGAGCTCACGCAGCTGCAAGAGTTGCGTTGGAAGCGTGTGCTTAATGTCGTGCATGTGACTCCTCGTTGAGTAAAACGTCAAACTCATTCACACGTTAACGTGAACTTGTTAACAACCTAATGGCAAGTACCTTGAAAGGCAAAGTCAAAATATAACAATTTCGTATATGTTTTGGCATATGCTACTTCTGAAATCGCTTCGATATCGTCCGGAATCCCAGACGATTTGCAGTTGAACGGCATTGTCTTGCGGAGTAGGTCGGGGTGAGATGGAGTTAACCAAACGAAAGGACCGCCATGGCACTCCCCGGCGCACGCCCCGTTCGCTCCCCTCGCGGCACTGAGATCTCAGCAAAGAGCTGGCAAACCGAGGCGCCCCTTCGCATGCTCATGAACAACCTTGACCCCGAGGTTGCCGAACGACCGGATGATCTTGTTGTGTACGGTGGCACTGGGCGCGCCGCTCGCTCCTGGGAAGCTTTCGACGCAATTGTAGATACGCTCCGCGACCTCGAAGATGACGAGACACTCCTCGTACAGTCAGGCAAGCCTGTCGGTGTGTTCCGCACGAACAAATGGGCTCCGCGCGTACTCATCGCAAACTCGAACCTTGTCGGAGACTGGGCAAATTGGCCCGAGTTTCGAAAGCTCGAGGCCGAGGGCCTCATTATGTATGGTCAAATGACCGCCGGTTCCTGGATCTATATCGGCACCCAGGGCATCCTGCAGGGCACGTTCGAAACGTTTGCGGCAGTCGCTCGGAAGCGCTTCGGTGGCACGCTCGCCGGCACGATCACACTCACTGGAGGCTGCGGTGGCATGGGTGGCGCTCAGCCACTCGCCGTCACGCTGAACGAAGGTGCGTGTCTCATCGTCGATGTCGATGAGACACGGCTTAAGCGCCGAGTCGGCAAGCGATATCTTGACGAAGTCGTCACCGATCTCGACGAGGCATTCGCGAAGGTGCAACGTGCGAAGGATGAAAGGAAGGGTCTCTCTGTTGGGCTCGTCGGCAACGCGGCCGAAGTCTTCCCCGAAATCCTGCGACGTCACCAGGCCGGCGAGATCCACATCGACATCGTCACCGATCAAACAAGCGCGCACGACCCGCTCTCGTACCTTCCAATTGGGTACACCGTCGACGAATGGAAAGACCGGTCCGAGGCAGACCCTGAAACATTCACCGCTGACGCACAAGCATCGATGGCGGCACAGGTGCGCGCGATGGTGGAGTTCCAAGACGCGGGTTCTGAAGTCTTCGACTACGGCAACTCGATCCGCGACGAAGCACGAACCGGCGGATACGACCGCGCATTTGAGTTCCCCGGGTTCGTACCTGCGTACATTCGCCCACTCTTTTGTGAGGGGCTCGGGCCGTTCAGGTGGGCAGCGCTCTCAGGCGACCCGGAAGACATTCGGGTGACCGACGAAGCAATCCTCGAGCTCTTCCCGGAGAACGAGCATTTGCATCGGTGGATCCGCGCTGCACAAGATCGTGTTGAGTTCGAAGGCTTGCCCGCCCGCATCTGCTGGCTCGGATACGGCGATCGCGCCAAGGCCGCCGTCCGCTTCAATGAGCTTGTGGCCGAAGGCAAGATCTCAGCTCCGCTCGTCATCGGGCGCGACCACCTCGATTCCGGTTCCGTCGCGTCCCCGTACCGCGAGACTGAAGCCATGGCAGACGGCTCGGATGCGATTGCCGATTGGCCGCTTCTGAATGCGCTCACAGCTACCTCGTCGGGGGCAACATGGGTGTCCATCCATCACGGTGGTGGAGTCGGCATTGGCCGCTCGATCCACTCCGGCCAGGTGTCGGTTGCCGATGGTTCAGAGCTTGCTGCTGAGAAGCTTGAGCGACTACTCACGAATGATCCGGGTATGGGTGTGATTCGACATGTGGATGCTGGCTACCAGCGCGCAGTCGAAGTGGCCACTGAACGAGGAGTGCGTGTCCCAATGGAACCAGTTATTCGAAACACTGAGCAGGCCTGGTAGGTCACTATGGTCTCGACGCTGATCACGAATATCTCGGAGCTCACCACCAACGACGTAGCGTTCGGTGAAGGCTTGGGTGGGCGGATCCACAATGCTGCTGTTGTCTGTGAACAGGACCAAATCGTATGGGTTGGTTCGGCTAAGAAGGTACCGTCCGCGGACGAGCAGGTGGATGCCGACGGACGAGCGCTTCTGCCTGGTTGGGTCGACTCTCACACGCACATGGTGTTTGCAGGAGACCGCTCAGCAGAATTTGAAGCTCGAATGAGCGGACAGGCATATAGTGCCGGAGGCATCAATGAAACGGTGACCGCGACTCGCGCCGCAAGCGATGCTGAGCTACGCACCAAGCTTCAACATTTATTACGTGAGGCGTGCCAAGACGGCACAACGACGATTGAAACGAAGACAGGTTACGGCCTCACCGTCCGTGACGAAGTGCGCTCTGCTCAGATCGCTTCGGAAGAGGTTGACGCAGTGACCTTTCTCGGAGCACACGTGACTCCTGAGAACACTCAGCCTGATGAGTACCTCGATCTCGTGACCGGACCAATGCTCAACGCTGTTGCACCGTTCGTGAGCGCAGTTGACGTATTTTGCGAGGTCGGGGCCTTCGATAAGTCGGCCTGCAACCGAATCTTGTCGGCCGCACGCACGCACGGGCTCGCAACGCGCGTGCATGGCAATCAGCTCGGATATGGCCCGGGGGTGCAGCTCGCGGTGGCCCACGGGTCTCTCAGCGTTGATCATCTCGGGTTCCTCACAGACGCAGATATCGATGCCCTCGCACACGCAAGCACGGTTGCGACTGTGCTTCCTGCATGCGACCTTTCCACTCGTATGCCCTTTGCCCCAGCCCGCCAGCTCATCGATGCAGGTGCCACCATTGCGATCGCATCGAATTGCAACCCGGGTACATCGTTCACGAGTTCCATTGCGTTCAGTGTTGCGACCGCCGTGCTACAGATGAAGCTCACCGTTGAAGAAGCAGTTTGCGCAGCGACGCTCGGCGGCGCCACGGCACTCGGCATGCACCTTGACGGGTGGGTAGATCCGCGTGGATCCACCCAGCCTCGCGTTGGAACTATCGCCCCAGGTGCACGTGCGGATCTTCATCTCATCAACGCGCCATCAGTAAGCCACTTTGCATACCGGCCCGGTATGCGCCTCACTCACCGGGTGTGGCGCGCCGGCCGTGAATACGTGTAGATAACACATCGGCAGTCGCCTGGACCTGTCTGGCGAGAGCAGCGTATTCATCTTCAGACGTATCGGTATCTCTGAACGTCAATGCAATCGCCGCAACGGGCCAGCTTCGATGATCGAGCACCGCGACGGCAACTGAAGAGAATCCCTCCGTAACTGACCCACGCTCAACGGCATACCCACGTGTCGTCGTGTCGTCGAGCACCGTGCGCAACTGCGAGTACCGTTCAATTCCGCCTTCACGCCCGAGCCTGTGCGCGAACGCCTGCGCATTCGGATATAGCGCGCGCACCTGCGCCCGTGGAAGCACTGCAAGAATCGCGCGACCGCTCGCGGTCAGGTGCATGGGAAGCCGCACATCCACGTCGGTGACGAGCGAGGGTGCGCCCTGCGCACGCTCTTCGATAACGTAGAGAACGTCACTCCCGCTCGGAACTGCCAGGTGCCCGCTTGCGCCTGCACGATCGACGAGCGAAGCCACAAGCGGGCGCCCGAGTCGCGCAAGCGGCTCCTGCTTCTCATACGCAAGGCTGAGCTCAACCGCAGCGACCCCAAGCCCGTAGCGACGCTCCTCTTGAAGGTGCATCACAAAGCCGTGTTCTTGCAGCGTCGCAAGTAATTGATACACGCTTGAACGAGGCAGATCGAGCTGTGAGGCGATAATACTCGCGGGCATCGGGCCGCGAGAACGAGCGAGCAATCGGAGAATGCGCAGTGTGTGATCCGCTGCAGGCACCTTCGGCTCGCTCATGCAGGAAGCCTACGCGAGTGGAGCGCCGAGCGCGGATTCCACCGTGTCGAGCACGGCACCGCTCACCACAAATTGATGCGCCTCATCGATCATTGGCGACAGAAAGCTATCGGTATCGGGTGCGGGAATCCGCGTGCGGAAAAGTGCGTGCACAGCGGCGGTCGCAGGAGCAGGCGTGCCGATCCCTTCCGCCGCACGGAAATCGAGTGCGCGAGTGGATGCGAGTAATTCAATGCTCAATACCCGAGAGAGCCCGTCGATGGCCCTGCGTAGTTTGAGTGCAGCTGCCCACCCCATCGAAACGTGATCCTCCTGCATCGCCGAGGAGGGGATTGAATCAACCGAGGCAGGAACCGCAAGCCGTTTGAGTTCGGACACGATGCCTGCGGCGGTGTACTGGGCAATCATGAGGCCTGAATCAAGCCCGGCATCAGCAGCGAGGAATGGCGGCAGCCCGTGATTGCGCGCGACATCGAGGAACCTATCGGTGCGCCGTTCAGAGATGCTCGCGAGGTCTGCAACCGCAATGGCGAGGAAGTCGAGCACGTAGCCAACGGGTGCACCATGAAAGTTACCGTTCGATTCAACGCGGCCGTCGGGAAGCACCACTGGATTATCAACTGCGGATGACAGTTCCACTGCAGCGACTCGCGCTGCATGCGCTGCTGTATCGCGCGCTGCACCGTGCACCTGCGGTGCGCATCGCAACGAGTACGCATCCTGTACTCGAGTGAACTCTCCCTCCCGCGCACGCTGAATGAGATGCGAATCTGCAAGCACCGTGGCGATATTCGCTGCCGATGTCGTTTGCCCCGCGTGCGGGCGCAGCGCGTGCAGATCTGCCGCGAATACGGCATCGGTCCCGGTAAGCGCTTCGACGCTTGCCGCCGCGGCGAGATCCGCCACCGAGAACAGCTCGTCAAGATCGGTGAGCGCGAGGCAGAGCATGCCGAGCATGCCATCAGTGCCATTAATGAGCGCGAGCCCCTCTTTCTCGACGAGCACAAGCGGCGTAATATTTGCTGCGGCGAGCGCTTCCGCCGCGTCGACTGATTGCGCGGCCGGGTCACGATCTACGCGTACTCGCCCCTCTCCCATCACCGTGAGGGCGCAGTGAGCGAGCGGGCTCAAGTCACCCGAGCAGCCGAGCGATCCATACTCGTGCACGATGGGGGTAATGCCAGCATTCAGGATCGCGGCATATGTCTCAGCCACCTCTGGGCGCACACCAGTGCGGCCCGTGGTCAGCGTCTGTAGCCGCAACAGCATGAGCGCACGAACAACCTCACGGTCAACCTCGGCGCCACTCCCTGCCGCGTGTGAGCGGATCAGACTTCGCTGCAACTGCTGACGTTTTTCCACAGGGATCTGTACCTTGGCGAGCGCCCCGAACCCGGTTGAAACCCCATAGTGCGGAATAGTGTCGTCGGCGAGCGCAATGATGATGTCTCGGCTTGCGGCAACACGTTCGAGTGCTGCGGGGCTAATTTCCACACGCGCGTCTTCGCGGGCTACGGCAACAACTTCCTGACGGGTGAGCTGGGCATCCCCCAGGGTGACGCTATTGATAAGACTCATGCTTCGATCTCACAACATGTGGAACGTACGCGGGAGTGCTTCCTGATGGTCTGTGTCTGGCATCCCGGACATTCGAAATGAATTCGCCCTGCCCTCCGCCGAACCTGCTTGCTAGCGTGCAATCATGACCTCCACGACGCCCATTGCACCGCTTAGTACTGACCCACTCTGGCCTCGTACGGGTAACTGGCGGGCTCCTCATCCCGACGAGCACATTGATCTCGCGCTCGTTGGCATCCCCACTTCGGCGACCTCGTTATCGCCCTCGAATGCACACCTCACGCCGAAAGCGGTACGCGAGGCGCTGCGTCGCTATTCAAGCCATGTAGTTGCATCAGGCATACGTGAGGAAGCGGCAGAGCTCGTGCTCGATGAAGCGCTCAGTATTGTTGACGCGGGTGACGTGGATGATCCCGATACCAACGCAGGCGAGGAACGTGCCACGCTCACGGTACGCGAGCTCTCTGCGCGCAGTGAGCTGGTCGTTGCGCTTGGAGGCGACAACGCGCTCACAGTCCCCGCAGCCCTCGGCATTGCCGGGGACTCAATCGAATCGACGGGGCTCATCACGTTCGATGCACATCACGACCTTCGGGACGGAAAAAGCAACGGCTCTCCTGTGCGCCGGCTCGTCGAGGCGGGGCTGAACCCCCGACGCATCGTACAGATCGGCATCGCCGACTTTGCAAACTCTCGCGCATACCGTCAGCGAGCAACGGAATGGGGTATCACCGTGATCCACCGCGATGAACTGCATGAGCGACCAATGCGCGAAGTTATTGCCGAGGCGCTACGCGTCGCGGGTGCTGGTGGTGGCCCGATCCATGTCGATCTCGATATCGATGTGTGTGACCGGTCAGTCGCCCCTGGCTGCCCCGCCTCGATTCCGGGCGGAATCCAAGCACACGAACTGAGGAACGCAACCCGACTGTTGGCGGCTGATGCGCGCGTGCGCGGTATCGATATTGCTGAGGTCGACGCAAGCGCTGACGCCCCCGATGGGCGAACCGTGCGCCTTGCAGCGCTGTGTGTACTCGAGGCTGCCGCGGGGCTTGCGAGCCGACTGGCGCGTACGCCCTAGTCGCCCGAGGGCTCCAGCCGCCAGTCCACCGCCTCAGCCCCCTTTGATTCGAGCGCCGCATTTGCTCGACTGAATGGGCGCGAGCCAAAGAATCCGCGCGAGGCCGATAACGGCGACGGATGCGCACTTTCGATACACAAAACGTCAGGAAGCAACGGCGCCAGCTTGCGTGCATCGTTACCCCAGAGAATTGCAACAAGTGGGCCGCCCCGGGTGGCAAGCGAACGGATCGCCTGCTCGGTCACCGCTTCCCACCCTTTTCGGCGGTGCGATCCCGTTTCTCCAGCGCGCACCGTGAGCACGCGGTTGAGGAGCATCACCCCACGGTCAGCCCAGACGCTCAGATCCGCGTGAGGCGCCTGAGAAATACCGAGGTCGTCATGCAACTCACGATAGATGTTCGCAATGCTCCGCGGAAGTGGACGCACGTCGCGGTCCGCCGCGAACGCCATCCCGATCGGGTGGCCAGGCGTTGGATAGGGATCCTGGCCAACGATCAGCACCCGCACATCGGCAAGCGGTCGCTGGAACGCCGCGAGAATTCGCTCCTCAGCTGGGAGCACGTGTTGCCCTGCTGCACGTTCACGCTGCAGGAACTCATCAATGTGCGAGAACTCATCAGTTACCGGCGCAAGGGCTTGAGCCCAATCCGATGCGATCTTCTCCAGCCCTAAACTCATGACGTTACTGCGCAGACTTCGCCGCGAGCTTCCCACGATGAATATGAGTCATGCTCGACTGTGCGACCGGACGAATCACAATGAGGTCTTGATTCACGTGCGGAGGCTGCTCAAACGCACCGACAAGCACGCGCGCAACATCCGCTGCGGTGAGCGCCGTGACGTTCTCGTACGGCTTTGCCGCATTCTGCGCATCGCCACGAAGCCGGTTCAACGTGAACTCCTCCGTGTGCACAAGCCCAGGAGCAAGTTCCATCACGCGAATGGGTTCGCCCGCGAGCTCAAGTCGAAGCACCTCGGTCACTGCGTGCGCGGCGTACTTTGCTGCGTTATACCCGCCACCTCCCGCGTAGGCTCCGAGGCCAGCTGTCGATGTGAGGTTCAAAATTGAGGCCCAGCCGTGGTTCGTCTCATTGCCAGCGTCGGTGCCACCTTCCGTGTCCGTCGACCCTGTGCCCACGGCGTCGCGCAGCACCGGCAACAGCGCCGCAGTCACCGAGCGCAACCCAATTACGTTGACTTCAAACATCTGACGCCAGTCATCGTTGACTGAGTCTTCGACAGATTCGGTGCCTATTGCGCCACCCGCATTGTTCACAAGACCCGATGCTCCACCGGTTGCCGCGACCTCCTCGGCCATCCTCACCACTGCAGCTTCGTCCGTAATATCACACGCAATCGCGAGTGCACCGGTCTCTTCCGCGAGTGCACGCAAGCGATCCGCGCGCCTTGCGACAGCGACTGTCTCCCAGCCCAGCTCGGCAAACCGACGCACCGTCGCGGCCCCAATCCCTGAGCTCGCACCGGTCACTACAACGCGCTTGAGGTCGTTCATTGCTTGCATCCCTCTTTCCCTGTATTTTCGTCTGTGTCGGCTACTGCCAAAACTACGTTTTACTGCGCGTACATTACGCTTCATGTCTAAGAAAATTGCGCAGTTTATCGAGCGTGCCTACTCTCATATGCAACACCAATTCACCTCGCCACACCAGCGTATTCACTACGACACTGTATCCACTAAGACACTACTGAACTTCGGGAGCACGACATGACTGACAAAACCGCATGGGGATTCGAAACCAAGCAGATTCACGCTGGCCAAGAGCCAGACCCAACTACGGGTTCGCGTGCCCTGCCCATCCACCAGACCACTGCTTTCGTGTTTGATGACACCACTCAGGCAGCAAACCGCTTCGCCCTTGCCGAACTCGGCCCCATCTACACGCGCATCACCAACCCGACGCAGGAGGTCGCTGAGAACCGCCTCGCAGCTCTCGAGGGTGGCACCGGGGCACTGCTTCTCGCAAGCGGGCAGTCTGCGTCCACATTCGCCGTGCTGAATATTGCGAGTGCGGGCGATCACATCGTTTCATCAAGCTCGATCTACGGCGGCACCTACAACCTCTTCAAGTTCTCACTTGCGAAGCTTGGCATCGAGGTCACCTTCGTTGAGGATCAGGACGATCCCGCAGCGTGGCAGCGCGCCGTCCGCCCGAACACCAAGCTCTTCTTTGCTGAGTCCATCGCAAACCCGCGCTCGAACGTTCTCGACATTCGAGCGGTCGCCGACATCGCGCACGAAAACAACCTTCCGCTCATCATCGATAACACCATTGCGAGCCCGTACCTCGTGCGTCCGTTTGAGCACGGTGCCGACATCATTACCCACTCTGCCACCAAGTTCCTCGGCGGTCACGGCACCACCCTCGGCGGTGTCATCGTCGACGGCGGCACGTTCCCCTGGTCACAGCATGCTGACAAATTCCCCGGACTCACCGAGCCCGACGACTCGTACAACGGCGTGAGCTATACGGGTGCCGTGGGAGACGCGATCGCGTACATCATCAAGGCTCGCGTGCAGCTGTTGCGCGACTTCGGCTCTGCGATCGCGCCAATCAACGCGTGGCTGCTACTCCAGGGCATCGAAACACTCTCGCTGCGCATCGAACGCCATGTGCAGAATGCGCAGGAGATTGCTGAGTGGCTCGAAGCTTACAAGGACGTCGCAAGCGTTTCATACTCCGGTCTCCCCTCGAGCCCGTGGTATGAGGCGGCGAACAAGTACGCCCCCAAGGGCGTCGGCGCAGTGCTGTCATTCGAGCTCAAGGGCGGAGTCGAGGCCGGCAAGGCATTCGTGAACAACCTGGATCTCTTCAGTCACGTCGCAAACATCGGAGATGTGCGCTCACTCGTGATCCACCCGGCGTCAACGACTCACTCGCAGCTCACGCCTGAGCAGCAGCTCACAGCTGGTGTGACGCCAGGTCTCGTTCGCCTCTCGGTCGGACTCGAGCAGATCGACGACATCAAGGCAGACCTGGAGAAAGGCTTCGCCGCAGCGCGCAAGGTAGTGGCGGCCGCAGCGTAACGCGCCGCGTTACGCAGCCCGACAATACACATTTACGCCGAGAGTGCATCCTATTCAACGAATTGGGGTGCGCTCTCGGCGTTTATCTGGACTCTCGAAGAGCACAAGACTATTTCGAGGCGCGGCGCACCATTTCAGGCACCCAGAGCGGCACGAACGGAGACACACAGCCCGCAGGTGTTGGGTAGTCGCGTAGCACTCCGAGCCGCTCCCCCATCTCGAGCACGCGAGCGCGCTGCTCCGCGTGATGAATGCCAATCTCGCCAAGCGCAAAGTTCATCGCCCACTGCAGTCGTTCAGGGGCCGAGGTAATCTCGGCATCAATCTGGTCAAGAAGCCCATCGAGATCCACATCACTTGATTGCTGCTTCACCTGGGCAGTTGTGAGGTCCCAAGCCGCAGCTGCTACCACGGGGTCAGAGTCATTGAACCACCGCTTGCGCAGTGCAGTTGCGTGTGGCCCCTTCATGACGATGTAGCTCACCAACCAGTCCTGCACCTTTGGCACGCGTGCGTCGCGGAGCATCGTGTCAAGCTCATCCTCCGTGAAATCCTTCGGTCTGCTCACCAGCAGAGCCACCAATCGTGAAGCTGTGTCACCGGTTGCCCACAGCTCCCGGGCAAGTTCAGCATCGCGGCCGGCCTCTTTTGCCACGGCGCGAAGCTTCGTAAGGTTCACCGAGTGGTCATCACCACGTCGCGCATTCACCGCAAGAATTCTCGGGTCGGCAAGCGATTCGAGCCGATCCCGCACCATCGCCGCAGTAAGTGTGTTCCGTGATGTCATATGCCGAGCATACGACCAAATTCTGCTGGCTTTAGTTGCAAGAACAATCAGAAGTCGTAACAATCCCACACGAGCAGCATTTCCCCGCCAGAATAGGGAACTATGGATTGGCAGACTCCCGAGGATTCGTTTCTCACTGATTTCATCACCGACGCGCAATTGCGTGCGCTCATGGGTCGACCGCCGATCTCGGGTGGTTGGCGAGATGGAGACCCTGTAGGCGACCGGAAGTTCGCAGACATCGGCGCGCTCACCACTGAGATGGGTGTTGAGCTGCCGCGGGTTCGCATCGCATATGAAATGTTCGGGGAGCTCAACGAGCAACGCGATAACGCAATTCTCGTGTTTCATGCGCTCACCGGTGATAGCCACCTCGTTGGCCCAGCCGGCGCGGGCCACCCGACCGATGGTTGGTGGAGTGAGATCGTTGGCCCGGGCCGCCCGCTCGATACCGATCGGTATTGCATCATCGCCCCGAACGTTCTTGGGGGCTGCCAAGGAACGACGGGCCCTGGATCTCTCGCACCCGACAATCGCGAATGGGGCGCACGCTTCCCCTACCTCACGATCCGCGATCAGGTCATCGCGACCGCACGATTCACTGAAGAGCTCGGGGTGGATCACTTTCAGGCCGTCATCGGGGGTTCGATGGGTGGCATGCACGCGCTTGAGTGGGGTGTGATGTTTCAGGATCGCACCGAGCGCCTCGCAGTTATAGCTGCTCCCCCTGTCACAACTGCCGATCAGATCGGGCTCAACCTCGTGCAGCTTGAGGCGATCCGCTCTGATCCCGCGTACCACGGTGGTGACTATTACGAAGCACCAGACGGTATCGGGCCCCACCATGGGCTCGCGACCGCCCGTCGGCTCGCACTGCTCAACTATCGAAGCAATACCGAACTTGATGACCGGTTTGGGCGCTCGTGGCAATCAGCAGTGAGCCCACTAGGAAAGGGCGGGCGTTTCGCAGTCGAGTCGTATCTTGATTTCCACGGAAATAAGTTCACTCGACGGTTTGACGCAAACAGCTACGTCACGCTCGTGCAGTCAATGAACTCGCATGATGTTGGCCGCGGCCGCGGCGGTGTGCGCGCAGCTCTCCAGACACTCGTGATTCCCACCCTCGTGCTCGGGATTCCGAGCGATCGTCTCTTTACGATCGCGGGGCAAGACGAGATCGCGCTTCACACACCAGGCAGTCTCGATGGAGAACGTGCGACCCGTATCGACTCACCGTATGGTCACGATTCATTCCTCATTGAGTTCGAACTCGTCGGCGCACAGCTCTCGCGGCTGCTCGCCGTGTAGCGGTGCGCTTCAGAGCTACTTAGTCGCCGTACCGGTGCCTTCTCGTCGCGTCTTGAATCTCGCCAACGAGCTCTTCAATCACGTCTTCCAGGAATACCGCGCCCAGCTCGGTTCCTTCAGAATCAATGATTCGAGCCATATGAATGCCGCGTGATTGCATCTGCGCGAGTACGTCTTCTAGGTCTGTCTCGACGTGTATCGTGATCATTTCACGAATGCGCTTGGGTGGAATTGGTTCGTTGATAAACCGTTCGGTAGTGCGCACCAGATCCTTGATGTGGGCAAACCCGGCAAGCTCGCCGTCTGCGGCGGCAATCGGGTAGCGGGAAAAACCGTGCTTGGCGACTGCTGCTTCTACATCTGCGGGAGTCGACCCCGAAGCCAGCATGACGAGCCGGTCAGTAGGAACGAGCACGTCGCCCGCACGCTTTGACGTAAATTCGAAGGCTGCAGTGAGAGCTCCGCTGCGGTCTTCAAGCATGCCCTCTCGACGAGAATGGTCCACGATGCTCGCGACTTCTTCGAGCGTAAACGTGCTCGTCGTCTCAGATTTGGGTTCAACTCCGAAAAGTCTGAGCGTACCGTTCGCCACAGCGTTGAGTGCGGCTATGAGGTGTCGGAACACGTGTGACACCCACACCAGCGGCGGCGCAAGCAAGAGCACCGCCCGATCTGGCAGTGAGAAGGCCGCATTCTTCGGCACCATCTCGCCAAATACAACGTGCAAGTACGTCACGATCAGTAACGTGAGAACGAACGCCGCGACGCTCACGAACTGAGCGCTCAGCCCAGTCAACGCGAGAGGTATCTCGAGCAAGTGGTGGATCGCGGGTTCGGAAACGTTCAAAATGACCAGGGAACACACGGTGATCCCCAGCTGGCTTGTCGCGAGCATGAGCGTCGCGTGTTCCATCGCATAGAGCGCTACCTTTGCGCGCTTTGACCCGTCCTCTGCGAGAGGTTCAATCTGAGAGCGGCGTGCCGAGATCACGGCGAACTCTGCACCCACAAAAAAGGCATTCGCGGCGAGAAGCACAACGAGCCAAACAATTCCTAGCCAGTCGCTCACGAGCGTGCCTCCTCTCCGGAGGGATCAGTGTGGTGTTCGGGCGGCCCGATGTATCGGAGTCGCGCGATCCTGCGACCTTCCATTCGTTCGACACGCAAAGTCGACCCATCTGGAAGTAAAGCCTCGTCGCCTGGAACCGGGATATGACCAAGCTCACGAAGCACGTACCCAGCGACTGTGTCGAATTCGTCGTCGTCTGGCACCTCGATTCCGGTTTGCTCCTGGAGCTCGTCTGGGCGAAGGTCCGCTGGGAACGTGAGTTCATCCGCAGTACCGATTACTCCAGCTGCCGCGCGGTCGTGCTCATCAGCGACTTCGCCGATGATCTCTTCGACGAGATCTTCGAGCGTGACAATTCCTGCAGTTCCGCCGTATTCATCGACCACAATCGCGAGCTGGTATCCGCCCGAACGCAGAATTTCGAGGAGTTGATCTACACGAATGGTCTCGGGCACACGGAGCGGGTCCTCAGCAAGTGCCGCCACTGGGACGCCCCCGCGTTTGGCACGCGGCACTGACACGGCTTGCTTGACGTGCACGATACCTACTACGTCATCGCGGTCTTCGTCGATGACCGGAAACCTTGAGAATCCGCTTCGCCCAGAAAGTTCAAGCACCGCAGTTGCGGGTTCAAGCCGTTGCACGCTCACCATGCGAAGCCTTGGGGTCATGACATCCGATGCTGTGAGCTCGGAAAAATGGAGCGTTCGATCGAGCAACGTTGCTGTGTCAGCTTCGAGGAGCCCCTCGCTCGCAGAGTGACGCACGAGTGACGATAATTCCTCCGCCGAACGAGCTCCTGAGAGCTCTTCCTTGGGCTCAATACCAATCGCGCGCAACAGGCCGTTCGCACTTCCGTTGAGGAGCACGATTGCAGGCTTAAACACGAAGGTAAACCCGGCCTGTAACGGCATGACGATCTTCGCCGTTGCAAGCGGCATTGAGATCGCAAAGTTCTTGGGCACAAGTTCGCCCACGATCATTGAAAACACCGTGGCGATCGCTACGGCCACAGGCACACTGATAATGCGTTGGAGGTCCTCCGGCATACCCAGCGCCCGCAATGGTGCGTCCAGAAATCCGCTAATCACTGGTTCGAAGAGATACCCAGCCAAGAGCGTTGTGAGGGTAATTCCTAGCTGTGCGCTAGACAAATGGGTCGAGGTTCGCGTGAGGCCACGGATCACAATGTCGAGACCACGCTCGCCCGCGCTGCGCCGGCGTTCGAGTTGCTGGCGGTCGAGCGCTACGAGAGAAAACTCAGCCGCAACAAATACGCCAGTACCCAGTGTGAGAAGAATTCCAAGGACGAGCTGAAGCCACTCGCTCATCCCAAATTCCGTTGTTTTTGAGGGGACCGCGACTCAGCGCGGTGAATACTCGAAGGTTCGGAGGGTCTTCGGGGGTCTGCGTCCATGATTCCCCCACTTTATCAGTCGGATTGGCAATTTTCCTAGCCAGAAGGCGTAGGCTTATACGGTGTGCAACCACAGCTTCAACTGGATACTTCGCGCCGCTTTCCTGCGGCCGATTGGTTTGCACGATTTTGTAGTCACTCATGGGAGAGGAAGTCGCATTGGCTGAGCGAACGGATACCACTGGACAAGATGGTTCCGCAGGAGATTTTGGTGCTAATGCTTGGCTCGTCGATGAGATGTACAAAAAGTACATCGTCGATAAGAACGCGGTAGACAGTTCATGGTGGCCGACCCTGGAGAAGTTTAAGACGTCGTCCACGGGGCCGGCAGCGCCTGCAGCATCGGCTCCCGCCGCGGCTGCTTCTTCTAGTGGAAGCCACGCAGCGCCTGCCACTGGCACCACAACTCAGCCGGCACGTACTACGAATGTCGCACCGCGTACCGCGCCAATCCCAGCTGAAGCTCCTCGCGCTACCCCAACGGCCTCCGTCGAGGCACAGGAAAACAAGGTCACCCCACTCAAGGGAATGGCCCGCACGCTCGTCAAGAACATGGACGAGAGCCTTACTGTGCCAACCGCAACAAGCGTGCGCACGGTTCCTGCGAAGCTCCTCATCGACAATCGCATTGTCATCAATAGTCACCTGCGTCGCAGCCGTGGTGGCAAGGTATCCTTCACCCACCTCATCGGGTGGGCATTCATCCAGACGCTGAAGGATTTCCCCGCTCAGAATGTCTCGTATGCCGAGGTTGATGGGAAGCCGTCCGTGGTTGTCCCCGCACATATCGGGCTTGGTATCGCAATTGACGTTCCCAAGTCGGATGGCACGCGTTCGCTGCTCGTACCGGCCGTCAAGCAAGCCGAGTCGCTCGATTTTAATGAATTTCTTGCAGCGTACGAAGATCTAGTGAAGCGTGCCCGTGACAATAAGCTCACCGCGACCGACTTCCAAGGCACGACGATCTCGCTCACGAACCCTGGCGGAATTGGCACTGTGCACTCGGTACCTCGCCTGATGAAGGGCCAAGGCTCGATCATCGGTGTTGGTGCGCTCGAATACCCAGCTGAGTTTCAAGGCGCATCTCAAGAGGTGCTCTCAAACCTTGGTGTGTCAAAGACCATCACGCTGACAAGCACGTATGACCACCGTGTCGTTCAGGGTGCTGGCAGCGGAGAATTCCTGAAGCACGTCCACGAGCGCCTCATCGGCGGCAAGAACTTCTACGAAGAGATCTTTGCGGCTCTCCGTATTCCGTACAAGCCCATTCAGTGGGCAAACGATATTCGTGTCGATAGTTTCGGCGCGGTCGATAAGTCTGCACGCGTACAGGAGCTCATTAACTCATTCCGCGTTCGTGGCCACCTCATGGCCGACGTCGATCCACTCGAGTACGTACAGCGCACTCACCCAGACCTCGAGATCGAAAATCACGGGCTCACCTTCTGGGATCTTGATCGCGAGTTCGTGACTGGTGGCATCGGCGGTCAGCGCTCGATGCAACTGCGCGACATCCTCGGCGTGCTCCGCGACTCGTACTGCCGGAAAATCGGTGTCGAGTACATGCACATTCAGGATCCGGAAGAGCGCGAGTGGCTCCGGAACAAACTGGAAGTGCCGTACGCGAAGCCAAATACCGACGAACAAATGCGTATCCTCGAAAAGCTCAACGAGGCAGAAGCATTCGAAACGTTCCTGCAGACAAAGTATGTCGGCCAGAAGCGATTCAGCCTCGAAGGTGGCGAGTCAGTCATCCCACTCCTTGATGCGATGCTCATCGATGCTGCAGAAGACGGTGTTGACAGCGTCGACATTGGCATGGCGCACCGCGGACGTCTCAACGTCCTCTCGAACATCGCGGGCAAGACCTATGGCCAGATTTTCCGTGAGTTCGAGGGAACCGCGAAGAAGACCGGTTCTGGCGATGTGAAGTACCACCTGGGCACGTCAGGCGTATTTACCGCGCCGAATGGCACCCAGGTACCGATTCACCTTGCAGCAAACCCGTCACACCTCGAGACCGTCAACGGCGTCCTCGAGGGCATTGTGCGTGCGAAGCAGGACCTGAAGCCGATCGGTTCGTTCACCACCCTTCCCATCCTCATCCACGGTGACGCAGCAATGGCAGGTCAGGGCATCGTGTACGAAACGATGCAGATGTCGCAGTTGCGCGCATACCGCACCGGTGGAACGATCCACGTGATCATCAATAACCAGGTGGGATTCACGACGATTCCACAGGATTCACGCACTGGCGTGTATTCAAGTGACGTCGGAAAGGTCATTCAGGCTCCGATCTTCCATGTGAATGGCGATGACCCAGAGTCAGTTGTGCGCGTGGCTCAACTCGCGTACGAGTACCGTCAGCGGTTCCATAAGGATGCCGTTGTTGACCTTATTTGTTACCGCCGCCGCGGCCACAACGAGGGCGACGATCCGTCGATGACGCAGCCGCTCATGACTGACCTCATCGAGGCAAAGCGCTCCACTCGTCGTCTCTACACCGAGGGTCTCGTCGGGCGCGGTGACATCACTGAAGAGCAGTACGAAAAGGCGAAGCAGGACTTCCAGGATCGTCTCGAAGAGGCGTTCATGGAGACCCACGCGGCACAGACCGGATCAATTCCGGTGATCGACCAGAGCGGCATCGCTGAGCACAACGAGCCCGGCGAAATGTTGACCGCGTCACTTGATACCGCCGTGGATACGAGCGTGGTTCATCGCATTGGTGACGCGCACTCGAACGTACCCGATGGCTTCACCGTGCACCGTAAGCTGCAGCAGCTTCTGCAGAAGCGCCACGATATGAGCCGCAATGGCTCCGTGGATTGGGGCTTTGGTGAACTGCTTGCACTCGGTTCGCTGCTCATGGAAGGCACGCCAGTGCGCTTCGTCGGGCAAGATGCTCGTCGCGGCACGTTCACGCAGCGGCACGCAGTCTTCCACGACCGCACGAACGGTCAAGAGTGGCTTCCGCTTCTCAACCTGTCAGATGATCAGGCCAGGTTCTGGATTTATGATTCGCTGCTCTCAGAGTATGCGGCACTCGGGTATGAGTATGGCTATTCGCTGCAGCGCGAGGACGCACTCGTTGTCTGGGAAGCGCAGTTCGGTGACTTCGCGAACACGGCCCAGGCCGTCGTCGATGAGTACGTCGCAGCTGCCGAGCAGAAATGGGGTCAGCAGTCGTCGGTTGTCATGCTGCTCCCTCACGGTTACGAAGGACAGGGACCGGATCACTCGTCGGCGCGTATCGAGCGCTACCTGCAGTTGTGCGCGGAAGACAACATGATCGTTGCCCAGCCGTCGACACCAGCGAACTACTTCCATCTGCTGCGCCGCCAGGCATACGCACGTCCGAGGAAACCGCTCATCGTGTTCACGCCGAAGTCGATGCTGCGTCTTCGCGGAGCGACATCGAACGTGGAGGATTTCACAAACGGAACCTTCAAGCCGGTGATCGATGATCCGAATGTTGAAGACCGGAACGCAGTTGAGCGCGTAATACTCACCTCTGGCAAGGTGTACTACGACCTCGAGGGCGCATTGCAGAAGTCACCAGACCCGCGCATCGCGATCGTGCGCGTCGAGCAGTACTACCCCATGCCGACGCCTGAACTCACACGTACGCTCGCGCAGTACCCCAACGCAACGCTCGTATGGGTACAAGACGAGCCCGAGAATCAGGGCGCATGGCCCTTCATCTCGCTCGCACTCGCAAAGCATCTCGCAAACGATCGCATTCGTGTGGTGTCGCGTCCGGCATCTGCTGCTCCTTCAACGGGTTCAGCAAAGGTGCACGCGGTGCAGCAGGAAGAGCTCATCACTAGCGCGCTGCGCTTCGAGTAGGGACGGTTCTCGGTGACTACCTGGAGAATGCCGATTGAAGGGCACCCGCAGGAACGCATCTGGCTTGCATGGCCAAGCTCGGGATACACGCTCGGTGAATCCGAAGTCGAAATTGAAGAGGCTCGAACTACGTGGGCCGCAGTTGCAAACGCGGCGAGCGAATTTCAGCATGTCTCCGTGGTAGTAAATCCGGGTGATGATCAGGTCGCAGCAAGATACCTTTCCCAGCACATCACTCGGATTTCAGCACCGCTCAATGATGCTTGGATGCGCGATATCGGTCCAAGCTTCGTATTAGGCGACAATGGAGAACTCGGCGCCGTGAACTTCGTGTTCAATGGTTGGGGCGGGCAAGACTGGGCCGAGTGGGACAAAGATCAACACATCGGCAAGATCGTCGCTGAGGCAAGCGGCGCGACGCTCATCGATTCTGCAATGACAAACGAGGGCGGCGGCATCCAGGTGGATGGCACCGGTCGAGTCGTACTCACGGAAACCGTGCAGCTCGATCCGGGGCGCAACCCAGGGTGGACTAAGGAAGAGGTCGAGGCCGAGCTCCAGCGCACGATCGGCAGCGAGAGCGCTATCTGGCTTCCACGCGGGCTTTCGCGGGATCATGAAACCTTCGGCACCCGCGGTCATCCCGACATTCTCGCCGCATTCGCAACCCCAGACATGCTGCTCATGTACCGTCAAGATTCGCAGTCGCACCCTGACCACGTCATCGCGCGCACAAACCGAGAGGCGGTCGAACGGTATCAAGTAGATGCTTCCGACGCCTTCGAGATCATTGATCTCCCTGCCCCCGAAGCTCTCCGCGACGACGAGGGATGGGTGGATTACAGCTACATCAACCATTTGGTGTTGAACGGCGCTGTTCTCGCGTGTGCGTTTGATGATCCAGCGGATGATCGTGCGCTCGGGGTGCTGCGTGAGGCATATCCCGGCCGCGAAATCATCGGCATCGATGCGCGGCCACTCTTTGTTCGCGGTGGCGGAATCCACTGCATCACCCAGCAGCAGCCACAAGCAAGTTAGTTCGCCCTTGCGCGTACTTGCGGACGCGGTTCGCACAAGGTTCTATGCACAAACCCCATCAGTACAATGTCACATGGAATAATAGTGGGAGCACGATCTGTGCCCCATGTTCGAAGCAGAAGGAATCATATGTCATCAGAGACCCTTTCACCCGAGCTCGAGACTATCGTTGCTGGCGCCGCTGCCGCAGCGCCCAAATATGCCTCAGTCTCCCCTGCTGAGCGCGCACGCCTCCTCGTTGCGCTTGCCGATGGTCTCGATGCGGCCAAGTCAGATCTTGTCGCAATCGGCACGCGCGAGACAGGCCTCACCGAAGCCCGATTGAATGGCGAAGTAAGCCGCACCGCAGTGCAGCTGCGGCTCTTTGCTGAAACCGTGGTCGACGGCGCGTACCTTGATGCGCGCATTGACTACGCAGACCCCGATTTCGTGCTCGGCGCGCGCCCTGACATTCGCCGTTCGCATGTGCCACTTGGGCCCGTCATTAACTTCTCTGCGTCGAACTTTCCATTCGCATTCTCGGTGCTCGGTGGCGATACCGCAGCGATTCTTGCGGCCGGTTGCCCGGTCATCGTGAAGGCTCACTCGGGCCACCCCGAGCTCTCCGACGCCACGGCAGCGGTCGCGCTCGAAGCCGCGCGCAAGGTTGGTGCCCCTGAGGGTATCTTCCACCTCATCCACGGTCGTGAAGCCGGGGTTGCGGTGTTGAAGGACGAACGGATCAAGGCGGGCTCATTCACTGGCTCCATCGGCGTTGGTCGCTTGCTCGCTGATATCGCAGCCGCCCGCCCGACACCGGTTCCTTTCTTCGGCGAGCTCGGCAGCGTCAACCCAGTGTTCATCACGGGTGACGCGATTGCGGAGCGCACGCAAGAAATCGCGTCGGGGTACCTCACGAGCGTTTCAGGCTCAGCAGGTCAACTCTGCACGAAGCCAGGCTTCGTGTTCATCCCGGAGGGCTCAGCGCTCCCTAGCGCCGTCGCAGCTGCAGCTGGCGAACTTGCAGAACACCGTCTGCTCGATCCGCGCATCGCGAAAAGCTACAACGAACGCCGCGACACGATTCTCGCGACCGCAGGTGTCACAGCTCTCATTGAGGGTGGCGTTCGGTTCGACGATGCCGGCCACGGTTGGGCAAAGCCCACCGTCGTCACCGTCTCGCTCGCTGATTTCCGCGCGGGGCACGAGGGGCTCGTTGAAGAGGCATTCGGTCCGCTGTCAATCCTGGTCGAGGTTCCCGAGGGAACCAACCTTGCAGCACTCATGCCAGAGTTCTACGAGGGCAATCTCACCGGCACACTGCACCTTGGCGCTGAAGAAGCCACCGGCAATACCGCGAATGTCGAAGAGTTACGAGCGCTCGTAGCCGCTCTCGCCAAGCAGGTTGGTCGCGTGCTCTTTAACGGCTGGTCAACCGGTGTCGCGGTCACCCCCGCTCAGCAGCATGGTGGACCCTGGCCGGCAACGAGCAACGATTCAAGCACTTCGGTGGGCAGCGCTGCGATCCAGCGGTTCCTCCGTCCCGTTGCGTTCCAGAATGCACCCGCGGCATTCCTCCCCGATGCGCTTCGTGACGACAACCCCCTCGGCGTTCCTCAGGCCATCGCGCAGGCCGGAGAATCAGGCGACTGGGGCAGCCAGTACCGCGGTTAGCACCGAATGAGCTAATCATGCGGCCCGCTCCTTTTGGGGCGGGCCGCATTTTTATGGACAGCATCTTGCGCCGCATGATAGCTTGTATCGCATGCTAGATGACATTGCTTCGCAGTTACGCAGAGGTGTTGTCGAATATTGTGTGCTCGGGGCGCTTGCCGAACAGCCAATGTATGGATGGCAATTAGCGTCAACCCTCACGGACCGGAAGCTCATTGCGAGCATCGGCACACTCTACCCACTCCTTTCACGGCTGCGAAAGCAGGGGTTCATCGTCTCATTCGAACAGCAGGCAACGTTCGAAGACGCACCAAACGGTGGCCCCAACCGCAAGTACTATCGCTTGACTCCCCCTGGCGAAGCGCACCTCGAGCGTTTCCGCAAACAATGGGGCCCGTTTACAGAGACCGTTACCGGGCTCATTTCGAGAGGCAAGCAATGACTCCCTCAGACAAAGCAACTGCAGTACGTGATGAATATCTCGCGCAACTCGATATCGCGATTGGTGAGCTTCCCCACCACCTAGCAATCGATCTTCGCTCAGGCATTATCGAGGAGCTTTCTGGCCTCGATAAAGCGCAGCTTACGCAGCGAATTGCAGAGCTCGGTACGCCCCAGCAAGTAGCAACAGCCGCCCGTACCGCGCATCTCGACGAAGAGCCTCAGCCCGCAAGAACCGCGCAATCGCGTGAGTTCCCTGAATCACGCGGGTTCGCGTTCACTGCGGCAATCGTGCTCGGGGTTGGCGGTATTGTGCTCCCATTTATCGGATGGGTCATAGGCGCAACCCTCGTATCAATAAGCAAATTGTGGACCACTCGAGAGAAAGCATGGGCAATCATTTTCACCCCTGCAGCAGTCTTGTTCACACCACTCGTGAGCTTTTTGATCAGACTCCTCACGACACAAAATGGTGCTGCGAGCAGCGCATCCGGCCAATTTTCTCTGCCAACGACGGTCGAGGCTTCGCCTCTGATTCCAGCCACTTACGACCTCATCTGGTCCTCAGTACTTCTGGGCGGATTGATTGTTGCCCCGCTCACTGCGGTGTGACTGGTGATTCGGCTCAAGAACCACCGGGGTAAGTACGCTACAGATTTCGCGGATCGATAGCGGAACTTGCCTCGCGCAGATACCCTGCTGCTATGACACGTAAGAAGTTGGGCTCACTGGTGTTTCCGCTCGCAGTCGCTGCACTGCTCACGCTTTCGGCGTGCGCAGGCGGCGGTGAGACGATTGCTGGATCCACCTGGGGTGATCCAGACGTGAAAGAGACTCCCTCCATCACATTTGATGCCGATGGGAGTCTCGGTGGCACCGATGGGTGCAACGTTGTCGGCGGAAACTGGACCGAAGACGAGGGCACGATTACGCTCGACCAGCTGATTTCGACCTTGATGTTTTGTGACGGAGTCGACGACTGGTTCACTGACTCTGTGAGCGCAGAAGTCACTGGAGACACCATGGTATTCAGTGACAAAGATGGTGAAGAGATCGGTAGCCTCGAACGCAACTAGCGCACAAGCAACCTTACAAAAGAATGCCGGTGTGGATCAGCTGATCCACACCGGCATTCTTATGATGTCGAACTACCAGAGCACCGCAACCGATACGTTCACGACTGCGAGGCCAAGGATCAAACCGAGAACGCCGCCCGAAGCCTGCTCCTTCTTGCGGTTCATAAGAATAACCACGAACAGGCCGATGAGCACGAGGAGCTTCACGCCGATCTTCGCATTGTCTGGCTGACCACCGGTCGCGTAAACCATGCCGACGAGAGCGAGCCCAGTAACGAGCAACAGCAGCGCTCCGTGCAGTAACCCGTTGGTCACCTTCGCGGTACCCTTTTTGAGGTTCATGAGCTGCGCGAGAGCTGCACCAAACACCGCGCCAAAGCCGACGATGTGCAGAATAAGCAAAATACCCTTAACGATTTCCATACTGCTATCGTATCTGGCTGTCCACACCGAATGGCTGATCAGCTACCAAAGGCGCCGGTGCGTCGTATTTACCGTAAGTGAGACGCCTGAGTAGCACCTCAGCTGGCCCACGACTCCCTCGACGCTCGAGCAGCACGGCGAGCAACAGCGACACTCCCCATACGCACACTGCAAGTGCATACACACCGGCCGTGTTGAGCTGGCTTCCGAGACCGAACCCCCAGTTCGATAAGAGCGGCGCATAGATGAGCGACTGCAGAAGATAGAAGGTCAGCGACCGTTTCCCGACTGCAGCTACCGCGACCCACACACCCTGAAGTGGCCTCATAAGCTGCTGTGCAACGATCGCAAAGAGAGCGACGTAGCCGATACCCCCGAACATTCCGAGGCTCTGAGAAAGTAACACCCACCCCGTCGCGGCCATTTCGCCCATCGGCAACACACCCAGGTCGCTGAGCGCACCGGGAAGGCCTGACGCAACGGAGATACCAATCCCGAACGCAGCCACTACCCGCAGTGACACGCGGGTCGTAACGCCCTCGAGCCAGCCGTGGCGTGCGGCAAGCATGCCAAGCAGCATGCACAGCGGAACTGTGAGCGTAAGCACGCTCACAGGAGTCACGAACAGCCACGCGACAAACCGTAACAGCATGGAGAGCCCGTAGTTCATAGTGGCGACTGAGCTGAACGATTCATCGAGGGGTGTGCCGCCCCCTGACCCGGCAACACCCGCATTGAGCATTTCCGAGGTGATGAAGGTATCGAGCAGCAGCGAGGAGACAAAAATAAGCACGGTGCCGCCGAGAAGCAGCCCGCCCAGCACCCACGCTGTGACCCTCATGCCACGATCAGGTCTCCAGAGAAATATTGCAGCGAGGATCAGCCCGCTGAGCCCATAGGCGCCGAGAATGTCGCCTTCAAACAAAAGCACGGCGTGCACGGCACCGAAGGCAAGCAGCCACAGGTGGCGTCTGAGTAGCATCCGCGAAATTGAAGCCTGCGGTACCCCGCGGCGCCACCGTGTCAGCAGAAACTGCACCATGCCGTATCCGAAGAGAAACGCGAACATCGGATAGATTCGGGCGTCTACGAACACCGCGGTCACCGCACGAAGCACGAAATCCAGGTGCGACCCATCATCAGGGTGCATCGACATGCCCGACACCTCGCGGCCCCACAGGTACATCGGCACGTTCGCAACGGCGATGAGCAGCAGCATGAAACCACGCGCAATATCCGGGGCAACCGCTCGGAGCTGCCCCGGTGTTACATCACTCATTTTTAGTGGAAAAAGTGGCGCTCGCCGGTGAAGTACATCGTCACACCAGCAGCTTTGGCTGCTTCAATGAC
>JBQEBC010000003.1:37213-38605 GCA_052106035.1 Leucobacter sp. | reverse complement strand
TCAAGCTCTGCGAGCGTATCTGCGTCGGCGGCTTCGCCCGTCGCGAGCGTCCATTCGCTGGCTGACGCAAAGCTTCGGTCGGAATCCTGAATCAGGAAGCCACCAGACACCTGACGAAGTTCGACGGGGTTCTGCTCGTATCCTTCGGGCAGCACGAGCAAGCGCACATTCTTCTTCTGTGTAAGGATCGCGAGTGCTTCAGGCTCAAATCCTGGGGCGATGATGACCTCGGTGAAGATCTCGGAGACGGTTTTCGCCATCGCCTCGGTAACAACACGGTTCGCGGCGATGACACCACCAAATGCTGATACCGGGTCGCAGGCGTGAGCAAGTTCGTGAGCCGCAGCAATTGGATCCGCAGCACCTTCGGGGGCAACCGCTATTCCGCACGGGTTCGCGTGCTTGATGATCGCGACCGCGGGACGCTCGTGGTCGAATGCTGCGCGCAGCGCCGCATCAGCGTCTACGAAGTTGTTGTACGACATTTCCTTGCCGTGAAGCTGCGACGCCTGGGCAATGCCCGCGCCTTCGGTCTCGCTAAAGAGTGCCGCTCGCTGATGGCTGTTCTCGCCGTAACGAAGCACTGACTCTCGGAGCCCAAACACCTCATACCCAACATAGCCATCGGTTTCGGCGAAGATGCTGTCGACGTCGCCCGCTGGCTCCTCGACAGTTTCGAGCTCTGCGGAAGCATCGTTCCAGTCGGCGTCCTCCTGATCGAGGAACCAGTTAGCCACTGCAGCATCGTACTGGGCAGTGTGCACGAACGCCTCGGTAGCAAGCGAACGACGCAACGCGAGTGTGGTGCCACCTCCCTGCACTGCCTCGATAACGGCACCATACCGGGCCGGCGATACAACAATCGCAGCGTTTGCATGGTTTTTTGCACTCGCGCGCACCATTGCAGGCCCCCCGATATCAACGTTCTCGATGACATCTGCCGCGGGCTTCCCCGCAGCGACCGTCTGCTCAAACGGGTAGAGGTTTACGATGACGAGCTCAAATGGTGCGAAGCCGAGATTGTCGAGCTGTTCGCGGTGGTCAGCGAGGCGGAGGTCAGCAAGCAGACCTGAGTGCACCGCAGGGTGCAGCGTTTTTACGCGACCGTCGAGCGCCTCAGCGAAGCCGGTGACCTCGGCAACATCGGTAACTGGGTGACCGGCGTCGCGGATCGTCTGCGCGGTGGAACCCGTCGACACGATCTCAACACCTGCAGCAGCAAGGGCAGCGGCGAGGTCAAGGAGGCCGGTCTTGTCGCTCACCGAGATGAGGGCACGCTTCACTTCAATGATGTCTCGGTGTTCGTAGAGGCTCGGGTCGTGGCTTTGGACTGCCATGGGGCTCCTTTGTGGAATCGGTGGTAGCGGCTTAGCTGGAATGTGAAGACTGGGT
>JBQEBC010000003.1:20714-37113 GCA_052106035.1 Leucobacter sp. | reverse complement strand
CTTTCGGGCGAATCACGAAATGTGGAATTCCGGCTTCCGCGGCGTACGCAAGACCTGCGGCATCGGTGTCAGCGCCCACGCACACAATTTGGGCCGGGAACTCAGGGTCGCTGGTGGCCTGTATCAGCGCCTGGAGATTACTGCCACCGCCAGAGATCAGAACCGCGAGTTTCAGCACCAGATAAGTCTACCGTCTGCGCGAATGGACGCGAAGGCAGCGTCCACGATATTCACGCAACATGCAGTATCTCGTGTGCCCTGGCCTGGGGTCTCGCACGCGCAAAATGCTCGCGTTCTTGGGCGGCCCACCGATCCCAGTGCGGTGCGAACATGTCGCCGTCGCGGGCGAGGGCTCGGGTGCGACGCAACGATTCGGGACATTCGACCCACACCCCATACGCGCCACTTGCGTCGTGACCACGGCCACATGCGGATGCACGCGAACGGGCTGCTGCGAGGGAAGCTGCGGTGAGGGAACCACACCCCTCAACAATGAGCATCTCGCGCTCACTGAATCGCACTTCGGATCCAAACTCACCACGCACCCAGTCGTAGCGCTGATAACCGCCCGACTCGAGCGCGTGAGAAAGCCCGGCGCTCCCCGCGGCGAGCCCATCCCAGCCGGGGTACAGCTCATCCATACCGATAATGCGCGGGGTGGATCCCGTGAGGTCGGCGAAGGTCTCCGCAAGTTCGGCAGCAAGCGTGGTCTTCCCCGACCCTGAATGACCGTCAATAAAGAGCACTGATGGGATGCCCGCGCGGTCTACGCATCGCTGCACAAGGCCAGACCTCACGATTCAAGCCTCCCTGCGCGCATACGAAGCACGCGATCAGCAATCGTCGTCGCTTCGCCCTCGTCGTGCGTCACCAACATCGCAGTTGTGCCGGTTGCGCGAAGCAACTCAGTGAGGTCGTTCGCGAGCCGATCTCGGAGCTCACGATCCAGGGCAGATAGCGGCTCATCAAGCAACAACAGCCTGGGCTTTGGCGCGAGCGCTCGTGCAAGCGACACACGCTGCCTTTCCCCTCCTGAAAGCTCAGTGACGGAGCGGGAGTCATATCCGGGTAACCCAACGAGTTCGAGGAGCTCTGAGATCCGCTCTTCCCGGTCTCGTTTTGGAAGCCGTTGCACCCTGAGCCCATACGCAATATTTTCAGCGACACTCTTATGCACGAACAATTGGCCATCTTGAAAGACGAGCCCAAACCCACGTTTGTGCGGCGGCACCCGGTCGAGACTCTCGTCATTCCACGAGATCGTCCCCGAAAGGAGAGGTTCGAGCCCCGCAATCGCGCGAAGCAGTGTAGATTTACCGCACCCCGAAGGCCCGAGCAGGGCGATAACTTCCCTCTCCGCGAGTGTGAAGCTGACGTCGCGCACCGCGGGTTCGGCACGGGTGTACGCGATGCTCACCTCGCGCACGTTCAGGCCCGTATACACATCGTTTTCAGCCATCTTCACTTCCATCACCAATTTCCTGCAGACACACCAGCGGGTCGCAGTCGTTCCGCGACCACCATTATTCCTGCCGCAAGTACGCCCAACACTACGGATGCGGCGAGCGCGGCCCCATAACTTGCCGGTTCAGGGTGCCCGACGAGCGACGCAATAACGACCGGAAGCGTCTGCGCATCCGGTCGCACGAGAAATGCGGTCGCCCCGAACTCACCGAGCGATACTGCAAACGCAAACCCCAGCGCGAGCCCGGCCGTGCGACCGAGAAGTGGGAAGTCGATCGTTGCGAGTACTCGAATCGGCGAGGCGCCAAGCATCATGGCCGCTTCCCGCGTACGCGGATCAATTGCGCGAAGCACCGGCAGCATCGTTCGCACGACAAGTGGCAGTGCAACAAGCGCCTGCGCGATCGGTATCAACACAATCGATGTGCGCAGGTCGAAACCAAAACCTAACGGCCGATGCATCGTGAGCAGCAGACCGAACCCAAGGGTTACAGCCGAGATACCCAACGGCAGCATGATCGCACTGTCATAGACCGATATAGATCGCTGCAAGAACTCTGATCTTGGCCGTCTGGAGACAACAAGAGCAACCAGCATGCCGAACACCACAGCGATAACC
Organism: Leucobacter sp.; assembly: GCA_052106035.1. Classification (GTDB taxonomy): domain Bacteria; phylum Actinomycetota; class Actinomycetes; order Actinomycetales; family Microbacteriaceae; genus Leucobacter. The sequence goes on along the minus strand of JBQEBC010000003.1, from coordinate 35,030 downwards.
GTTGAGATGCACGCAATCGAGAGGGAGAGACCAATCGCGTCGAATACCGATCCGCGAATCGGAGACGAAGCCGGCGGATCGACGAGCGCAGCATAGTTTGCGAGCGTAAGCCCCGTGCCCTTCACCCCTTGAAGCGAGCGCCACACCAGGGCGCCTATTGGGAGGGCGTGCAGGAAGAGAACGGTCACTCCGAAGATCGCGAACACCGGCCAATCGCCCCGGCGGGCGCCGCGCTCCTCGTGTCGCATTCCATATGCGCGCTCGTGTTTCTTCCGAAGCAGTGAGGAGGCCGTCAGCGCGAGGACAATGATGACGAACTGCACGAGCGACAGCACCGCTGCAGAACGAAGGTCGAGGAACTGGACGGTGAGCCGATAGATTTCGGTCTCAATATTCGCGAACTCACGCCCACCCAGAATGAGTACGACCCCGAATGAGGTGGCACAGAACAGGAACACCAGTGCCCCCGCAGAGGCGAGCGCGGGGCCAAGAGATGGAAGTGTCACCGTAACGAAAGTGCGAACGGGGCCAGCCCCCAAGGTTCTTGCGGCTTGCGCTTGCCTTGAATCAAGCTGAGCCCAGTATCCGCCTACCGTGCGGGCGACGACGGTCACGTTGAAGAAGGCGAGCGCCAACACAACTACTGTGAGCGAGCGATCGAGCCCGAGCCAGTGCAGGGATCCACCCGGACCAAATAGGGCGGTGAAGGCGACACCCACCACGACGGTGGGCAGCACAAAGGGAACGGTCAGAAGTACGCGAAGCGTACCCCTGCCGCGGAAGTTTAATCGGTAGAGCACGAATGCCGCGGGCACCCCGAGCACGAGCGCGATGACGGTCGCAAGGCTCGCCTGGATGAGCGTGTTTCCGAGCACACGCCAGCTTCGCTCGAGCCCTAATACCTCTGGGATCCCAGCGAGATCTAACTTGCCATCACTTGTGAATCCCGTCGCAATTAATGCGAATACTGGCCACAGAAAAAAGACCGCGACAAAGAGCAGTGGGATCGCCGCGACCGTGCCCCAGGCGACTGCCCGGGGCACCCGGCGACCCACAACCCGCATCGCTCTAATGAGAGGCCAACAGTGTTTTACAGGCCAACAGCGTTTTATAGACCAACAGTGTCACCAAGGGTGCGCAGCCAGCCTTGCAGCCCGGCTTGCACCTCGGCAGAGCTTAAGTCGTGTGCTTGCTCGGCCGTCGGAAGCGGTGCGAATTCATTCCAGGCTTCGGGAAGTGGAGTCGATTCGTCGACCGGATACATGAACATCTCGTCAGGAATGGTTTCCTGAAACTCGCTGGAGAGCATGTACTCAATTACCGCCTGTGCTCCCGCGGGGTTCGATGCCCCCTTGAGCACCCCAGCAAATTCAACCTGGTTCGAGCAAGTATCAAGCAGCGCACGCGTCGTAGATGCCGAACCATCTTCGTTCACGGTGAATGCAGGCGAGGTGCTGTACGACACAACAATCGGTCTCGTGCCGGTATCGCTCGCACCAGTGAATTCACCGTAATAGGCGTCGCTCCAGCCCTGCACAATTCGGGCGCCGTTCTCATCCAATCGCTGCCAGTAGTCAGCAAACCCGTCTTCGCTAAACGCCGCCACCGTTGCGATCATGAAGGATGCGCCAGTGCTCGAGGCTGTGGGATCGAGGAGCACGGTGAGATCACGGTACTTCTCGTCAGCGAGGTCATCGAAGGTTTCAGGTTCTGTGACACCCTGCTCTGCGAACCAGGCACTATCGATGTTCACGCAGGTCGCGCCCATGTCGATTGGCACAAGCGGCACTACGCCGCCCGCTGCCTCGTTTGGGTCGATCTCTGTTGCGAGCGTGGCCGCTCGAGCGGGTAACGCATCGATCGCAACAGGGTCCACCACATCCCCATCGATGAGACGCGAAGCAAAGGTATTGTCGACGCCGAAGAAGGCATCGGCAATGGGCGCTCCCTGAGTAAGCACCAGCTTGTTCGTGAGTTCGCCGCCGTCGCCAGCAGTCATTACTTCTACGTCGTAACCGGTGGCTGCGCTTGCGGCCTTCGAGAACGCCTCACTATCGACGAAACTGTCGTGCACGACTATCGTGACCGTTTCACTCTGGGTGGCAGTCTCTCCACCGCCGCCGCCCTGTGCGCAGCCAGAAACCGCAAGTGCTGCAGCGAGTGGCAATGCACACACTGCAAGAGCAATGAATCGTGGCCTCGAGATGTTCCGCGTATACGTCATTACAGAGTCCTTCCTCCGCTGGCATGAACCAGATCAGGTGTAACGGTCGAAGCACGCATGCTCCCTCTCAGTCCCGCGCGTCGGGACTCCCGTGGATAACTCCCCTAGCCTAGCGCTTGCGGCGGGGTCGGCGCCAACCTGGCTTCGTTTGCGCTGGTGGTTCGTCAACGTGATCCCACGAATATGCCTCGACGAGTGCATCGAAATCGGGGTCCCCCGCGTTCACGGGGCCGCCGGGCTTTATCTGTGCTTCCGCTTTCAAGAGCGCTTCTTGCGCAGCGTGGTGATCAAACAATTCGGGTTCGCGTGCCGGTGGTGCTGAGGAAGCCGGTGACTCGTCCTCCGGCTCAGGCTCGATGGGTGGATCAGGAAGGGTGAACTCAAGAGGTTCGGTGAGTTGGTCATCTGCGAATTCAGAGTCGCCCTGCCCGACGTTCTCACTCGCGATATGCGAAACCGGGGTCGGTGAAACTCCTACCTGCGGGTCGGACGCGTCCACTGAGGCGGTGTTGCTAGACCGTTCGAAGCTTGCGAGGCTCAATGCTCGCTTCGCAAGATCTGCCCGAGCCGCAAATGCTCCGAGCAAACACCCGAATCCGAGCTCAGCCGCGGCAAGGCCGGCGGTGAGCCAGAGGTCGGGCCCCGTTGCCGCGAGCCGTCCCGGGCCGAGCGATCCACTCGCAAGCCAGCTCAGCGCCGCGACCAGCAGCCCGGTGCAGCATGCTGCCGCAACAACCACCAGCGCGAGTGCTCCACTAGAACACCTTCTCGCGGTACCGCCGAAGAGCACGCCGGCGAGCACGCCCACAAGCGCAAGCAAGACGGGTGCAAGCACGGCGCCTTGTCCCCAGCCGTCGGGGATGGCCGCGAAGATCGGTACCCCGGGCATCGGCCCAAGTAGCGCACCGAACGGAGAGGCCGAGCTGCCAAGACCCACCGCAAAACCTGCACCGGTGAGCCAAGCTCCAGACCAGACCACAAACACTGGAAGCATGATGAGCTGCAACACGAACATCATGATCACGCCCCAGACATCGAGTTGCAACGACTGCGCTGCCCCAATGACGTCGGCAAAACCCAGCACGGCAGCACATACGAAACCCAGCGCAGCGAGACCAACGTAGCCAGCGACGAGCAGCCCGGTCAGCCGCATCGCGTCGGAGGTGCGCCGCCGCACTATTCCGGGGCGGGGCACGCGTGCCTTCGCAAGCCACACCTCGACTTTCGACCACACGCGATCCCACCATTCGTGGCGTTCTATCGCGGACCGCACGAGAAATGCGAACGCTGAACCAACTCCATATACCAGCGCGGGGATCAGTGCAGTCAAGAATACGGGGAGCGTAACAATTTCCACAAAGGAAGCAACTGCGGCCGCTGATCCACCGAAGCCAAGCGCGCCGCCGAGCACTCCAGCTGCGCCCGATCCGCCTCGATTGCCGAATCGCCAGCCGGATCGAACCGCGAACAAAACTGTCACGAGGGTAAGCCCGAGCGGGGCAAGCGATAGGCCAAAACTCAACGCCTCAGCAGCAAAACCAAGACTTTGCATCGTCTCGGCTGACAGGTCTACTTGGAGCGGCACGAAGTGCGCAAGCAGCCAAACGGAACCCGCTGTCTGCAATACAACAAGCGGTTCCGCGGAAAGGTCAAATGACAACCACCAGATCAGAAATGCAAACCCTGACACGATGAGGAGCGTCGTGAGCGCAGCAGCAACACCCTCGATCGCTGCGATCGCGCTGGTTAGTAGTGCCCTCATCGCCCAAAAGTCTACCGGCCCGCGCACCCATAAGCTGGGGGCATGACAAGCAATCGAGTGGTCATTGGAGGAGCTGGCGGGTTCATGGGCCGCTACCTTACGAAACGCTTCCGAGCAGCTGGGCGTGAAGTCGTCACGATTGGGCGCACCGGCGCCGACCTTCGATGGGGTGATGACACGGAAATCAGACGCGCGGTCAATGGAGCAGCACTCGTAATCGGGCTCGCTGGTAAGAGTGTGAACTGCCGCTATACGGCGAAAAATCGTGCCGAAATCTTGCGCTCAAGGGTTGAGACAACTGCCGAAATTTCGCGCGCGATCGCGGCGTGTTCTGCGCCTCCTCCTCTGTGGGTAAACGCATCGACAGCCACCGTGTACCGTCACGCTGAGGATCGGCCGATGACCGAGGATGGTGGGGAGATTGGCAAAGGATTCTCGGTTGAAGTTGCCCTGGCATGGGAGGATGCGCTCTTTGCCGACACGCTCCCGGGCACGCGAAGGGTAGCGCTACGCACGGCAATTGTGCTTGGACACGGCGGTGTTCTTGGCCCGATACGAAGGCTCGCGCGGTTGGGGCTTGGCGGACCTCAATACGATGGCTGGTGGCCGGTGACGAAGCGGCGCCGTGCCGCGGGTACCCAACACCAGCGTGGTGCGGGGCACGGTCGTCAGCGTTTTAGCTGGATCCATATCGAGGATGTGTCGCGCATCATCGACTTTATTGAGACTCATTCAGCACTCGAGGGTCCCGTCAACGCGAGTTCCCCAAACCCGGTGAGCAACCGCGAGCTGATGCGAACCGTACGCAATCTGCTCGGAGTGAAATTTGGGCCTCCGGCACCACGATTTCTGCTTGAGCTCGGTGCAATTGCAATTCGCACCGAGACCGAGCTCATACTCAAGAGCCGATGGGTACTGCCGACACGGCTCGAGGCTGCAGGCTTCGAATTCGCTTACCCCGACCTCGAATCTGCCTTGCGAGAAGCGATCTCTTAAAACGCAAATCGCCCGCCCCAAAACTGGGACGGGCGATTTAGCTTGCTGCAAACGCGATGCGTTTACAGTGCAGCGTATTACCTCTCGCTTCGCTCCGTAGGCTGGCGCAAAGCGCCACCATACGCCGCTGCAAACGCGATGCGTTTACAGTGCAGCGTATTACCTCTCGCTTCGCTCCGTAGGCTGGCGCAAAGCGCCACCATACGCCGCTGCAAACGCGATGCGTTTACAGTGCAGCGTATGCTTCGCGGAGCAGCTCAGCGGTTTCAGTCGGAGTCTTGCCGACCTTCACACCTGCAGCTTCGAGTGCTTCCTTCTTTGCCTGAGCGGTTCCAGCGGAGCCGGAGACAATAGCGCCAGCGTGACCCATGGTTTTACCCTCGGGTGCGGTGAAGCCCGCGACGTATCCGACGACCGGCTTCGTCACGTTTGCCTTGATGTACTCTGCAGCGCGCTCTTCAGCGTCACCACCGATTTCACCGATCATAACGATTGCCTTGGTCTCGGGGTCAGCCTCGAACGCCGCGAGGGCGTCAATGTGCGTCGTACCGATGACGGGGTCGCCACCGATGCCGATTGCACTCGAGAAGCCGAGGTCACGCAGCTCATACATCATCTGGTAGGTCAGGGTGCCCGACTTCGACACGAGGCCGATCGGTCCCTTGCCAGTGATGGTGGCCGGGGTGATGCCTGCAAGAGCCTCGCCCGGCGTGATGATGCCGGGGCAGTTCGGGCCGATGATGCGGGTTTTGTTGCCGGTGGCCTGAGCGTGTGCCCAGAGCTCAGCTGAATCCTTCACCGGAACACCCTCGGTGATGATGACGAGCAAACCAATGCCTGCGTCAATTGCCTCGACCGATGCATCCTTGGTGAATGCCGGTGGCACGAATGCAACCGATACGTCTGCCCCGGTCTCGGCCATTGCTTCAGCAACGGTCGCGAACACGGGCAATTCAACGGCATTGCCGTCTTTGTCTGTGTGCGACACGGTGGTGCCAGCCTTGCGCGCGTTCACGCCGCCAACTACCTGGGTGCCAGCGGCAAGCATGCGCGCTGTGTGCTTGGTGCCTTCGCCGCCGGTGATGCCCTGGACGATGACCTTAGAATCCTTATTCAGGAAGATCGACATAGTTTGTATCTACTTTCTCAAAGTACCAGGGATGGATCAGCGCGCGTTCGCGAGCTCTGCGGCTTTGTCTGCGCCCTCGTCCATCGTCTCAGCGAGGGTAACGAGTGGGTGCGCAGCGTCGGTGAGGATCTTGCGTCCCTCAACAACGTTGTTGCCATCGAGACGGACAACGAGCGGCTTGTTTGCCGAATCACCAAGCTTTTCGAGCGCACCAACGATGCCGTTTGCGACTGCGTCACACGCGGTAATGCCACCGAATACGTTCACGAAAACAGATTTGACCTGTGGGTCGCCGAGGATAACGTCAAGGCCGGCAGCCATAACTTCAGCTGAAGCGCCACCGCCAATGTCGAGGAAGTTCGCCGGCTTCACGTTGCCGTGATTCTCGCCTGCATATGCAACAACATCGAGCGTCGACATCACGAGACCTGCGCCGTTACCGATGACACCGACCTCACCATTGAGCTTCACGTAGTTGAGATCCTGTTCCTTGGCCTTCGCCTCGAGCGGATCAGCCGCGGCTTTATCCTCGAGTGCAGCGTGCCCTGCCTGGCGGAAGTCAGCGTTCTCGTCGAGCGAGACCTTGCCATCGAGTGCCACAATGTCGCCGGCGCCAGTGAGCACGAGGGGGTTCACCTCGACGAGTGTCGCGTCTTCCCCTACATACACTTCGTAGAGCTTCTGGAAGACAGGAACAACCTTGCTGACGAGCTCCTCAGGGAACTTCGCCGCGCGTGCGATCTCTTCAGCTTTTGCCGCGTCGATGCCCGCGATCGGGTCGACCTCAATGCGAGCAAGCGCTTCTGGTTTCTCAACCGCGAGAACTTCAATCTCCATGCCGCCCTCTACTGAGCAGAGTGAGAGGTATGAACGGTTTGCTCGGTCAAGCAGCACGGAGAAGTAGAACTCCTCCTTAATGTCTGCGCCCGCTGCAACCATGACGCGGTTGACAACGTGACCCTTGATGTCGAGACCGAGGATCGACTGTGCCGCCTCAAACGCCTCATCTGGGGTCTTTGCAACCTTTACGCCGCCTGCTTTGCCGCGCCCGCCAACCTTGACCTGCGCCTTCACAACAACAACGCCACCGATCTTCTCGGCAGCTGCGCGAACCTCCTCAGGAGTGTCCGCGACGATACCGGGGAGCACTGGCACCCCGTATTGTTCGAAAAGATCGCGTGCCTGGTACTCGTACAGATCCACGTACTGTCCTTCGCTTGGGAATATTCGGATACCCGAGGCAAAAATGTCTCGACGTCGAGAGATATCGACTACCGCTCATTCTAACACCGCGTCTTGTCGCGAAGAGCAGCGGGCACTCATTCGACGTTATGCTCGCTCACTCACCTGCGGAGTCACTCGAGTTCAGCGATGCCCCTGGTCGAAGCTCACCAGCTTCAACGCGAACGGGAAGTCGATTCTCTGGTGGCCCGAATGGACACGTTGCACTCTCTGAGTATGCGAGCGGCGAGTTTGTTGAGCGGTTGAAATCAAGGATTACTGTGTCGCCCTCTCCACGTACCGCGCCAACCCAGCGCACTTTGGGAAACGTCAGATCCAATGCTGTCTCATCAGTGAAACGCGCTTGCATCTTGTCCTCTTCATAGTTTCCAAAGAGCGTCAGCGCAAGCTGTTTCCCATCAACTTCGAAGACCGCTCTCCCGGGAGAATCCCGATGCTGCTTCCCCCATGAAACGGCAGTGTCCACCTCCACCGCTGTGCGTGGCAAACGCTCGAATTGAGCCGTGATTACCCATTCCGGGTTGGGTGGGAAGATTTCCGTTCCCGTATAGTTTGCGCGGTTCGGCGATGCGGGGTCATGGGGTCGCACAGCTATACGTTCGCTTCGGGCAGCGATCTCGATTATTTTCTCGCCCCAAGTGAGCATTTCATCGTCAATCCCTTTGAGCGGACCAATTATAGTTTCGCCGTCGAGAACCTCCCCGCTCAGCGTGACGTTATCCGAAGCTTCAAAATGAACTGTGACGGTTCCGTCAGAAGCTGCACTCCAGAGACCGGGGAGATCAGGGAGCGACTTTGCATTGTCGTCGAGCCAATACAGCGCGGTTATGCTCAGCGGCCCGTGCGGAGATACTCGTTGCCGTTCTAATTCCGCGTGCCATTTGGCGTGCTCGGCTGCGAATGTCGTGTTGTTATGCGTCGACATGTGGTCTCCTTTGATGAGCAATCGCGAAGTACATCTGAGGTCAGTATTTCGAGATCTGACCAGTTTGGGAACCCCGCACTTTTCACACTCCCCGAGTTTGCCGCGCTACTCGGTTGAGACGAGCGGTGTGATCCCCGGAACCGACATGCCTTCGAGACCATAGATTTCAAAGGCCTTCCTTCGGAACGCGAGTATGAGCGCTCCGTGAGCCGCAGCCTCATCACCGAGACGAGCCTCAACAATCGGAATCTCAAACGGAAGCTGAATGTTACGGGCGACGCTTGCAGTGAGCGGAAGGAGGAACTCGTCGTGCGCTCGGGACAGGCCTCCTCCCACCACGACCTTCGCTGGGTCGACAGTCATCACAAGCATCGCAAGCGCTCGCGCGAGTCGTTCAATGAAATCTGCGATTTCGCGCTTCGAATCGAGGTGCCCATCTCTCGCTCGGGAGAATACGACTTCCGCGTTCTCACCGGTCTCCCACTGGATCTCTCCGGTTCGTGGCTGCACACCCGAAAAGGCAAGCCGGCCGACATCGCCTGCCGCATCGTGCGCTCCACGACGTGGCTTCCCATCCAAGATCAGCCCTACGGCAACACGGTTACCAACAGAGAGGTAAAGAATATCGTTGACGAGCTGCGCCGCACCGAGATGGTGTTCCGCGACCGCCGCGAGTCGCACCCCGTTATCGACAGCCACTTCGACGCCGAGGGCCCGGTGCAAGAAGTTTCCGATCTCAACGCCCGACCACTCCGGAATCACTACGGAGGTGAGCACTCGACCCGACTCGTTCACGATCCCGGGGAGCGAAAGCCCGACTGCCCGCAACGCATCAAGCGGAATGTCGGCCGCACGACATGCGCGTTTCACGTCGTCGGTAACCGCATTCAGCTTGGCCGCGCCATCAGGAAACCGGTCGACTCCAGGACCCACATGATCCGCAAGCACGACGCCACACAGATCAGAGATCACCACGCGAACACTCGCATTGCCGACATCGACGCCCGCGACCCGACCCTTGCGCGCATCAAATTCGTACGACCGAGATGGGCGACCGACCCCGGTACCAACTGACGCTGCACGCGTGACAGCACCCATCTTGGTGAGCATGCCGAGAACATTCTCAACCGAAGTGCGGGAGATCTGCAAAGAGCTTGCGATGCCATTCACAGACGCGGGGCCACCGTCTCGCAGATATTGCGCTACTCGCGTGGCGAGAGACGACGAGGAGACAGTTTGCACGCTAAGTTCTCCCGTCGTCTGTAATGAAAAATCATCCTATCCACACACTCAACAGATTGCACTCGTTTAAGGCGAATATCTGATCAGACTGGGAATATCTTCGACCCCGGTGATCATTGCCTTCACAAGACATGTACGGAGTTATTGCGAATTATCACAACCTAGTGTTAAATCTCTTGTAACGACCAATGGAGGTTCAAGAATGACTCGGGAATTCACTTCCGAAGCCGAGCTAGAAGCAAGGCTCGTCACACCAAGCGCAGGGCTCATTGAAGATTTTGCCCGTGGAAGCGGCGACCTGGTTATTTTGGGCGCTGGTGGAAAGATGGGCCCGACACTTGCCGTGTTGGCTCGACGGGCGCTCGACGCGGCCGGGCGAACGAGCGACACCGTATACGCTGTCTCTAGATTTGGCGATGCTACGGTGCGCGAGAGCTTAACCGCTGCTCGCATTGAGGTGATCCCGTTCGACCTCATTGAGAGCGAAAGCCTCGATGCACTTCCCGACGCACCCAACGTTGTGTTCATGGTTGGTGCCAAATTTGGCGCGGCAACGAGCCCGTCGTGGGCTTGGGAGGTCAATGCCGCGCTCCCCGACCGGGTTGCACGTCGGTACCGAACGAGTGCGATCTCAGCACTTTCAACTGGCAACGTGTATCCGTTCGTATCGCCGGCATCCGGAGGCGCAGATGAGGACGTCACACCGGCACCCATTGGTGAATATGCCCAGTCTTGCCTTGGCCGGGAGCGCGTCTTTGAATTTGCCGCCGAACAGCGTGGCACTCGGGTGTCACTCGTGCGACTCAACTACGCAGTCGATCTCAGGTACGGGGTTCTCGCAGATATAGGCAATGCAGTGTATGCGGGAGAACCCGTGTCGGTTGAGACTGCGAACGTCAATGTGGTCTGGCAGGGGTACGCAAATGAGGTGGTGCTCCGCAGCTTGTCGCACGCATCCACAGATGTCTTCACCATCAACCTCACTGGCCCCGAGACGCTCAGCGTTGAATCTGTTGCTCACCGCATGGGAGCGCTACTTTCGCGCGAAGTAGAGATTATGGGCACGCCGCAGCCGACAGCGCTACTCAATGATTCCAGTAGGTGCATGTCGCTATTTGGATACCCAGAAGTATCTGCTGACACCCTCGTCCAATGGCAAGCACAATGGATTGAAGCGGGCCTTCCTATGACCACTAAGCCGACGAAGTGGGCTGTCCGAGACGGGAAATTCTGATGGCCCAAACGCCTACACTCCGGCCAGCCGCCGCTGCCTCGCTCGCTGCCGGGGTCGTGATCCCCGCACACCCACTCGCCCTCACTGTTGACCGCACCCTTGACGAACGTCGACAACGTGCACTGAGCCGGTACTATCTCGCGGCGGGCGCCGGTGGCCTCGCCGTTGGCGTGCACACCACCCAATTTGAGATTCGTGATCCCGAACACAATTTGTTTGAACCGGTGCTGACACTAGCGGCGGAAGAGATGAATGCGCACGGAGACGAACGCATCATTCGCATTGCAGGCGTGACCGGCGACACTGCTCAGGCCGTCGCGGAAGCGGAACTCGCTCGCTCGCTCGGATACGACGCGGTGCTTGTGAGCCCTCGCGTCGCTGGCGCTACTGAGGATGGACTGCTCGAACGAGCACGCGCGGTTGGTGAGGTTCTCCCCATCATTGGTTTCTATCTGCAGACCGCAATCGGTGGCCCGAACCTCAGCCGCGCATTCTGGCGAGAGTTCTCTGCAATCCCCGCAGTGGTAGCGGTGAAGGCCGCACCATTTGATCGGTATCGCACCCTCGAGCTCATGCGAGGAGTCGCAGAGTCGGGGCGTGCAGACGAGATCTCTCTCTATACCGGAAACGACGATGCGATTATCGCTGATCTCCAGTCAGAATTTCACGTCGACTCACCAACGGGGCCGCGCACGCTACGGTTCGTGGGAGGGTTACTCGGGCAGTGGGCCGTTGGCACACGTGCTGCAGTCACGATGCTCGCGACTGCACACCGCGCAGCGGCGGGAGACGCTGACGCTCTCGTTCAGTTGAACCGCAGTAGCGCAGACCTCGTCGATCTCAACCAGGCAGTGTTCGATCCGGCGAATGATTTCCAAGGCGTTATTGCTGGCGTGCACGAGATGCTTCGGCAGCAGGGTCTGCTTGAAGGCATCTGGTGCCTTGACAAGGATGAAGGTCTGTCACCTGGCCAGGCCGCCGAGATCGAGCGAGTTCGTCTCGCGTATCCCGAGCTGAATGATGACGCCTTTATTGCGTCTCATCGTGATGAATGGCTGAGGTAGGCCACGATGGCTCCGCTTCGAGTGGCATTCGCAGGGCTCGCCCACTCTCACCCCTTTACTGACGCAGCAAATTTGACGGCGCTCGGCGAACAGGGCGAGGACATCGAGATTGTTGGCGTGTACGATTCTGATCCGCGACAAGTTGAGATCTTCCATGATCGCTTCCCCGTCCCCGTTTCGGTATCGCTCGAGGCACTGTCACAGTGCACAGCGGATCTCTTCATTGTGACCGCGAGACCCCACGAAATCACTTCGTTTGCTCAGACCCTGCTCACTCATACGTCCGCGCAACTCTTCTTCAACAAAGTCGTCGCTGCAACCGAGTCTCAGCTCAGCGCATGGACCGAAGCCGTTGGCGCGTCCTCCGATCGGGTGGGCACATCCTCGGTACTTCGGTTCGCGCCGAAGCTCCGCGAACTCGCGGATCGTATCGCTGGTACCGAAGTTCTCGGCGTGCGTGTCCTCGCGCAACACGAGATCTCGATGTTTCTCACCGAGGACCGCAAGTGGCAAGACGACCCACATCAAGGTGGCGGCACGCTCGTGACCGTCGGAACTCACGCGTGGGAGATGCTCGACCGCTTGTTTCCAGGCGTGACTCTGACTGGCACAACATCCGGGTGGCTCCATCGCTCCCCCACTTCCCCGAGCCTCTCAGAAGAAGCTACGCAGCTCGACGGCTATGCGGTCACACCGAACGGATCTCGTGTTCCCTTCGCCATCACTGTTACTGGGCTGCCGGGGCCAGAGGTATATGCGGTCGAGGTTTTCACCACTTCAGGCACGTATTCAGTCAGGCTCTCAACGGATGACACCGAGCACTCCTTGGGTTTTGCAGAGCTCGCGGCCGAGCTCGTTCGCAACACTCTAAACGGGCGCCCGACTGCCCCGTGGAGTGCCGCCCATACCGTTGTCGAAAACGCCATCCACACAGCACAAATACTTCGCGCAGCACCGAAGCCGCGCGAAGCCGAACACACAGAAAAGAGTCGACGTAATGACTAATACGACTGTCACTCCGAGCTCTCCGGGGACGACACAGAAGAAGAGCATTTTTGGGTCGATTGGGCCTTCCTTTATTACTGCGGCCCTGGTCTTCGGCCCCGGATCCATCGCAACGGCGAGCGCAATGGGCGCCTCCTTTGGGTATGAACTCCTCTGGGTTCCGGTCATCGCAACGATCCTCATGCTCTGCTTCGTCAACATTGGAGTTCGAATCGGTCTAAGTACCGATCAGAGCATTCTCAACACGGTGTCGAAGCGGCTGGGCGGCATCGTAGCCATCATCGTCGGTGTCGGGTCATTCCTCGTCGTCACCTCGTTCCAGGCAGGAAACTCTGCGGGCACAGGCGCCGCGGGACAACTGATGTTTGGGGGCGACCCACGCTGGTTTGCAATCGCGTTTACTGCGGTTGCTTTGGTGTTTGTGTGGCTTCCGAAGTTCTACCCTGCCCTCGAGAAGCTCATGATCGCCGTAATTCTGGTGTTGCTCGTCGCGATGATCACCACCGCTGTTATCAGCAACCCTGACCCAGTCGGCATCGTGAAGGGGCTCGTGCCTTCGATTCCAGACAATTCCGTACCGCTCATTGTGGGTCTCGCCGCCACTACGTTCTCGATAGTGGGTGCGATCTACCAGATTCAGTTAGTGCGAGAAAAGGGCTGGACGAGCGGGGATTTCAAAGTTGCACGCCGTGACGCCGTGATTGGCACCATCATTTTGGGCTCCCTTTCCGCCGTGATCATGATTGCTGCGGCTGCCACACTGAACCCTGCGGGCATCGAAGCGAACTCCCCCGCCGCACTGGCTCAGATCCTCGAGCCAATCGGTTCGTGGGCAGTCATACTGTTCGCAATCGGGCTGTGGGCAGCGGCGTTCTCCTCGCTGCTTGGCAACTCAACTATTGGCGGAACAATGCTTGCAGGGGTATTCCGCGTAGATGGCGGTGGCATCGCATCCGTGCCGGTTCGGCTCTGCATCTCGTTTGTGATTGTGCTCGGCGGCGTTGTTGCGGCAGTGTTCGGCGGTGTACCGATCCAGCTCATTATCACGGCTCAGGCCGTCACCATTCTCGCCGTGCCCGTCATTGGCGTCGTCATGATTCTTCTTGGCCGCCACAAGGATCGTGGCGCACTTCGGATTGGCACGCCGCAGCTCATACTCAGCCTGCTCGGGCTCGCATTTCTGCTCTTCCTTGCGGTCATATACGTGATTCGACTCATTGGCTAGCAAGTAGTCGCTGAAGTATGTTTCGCGAGCAATCGGGCTGTAGCCAGTTCATGGCACAGCCCGATTACTCGTTAATCTTCTTGATGGGCGAGAGCTTCACGAGCAGTTTCCGATCCCCGACTGAATCGAACGTGACGTGCGCAACACGTTTCGAACCAGTACCGGTAATCGCATTCACGCGGCCCTCACCGTATTCGTCGTGGTGAATCCGGTCCCCCATGACGAGTTCCAAGTCACCGTTGTCTCGCACGCTCCCAACGATCGTGTT
>JBQEBC010000003.1:0-20614 GCA_052106035.1 Leucobacter sp. | reverse complement strand
CCCCCATGACGAGTTCCAAGTCACCGTTGTCTCGCACGCTCCCAACGATCGTGTTTGGGAATCCACTGCCAGACGCCTGCGCCGCCTTCGCCGCTTTCTTACGCTCGCGCCATTTGTCGAGCGCCGACTGCATATTGCCACTCGCGGGTTCTGAGATAGCTGCAGAGCTACCCCCACCTGATCCAAAGGAAACTGGAGAGTCTCGATTACGCGACCATGAAGCGCCTGATGACCCTGCCCCGGGCGCGCGTGAGCCGTTGAGCGCACGAGACGCCGTACCGCCACGGCTCGTGACCTCTCCCGGTGACTGACGCCAATCAATGAGCCCCTCAGGGATCTCTTGAAGAAAGCGCGAAGGCATCGCAATAGCGATGTCACCAAAGGTAGCGCGGGTCGAGGCGAGAGTGATGAACAGTCGCTGTCTGGCACGAGTAATACCGACATACATCAACCGGCGTTCCTCGTTCACCCCTCCCACCTCGTCGACCGACATCTGGTGCGGCAGCAGACCCTCTTCCACACCAGTAATAAATACCGCAGGGTATTCGAGCCCCTTCGCAGTGTGCAAGGTCATAAGTGAGACGGTGCCGCTCTGGTCATCGAGATCATCAGCGGCAGCAACAAGACTGACCTCAGTGAGGAAGGCAAGGAGCCCCGCCCCAGGCTGTTGCACATCAAATTCTCTGGCGACCGCGATGAGCTCTTCAAGGTTCTCGGCACGCGCGTCATCTTGCGGGTCACGCTTCGCCCGAAGCTTTACTATCATCTCGGTCTCATCGAGCACGAGTTTGAGCACGTCAGCGACGGGGGCGGGCTTTGCCTCATCCTTTGGAGTGTCAGTGGCACCCCCTCCGAGCGCCATGCGCGTCGCGCGCGCAAGCAGATCGGCAAGTTGCACGACCGTTGTGCGGATCTTTGGGCCGAGGGCAGGAATCTGTTCGGCTTGCTCCATCGCCTCGTGGAAGTTGAGGCCTTGGTCTTCCTGGAAATTTGCGAGGTGCGCCTCTGCCATCGGGCCCACCCCACGTTTTGGGGTGCCGAGCATGCGTGACCACGAGATCGGATCGAACGGGTTCGCAATCGTTGTGAGATACGACATCGCGTCTTTGATCTCTGCACGGTCGTAGAACTTTGTGCCGCCTAATACGCGGTACGGGATCGCAGAACGAATCAGCAGTTCTTCCAGCGCTCGGGTTTGCGAGTTCGTGCGGTAGAACACGGCGATATCACCGTAAGCCATACCTTCCCCACGGAGTGTCTCGATCTCGTCGGCCACGAACCGTGCTTCGTCGTGCTGCGAGTAGCCAGTGAACCCCGTGATCTTCGCTCCATCACCCTCAGCGGTCCACAGTCGCTTTTCTTGACGGTCAAAGTTATTACCGATCACCGCGTTTGCGGCGCTCAGAATGTTCTGAGTTGAGCGGTAGTTCTGCTCAAGTTTCACCACATCGGCACCCGAGAAGTCGCGCTCAAATTCAACGATGTTGCGAATATTTGCACCGCGGAACGCGTAAATCGACTGGTCGGAGTCGCCAACGACAGTGAGGCTCGCCCCAGGAATTCTTCCCAGCCCATCAAGCTCACGCTCGTGCACGGGAGGTACGAGCGCCTGCACTTCTTCGGGCTGCACTGGCTTGGTGAGCTCTCGAATCAGGGAGTATTGCGCATGATTCGTGTCCTGATATTCATCGACGAGAATGTGTCGGAAGCGTCGCTGATAGACCGCGGCCACATCGGGGTGCGCACGGAACAGCTGAACTGTTTGCCCAATGAGGTCGTCGAAATCGAACGCATTCGCACGCTTGAGTTCTTGCTCGTAGGCCGCAAATATCTCAGCAAAAATGCGTTCCCGCGGGTCACTCGCGTTCATCGTCGCGGCGTGATCGGCCGCGTCGGTGAGCTCATTCTTCAGCTTCGAGATCTTCGACCCTGTGTTTGCCGGAGTAAACCCGTACGTGTCTGCGTCAAGGTCTTTAATAATGCGTTTGAGTAAAGCCCGCGAATCCGCAGAGTCATAGATCGTGAACCCTGAAACATATCCGAACCGCTCTGATTCTCTTCTCAAGATCCGCACGCATGCCGAGTGGAAGGTAGACACCCACATGCCTTCAACTTCCGACCCGAGCAGTCCCTGCATCCGCTCGCGCATTTCAGAGGCTGCCTTGTTCGTGAAGGTGATCGCAAGGATTTGGCTTGGCCAGGCTTCTTTCTCGCGAATAAGGTGCGCAATACGATGAGTGAGTACGCGCGTCTTGCCTGACCCCGCGCCGGCGACGATCAGCAGCGCGGGCCCCCGAGCTATTACCGCGCGCCGCTGTTCGGGGTTCAAGCCGTCAAGCAATGGGTCATCACCATCTGGTGCGCTGTTGCCAGCCCCGCGTGTTCCGCCAAATTGCGCACCGGGGTCAAGAAGTTCAAATTCGCTCATTGTGACACCAGTCTACGAGGCAATACCGACACTCGACTCTGAGCTCGGAGCTCAGAGCCCAGAGCCCAAAGCCCAGAGCTCGATGCCCTGCCCATCACGGGCGTGGGTCTGACACTCCTCGTCTCGGGCCTAGGCTTGGAATAACACAGAATGGGCGGTATTTGGCAGGATGACGAAGTTTCTCTCGAGTACCGACCTGATCCGCACGCTTCTTCGAGCAGTTCTGTACCTGGTCATTGGTCTCGCGCTTGTGTTCCATACGCCAGAGTTTCGCTATGTAGAGACGACGGGAAAGTCTTTTGCGCACATTGCCGGAATAGCAGTGTGTGTGCTTGCTGCGCTCACAGCACTCACTGGCGGCTTCGTCCGAAATACATCCTCCGAGGCAAAGGCCCTCAGCGGTCCACATCGAACTGACTTCACTCCGCTCGCTCTTCTCGGTCGCAGCCACTCGACCTGATCGTATTTTCGCTCGTTATTGCAGTTGCAATTAACTATGCCCCCGAAGGGCGCGGGCAGGTACCAATCACGATGAGCGTGATTGGAGCCGTGCTCGGCTACAACCTGTGGAGACGACGATCTGCCCACCCGGTTGTGCAACTCGTGCTCTCGTTGGGGCTGCCTGCACTCCTCACTGTGTTAGCGCTCGGAGCCGGTCACTCTTCCGGTGAACTAACGATCGTGGCTACTTCGCTCTTAGCATCAACTGCTCTGGGTGAGAGCCTCGGCGCCATATCAGAGCGGTATTCGGGCGCACATAACCCCAAACGACTTCGGGCTGCCTGGGAAGGCATCACTTCACTCGGCGACGCGCATGGCTCTCGGCGCATCACATTCGATATTCGTCCACTCTTTCGACCAGTCTCGAAGAAAGAAGCCAAGTCAGCGCTCAAAGCAACGCCACAGTACGGTGCGCAGCCAAATTTTGGTGCCCTAAAGACTTTGTTCCTCATCATGTTTCCTATCCTCGTGGTCGTAACCATCACCGCATTCACTGACGAGGACTACGTCACCGGTCCCGATGCACCGTCACAAATCTCAGGTATGGCCGCCGTGTTTAGCCTCATGTACGTGGGATACGCAATCATCGGGTTTCTGGGGATTCGGGGCTGGCAGCACATGACATCAGTCGCCGACCATCTCAGGTTGTCGGAGTTTGCTGAGGTTAACGGATTTTCCTACGACCCGGGCCCGGTTCTCAACGAGACGCAAACAAGCAAATACTCCAGAGTGATGTGGCGCGAAGACGGTTGGTTGCTCGCGAACGCGTTGAAGCTGGGCGAGGCGGATCCGCACTCGGTCGCGCCCGTGACTCAGTTCTCAGGAGTAAGCGAGTTCAAGCTCCCCGTTGCACTCCCACATATTCTGTTGCTTCGACGTGGATTGAGAATGCCAACGTTCTCCACGACCACATCGCCAAAACGTGAGCAGCGGCTTCAACTCGAAGGGGATTTTAATACCTACTTCACGGTGTTTTGCCCCACAGGGTATGAACGCGATGCGCTCTACCTCCTTACCCCCGACGTTATGGGGGCCCTCATTGACGGCGCCCGCACCTTCGATATCGAGATCGTCGATGACCGCCTTATTTTGCGCACTCGTCGAGATCTTGTCACCACAGATCCTGGCGTGTGGCTCTCGCTGGCCCGTGCCGTAAGCGCGCTTTCAGGCCGAAGCGAACAATGGGCGCGGTGGCGCGACGACAGACGCGAACCGCTTGGTACAGCTTCTCCACGACTCCTCACGGAACGTCCGACCGGGGCTGCGCTCGCCGGTCGTCGCCTCCGCGGTGGGCTGGGGCTCAGCGGCATACTCATCGCGACATATATTGGAATCTATTTGGGGCTCACCGGGCTTTCAAACCTGCTGTAACCGTTTACGAGAGAATAGACAGATGCGTACTCCGAAAACCGAGCTTCCCACGGTGCTTATCCTCGCCACTGGCGGCACCATCGGCATGCACGATGTGGGCAAGGGGCTCGAAATCGATCCCGCGTTTCCCGAGATTCTCGAGGAACGTTCCGATCGAATCGCCTCCAGGTTTGGGTACCGTGCCCGGGTGAACCAAATGCAACCGGCGATTGAAAGCGCAAACGCTGATGAGGAAACTGCCCCAAAGATTGCGCGCGCGCTGCGCGCACGGGTCGGTGCAATGCGCGCAAGCGCCGTAGTGGTTACCCACGGCACTGACACGCTCGCCTACACCGCATCACGGCTCGCATTCGAGCTCGCTGAACTCGGGGTGCCAGTGACCGTGACGGGAAGCCAGCTCCCTCACGGTGCCAGGCCAACTGATGCTTTTGATAACCTCACCCTCGCGATTCGCACCGCGATCCAGTCCAACCCGAAGTCCCCCGTTTCCGTATCGTTTGGCAACACGGTGATTCCCGCGGTCCGCGCGACAAAGTCTGATGCTGACGCGCTCACCGCATTCCGCGCAGAGCGCTCTCTTGGTACCGCTCCGAGAGGGCTCCCTAAAGTTCCTGCGGATTCGATCGAGGCGCGATCCATCATCGCTCGCGTACTCTCGTACCGATTCACACCGGCAGTCACCGCAGCAGATCTCCGCGCCGCCGTTTCAGCTGGACCCGACGCGCTCGTGCTCGAATGCTATGGCGCGGGCAATGCGCCGATGGCGAAGCGCGGGATGGCTGATGCGCTTCGTGAGATCAGTGACCAAATTCCGGTGGTTGCCGTCACCCAGTGCGCGAATGGCACAGTAAATACAGAACGCTATGCGGTGGGCCGTCAGCTCGAAGCTGCAGGTGTGACGAGCGGGAGCGACCTCACCTTGGAGAGTGCGATCGCAAAACTTGGTTATCTTCTTGACCAGGGATTCTCCCGCGACCAAGTATGCCGCCTCGTTCCAATTAACCTCGTCGGCGAGTGCAACACACTCTCGGTCGAGAACTAACTTCTCGATTCTCGTGCAGCGATGCCGAGATCGGTGTGGTCCACAAAGATCCCGTCCACTCCCGACGCAATTATGAGATCGAACTCTGACTGCCAGTCACCCCACTCGGCGTTACTCAGTGACGAGTGAAACCTCAGATTGAGAAACCTGTTTTCGGGCCTGAGCGTCCAGGTAAACGTCAATAGCCCACGCGCATGTGCGCGCTCTGCGAGATCTGTAGGCCCTGACGCAAGACCGAATGGAGTTGTGCGGATCAAGCTTCCCTTGTCGACGCTCACTCCGTCAACGCGTTGAGCAAGATAATCGAGACCCTGATTTGTGCGGTACCAACCGTAGCCTCGTGGCTTCGGGCCCCCTGAGCGCGCGCGAGCTACCTCATCTGCCGGCGCGCCGACCCGTTCAGCGAGAAACACATATTTCGCTCGCACACCCTGGTCGCGGAGCCGTTCGAGCACACCAAGCTCGAAGCACTCAATGATCAGCCGCTCAGGGCGATTCGCCCACCCGCATTCGACGAGCTCTTCGTGCAACCGTTCAGCGATATCAAAGCCAATGGTTCGGAAATAGTCTGCGTGTTTCACTTCGACGACGACAGAAATGTCCCGACCAAGCCTCACACTTTCCTCATCAATGATCTGCATCACGTCGATGAGGCGAAGTATCGGCTCTTGCCCGTTGTACGCGCGGTTGTCGGGGCGGATCTTGCCGAGCCGTTCAACGCACCGGAGCGTCGCAAGTTCGGCCCAGGTGAAATCTTCGGTAAACCAGCCAGTCAGCCGCTTGCCGTCAATCGTCTTCGTCGTGCGCTTGCCAGCGAACTCCTTCCGTGAGGCAACGTCGGTCGTGCCAGAGATCTCGTTCTCGTGCCGAACGACAAGCACTCCGTCGCGGGTCAGCACAATATCGGGCTCTACCGCGTCGGCTCCCAGCTCACACGCAAGCCGATATGAAGCCTCACTGTGCTCTGGCCGGTACCCGGGCGCACCCCGGTGACCAATCACCAGCGGATGCGTCAGTGTTGTAGACATGTCACCCAGCCTAAAGCCTGCACACTGTGTGTCGCGCGCCGACAGCGAACACAGCAACCCTCTCAGCCTGAAGCAGTGCTCCACAGATAGAATCGATGTATATTGCCCGATCCGCTTCGAAAGGTCCCAGCGCATGAGCAATCCCGCACTCAGCAATAACCCCGCCCTCAATGGCAAAACTCTCACCGCCGATGAGTTGCGTCGCATCTACGAGCAGCCTGCTGCTCACACTCAGCGCCCAGGCGTTGACGCTCCCGCAGATGTCACGCAGCCCCCGGTCATCGCACCCTCCGACAACCCCATGACGTACGAGAACACCATCTCGAAGACGGTGTTGCTCTTCGTGGTCGTGCTCGCACTCGGTGCAGTTGGCTGGATGTTTCCCGCCCTCATGATTCCCGGCGCGATCGCAGGTCTCGTACTCGGCCTTGTGAATGCATTCAAGAAGCAGCCAAACGTGGCACTCATCGTGGCATACGCTGCTGCACAGGGCTTGTTCCTCGGTGGCATTTCCCAGTTCTTCGAGGGTCTGTATCCAGGCATCGTCTCACAGGCGGTCATTGGCACGCTCTCCGTGTTTGGCGTCACGCTCCTGCTCTTCCGCAGTGGCAAGGTGCGCACGAGCCCGCGTATGACGAAGATCTTCCTCATCGCGATGGTCGGCTACCTCGCCTTCTCGCTCGTGAACGTCGGCATGATGATGTTCGGCGCAACTGACTCAGCATTTGGCATGCGCAGCGGCACCCTCGGCATCGTCATCGGCGTACTCGCAGTGCTGCTCGCGGCATACTCGCTCGTCATGGACTTCGAACTCATCCAGAACGGTGTGCGCAACCGCGTACCCGCTAAGTGGGGCTGGACCGCAGCATTCGGGCTCACCGTCACCCTCGTGTGGCTGTACCTCGAGATCCTCCGCATTATCGCGATCTTCCGCAACTAGTGTGATGCAATAGAAAATGCCCGGCCGATAACTCGGCCGGGCATTTTCTATACGTCTACTCCCACTCAATCGCTCACGCGACCGAATGCCACGCTGTGCTCACGAGAGGGAGTTTCACTCCCACTCAATCGTCCCGGGCGGCTTCGATGTCACATCGAGCACGACTCGGTTCACGTCGGGCACCTGGTTCGTGATCTTGTTTGAGATGCGTGCGAGCACGTCGTACGGGACTCGGGTCCAGTCCGCCGTCATCGCGTCCTCAGAGGAAACGGGACGCAGCACGATGGGGTGCCCATACGTACGACCGTCACCCTGCACACCAACGGAGCGCACGTCCGCAAGCAGGACGACCGGGCACTGCCAGATTTCACCGTCGAGTCCGGCTGCAGAGAGTTCTGCGCGGGCGATCGCATCAGCTTCACGAAGAATCGCGAGGCGATCACGCGTCACCTCACCAACAATACGAATGCCAAGGCCGGGGCCGGGGAACGGCTGACGGCCGACAATTGCTTCGGGAAGTCCAAGTTTGCGACCAATCGCGCGAACCTCGTCCTTAAACAACGCACGGAGCGGCTCGATCAGCTCAAAATCAAGGTCATCAGGAAGTCCACCGACGTTGTGATGGCTCTTGATGTTCGCGGTTCCGGATCCGCCACCCGACTCAACGACGTCGGGGTACAGGGTGCCTTGAACCAGGAATTTCACCTTCTCGCCCTCGGCTTTTGCTTCAGCAACAAGGTCAAGCTGCACCTTCTCGAACGCGCGAATGAATTCGCGGCCGATGATCTTGCGCTTCTCCTCAGGATCAGTCACTCCCTCAAGGTGGCCGAGAAAAATGTCAGCCGCGTCAACCGTGATGAGTTTCACACCGGTCGATGCAACGTAGTCGCGCTCGACCTGCTCGCGCTCCCCCTTGCGAAGTAGCCCGTGATCAACAAATACCGCTGTGAGCTGGTCGCCAATCGCTTCGTGAACGAGCGCGGTTGACACCGCCGAGTCCACACCGCCCGAAAGCGCTGAAATTACACGAGCGTTGCCCACCTGCGCTCGGATCGCCTCGATCTGCTCGGTGATGACGTTGCCAGCATTCCAGTCAGCGGGAATGCCCGCAACGTGTTGCAGGAAGTTCTCGAGCACCTGCTGACCATGGTCTGAGTGCTTTACCTCAGGGTGCCACTGCACTCCGTACATCTTGCGCTCGGCCGAACCGAAAGCCGCGACCGGAGTCACCGCGGTCGATGCGAGCACGTCGAATCCCGCAGGCGCCTGCTGCACCGCATCGCCGTGGCTCATCCACACGTTCTGGTCAGTAGGCTGCCCGTTCATGAGTACACCGCCATCGCCGACGATCTTCGCGTCGGTTGCGCCGTACTCGCGATCACCGGTATTTCCCACGGTGCCACCGAGAGCGAGGGCCATCACCTGAAATCCGTAGCAAATCCCAAGCGTCGGGATCCCAAGATCGAATATCTCGCTCTCAAATGGGGGCGCGCCCTCGGCATACACAGATGACGGACCGCCTGAAAGCACGATTCCGAGTGGGTTCTTCTCGAGCACCTCGGCTGCGGTGATCGTGTGTGGCACGAGCTCGGAGTACACCCCTGCTTCGCGAACACGTCGTGCGATGAGCTGCGCATACTGCGCACCAAAATCGACAACGAGTACCGGGCGATGCCCGATGTGTGCCTGGTCTGTCATGCTTGGCCTTCCGTGCGATCGAGTGTTACCGGTTCAGAAGCGCTCAGTGCGGCTTCCTTCTCGGCAAGGAACGTGGTCACGTCTCGGGCAACCTTGCCCTCGAGGTAGAACGAGAGGAACGGAATAACTCCGCCGAGTGCGATGTAGAGGAACCTTCCGAATCCCCAGCGCATCGGGCTCCAGAGCATGAAGTCCGAAATGAGATACACGACGTAGAACCAGCCGTGGGCGATAAGGATCGCTTGGAAGAGGTCAAACCCTTCGCGCACGAATTCGCTTTCCTGCCCCTTGGGAATCGTCGGCAGGAACTCGGCGACACCATTCGGGGTGAATAGGAACAGTTCAACACCAAACGCATAACGCATCACCATGACTGCACACAGGACGAGGAGCATGAATCCGGTAATCACGGATGTCACTTTGTAGATGCTGAGTGCCCGACGAATCCGTGGGTAATCCTCTGGCTTTGGCTGCAGTTGCATGGCTTCCATTCTATGACTGATTCTCGGTGACTCATTGCGCTGCCGCAGAGGCTTCAGCCTCCGCAGCTTCGACGAGCAACATCATCTCGTGCTCCTTCTCCCAGGCATCGCGCGCGAGGCGATACCACAGGAAAAGCGCGATGCCCGCAAACACGATCCATTCCACCGCGTAAAAGACATTGAGCCAGCTCACGCGTTGCGGGTCTCCTGGCGCGACAGAGTCGATTGCCCGAAGACCAGCTTCAGCCATCAATGCCGAGCTTTGGGCGTCGCTGTCGTGCAGCACGAGATACCCACCGTAGATGGGCCCCTCTGGCGTCGAGTTCCATAGGTTCGCAAGATACGCGGGGAGCATGGTGCGCATGACGTGTGGGTCGTCGTCGCGAGCGGGATTCTCAGGGGCTTCGGGTGGAAGATAACGCCCCTCCACTGTGAACGTGTCTTCTGGCAGCTCATCAAGCCGATCAATGGCGGCCTGCGCTGCCGTCGCATCCGGCGCCCACCCGACCGCGACCGAAAGGCTTGCTGCAGGGGCACCGGCACGCACAAAGTGGCCGACAACCCAAGCGCCAGAAGTCCGATCCGCATCGTTCTCTGGATCGTCTGTACCGCTATTCAACCGGTCACTCACGATGGCATAGTCACCTGCAACGAATGAACCGTCAGCTGACACAACCGCCCCGGCAGCAATTTCCGGAATGCCGGGGGTTGGGTCGCTCAGCTCATCAAGCGGACGCACCGTTTCAGTGTCCGTCAAGTCATCGATGTTGAGGCGGATCGCGTTATCCATCTGCCACTGCCCGAGCCACGCAAATACCGCAGCAACGACCATGGCCAGGAGCAGTGCGAGGATCCAAAGTGGTCTGCGCATAACCTGCGCAAGTGTCGGCTCCCCCAGATACTCAGGCTTTCGACTCGACATTGATTCAGCGCTCAGCGTGAACGATGCCGACGCGCTGGAACTCCTTTACGTCGGAGTAGCCGCTTGTGGCCATTGCGCGACGCAGCGCACCCAAAAGGTTCGCGCTTCCGTCAGCAATGTGAGCCGGACCATTCATAATTTCAGCGAGTGGAGCCACCTGATCCACTGCGACGCGGCGACCGCGAGGCAGATCATCGTGGTGAGCTTCTTGACCCCAGTGCCAGCCACGACCGGGTGCATCTGTCGCACGAGCGAGTGCTGCGCCCAGCATGACCGCATCCGCGCCGCAGGCAATTGCCTTGATCAGATCGCCAGAAGTACCAAGCCCTCCGTCAGCGATGACATGCACATACCGCCCACCAGACTCGTCGAGATAGTCAGTACGAGCACCCGCGACGTCAGCGATAGCCGTCGCCATTGGTGCGCGAATTCCGAGCGTGACACGGGTGGTGGACGAAGCGCCGCCACCAAACCCTACGAGCACGCCTGCCGCACCTGTGCGCATGAGGTGGAGCGCCGACTGGTACGTCGCTGCACCTCCAACAATGACGGGTACGTCGAGCTCGTAGATGAACTGCTTGAGGTTCAACGGCTCGCGCCCCTCAACCGATACGTGCTCCGCAGAAACGGTGTTGCCGCGGATCACAAACAGGTCTACTCCGGCCTTCACGACTGTGTCGGTGAACTCAGCCGTGCGGTGTGGCGACAGCGCACCCGCGACAGTCACGCCTGCTTCGCGAACCTGCGCCAGGCGGTCACGGATCAACTCTGGCTTAATCGGGGCGGAGTAGAGCTCGCGCATACGTTTCACGGCTGCGATCTCGTCGTCGATCTTCGAAATTTCTTCGAGCAACGCCTCTGGGTTGTCGTGGCGCGTCCATAGGCCCTCAAGATTGAGCACCCCGAGCCCGCCAAGTTTGCCCATCTCAATTGCCGCCTGCGGTGACATCACCGAGTCCATCGGGGCGCCGAGCACAGGAATATCGAACTGAAATGCATCAATCGACCAAGTTGTCGAAACCAGCTCTGGGTCTCGTGTGCGGCGGGTCGGCACAATGCCGATCTCGTCGAACGTGTACACGCGACGCGCGCGCTTTCCCTTGCCGATTTCGATCTCGTTGCTCACGAGACCAGTCTACCGGGAAGACACTGAGAGGCATTTGCGGTGAGCCAGAATAGGCTCACCGCAAATGCCTCTCACACAAATCTACTTACGGTAGTTCGGTGCCTCAACGACCATCTGAATATCGTGAGGGTGACTTTCCTTCAAACCAGCCGAGGTGATGCGCACAAATTCACCGCGTTCCTTGAGCGACTCGATGGAGCGCGCTCCGACGTAAAACATCGACTGGCGAAGCCCACCAACCATTTGATGCGCCACAGCAGAAAGCGGGCCGCGGTATGGAACCTGACCTTCGATACCTTCCGGAATGAGCTTCTCATCGCTTGGCACATCAGCCTGGAAGTAGCGATCCTTCGAATACGACGTGCGCTCCCCGCGGGTTTGCAGCGCACCGAGTGAACCCATTCCACGGTAGTTTTTAAACTGCTTGCCGCCGACGAACACCAAGTCACCTGGGCTCTCGTCTGTACCAGCCAGCAGAGATCCCATCATCACTGATGACGCGCCGGCAACGAGTGCCTTCGCGATATCGCCCGAGAACTGAAGACCACCGTCAGCGATCACCGGCACCCCAGCTGGCGTTGCGGCGCGCGCGGACTCGTAGACCGCAGTTACCTGCGGCACACCGACACCAGCGATAACTCGGGTCGTACAAATAGATCCTGGGCCTACACCGACCTTGACCGCGTCAGCACCAGCCTCAACCATTGCCTTGGCGCCGTTGTATGTTGCGATGTTTCCGCCAATAACATCGACGTCAGCGAATGCCGGATCTGCCTTGATCTTCGAGATGATGTCAAGTACTCCGCGGCTATCACCATTCGCAGTGTCGACGACGAGCACATCGACGCCTGCTTCAAGCAACGAGCCTGCGCGCTTCCACGCATCGCCAAAGAACCCAACAGCTGCACCAACACGCAATCGGCCCGCGTCGTCTTTCGTCGAGTTTGGGTACTGTTCTTCCTTATCGAAGTCCTTTACCGTGATGAGGCCGGTAAGCCGCCCCTCACCGTCGACGAGCGGAAGCTTCTCGATTTTGTGCTGCTTAAAAAGCTCTGCAGCTGCCTCGCGCGCGATTCCAGTAGGTGCCGTGATGAGCGGCATGCGCGTCATCGCTTCGCTCACGCGCACATTTGCGCGATCTTTCACCTCAATGAAACGCATATCGCGGTTCGTAATGATGCCGAGCAGTACTCCGGCCGAGTCGACAACAGGGAGACCCGAAACACGGTATTCACCGCAGATTGCGTCTACCTCAGCGACCGTCGCATCGACGTTTGTGGTCACGGGATTGGTGATCATGCCAGCTTCTGAGCGCTTCACCCGATCAACCATCTCTGACTGATCTTGAATCGACAGGTTGCGGTGCAAGATGCCCAGCCCGCCCTGGCGCGCCATCGCAACCGCCATGCGAGTCTCAGTCACCGTGTCCATGGCCGCTGAAATCAGCGGGATGCCCAGGCGGATACGTCTCGTGAGCTGTGTCGAGGTGTCAGCCTCACTCGGAATGACGTCAGTGTGAGCTGGAAGCAGCAGCACATCGTCATAGGTGAGTCCAGTGAAAGCGAAGGGATCACGCTGTTCCATACAACCTCATTTAGCTTGTGGCGGGAGAAGACGGGGTTACTAGTCTAAGGGAATCTGTCCGGTGGTCGGCTGTATAGGCATCCGAGAACTCGGCACGGTTCGCGCCTGGCGCAACATATCGGCGATGAGAAACATGAGCGCGATCCATACCGCAACGAAACCAACCCATTGACCGGCGGTCAGTGTCTCGTTCATGGCGAAGTACCCAAACAGGAAGGTGATCACGGGCGTCAGGAACTGCAGGAATCCAATATAGGTGAGCGGTAGACGGCGTGCCGACTCGCCAAAGAGTATGAGTGGGAGTGCTGTTACGAGACCGCTTGCGAGGACAAGTATCGAAACTGCCGGGCCGTGAGCAAACGCTGAAAATCCGACGGTCATACCGATGACGGCGCATTGCACTGCCCCGAGAGGGGCCGATATTAA
Source organism: Leucobacter sp. (assembly GCA_052106035.1). Taxonomy (GTDB): domain Bacteria; phylum Actinomycetota; class Actinomycetes; order Actinomycetales; family Microbacteriaceae; genus Leucobacter. Next base: position 7,066 of record JBQEBC010000003.1, on the reverse strand, counting down.
CGTCTCGACGGTGAGTCCGGTAACCCCATCAATGCTATCTATCCGCTGATGCACGATGCCGTAGAGGCCGAAGGTAACAGCAAGTCCGAGCGCCACCCATGGGATTCTGCCATACACAATTACCGAGATGAGTATGCCGGTGCCCGCGATGGAAACCGCGATCCACTGCAGTCGAGAAAGCTTCTCCCGCCAGACGATCACTCCTGCCAGGATCGTGAATAGCGGGTTGATGAAGTATCCGAGCGAAGTTTCGAGCACGTGACCCGTTACTACTCCGATGACAAAAATCTGCCAATTCGCGTAGAGCAAGATCGACGAAACTGCAAACATTCCGAATAATCGACGGTTGTGCAGGACCGATCCAACCAGCCGCCATCTGCGGAGCACTGTGACCAGGATCGCTGAAACGACCAATGCAGTAACAACACGCCACGGCACAACCTCAAACGGGTTGACCGCATCGATGAGCACAAAGAAAAGAGGAAACATCCCCCATATCGTGTACGCACCGAGTCCATATATGAGACCGGCACGAGTCTGCTTCATCGGGACAGTCTATAGGCCAGAGGGCCCACAGCTCTCACGCACGCATCGTGCCACTTTCGGGTATCCATCGTGCGGCATCCGGCTGCCATCCGATCGCGGCAGAACCCGACCCGGACAGACCCGTATGGCGTGGCGCGACAATCTTCAGTTGTTGGTCGCCGAGCGAGACAAGATAGACAATGTCAGCTCCACGGAACACTCGTGTGACGATCTGCACAGCGTGCGGAGTTGTCTCGCTCACCTCGTCAGCCAAGATGATGTCTTCTTGGCGCAGCATCACACTGCCAGTACCATCTCCGCCTGTTTGCACCAGTGGAATGCAGACTGATGCACCGCCAACCTTCGCTGCGTCTCCGCTTCGAGTCGCGGGGAGAAGATTCGCGCCACCAATGAAATCTGCGGCAAAGGTCGTGGTCGGCGTGGAATAGACCTCATCCGGTGTGCCCACTTGCTCCACGACACCACCGTGCATAAGCACGATACGATCGGAAAGGCTCAGCGCCTCCTCTTGATCGTGTGTCACAAAGACCGTCGTCACGCCGAGCGATCCGTGCAGTTCCTTGAGCTCAATCTGCATGTCTTCGCGGAGACGAGCATCGAGATTTGAAAGCGGTTCGTCAAGCAGCAGCAAACGTGGGGTTGTCGCGATCGCACGCGCGAGCGCAACGCGCTGCTGCTGACCGCCGGAGAGCTGTGCCGGCATCCGGTCCGCGAGGTGTCCCATCTGCACGCGTTCGAGCGCGGCTTGTGCCAGCTCAAGCTGGTCCTTCTTCGACTCTTTGCCCTCCATGCGGTGACCAAAGCGGACATTTTCCCGCACACTCATATGCGGGAACAATGCGTAGCTCTGGAACATCATGCCGAGTTTACGCTTTTCAGGAGGGAGCGACGTAACATCCTCGTTGCCGATGAGGACACGACCAGACGTCGTAGTTTCCAGCCCGGCTATGCACCGGAGAAGCGTCGTCTTTCCGCAGCCAGACGGTCCGAGCAGGGAGATGAATTCCCCGGATCGAACCTCGAGGTCGACTCCCTTGAGCACCTGTACTGCCTTGAAGCTCTTCGTGACGGAATCAATTGTAAGGGTGCTCATGAGACAAACATCTTTCCTAGTCCAATAACCTTTTCAAGAATGATGATGAGGATAACTGTGAGAAGTACCATCATCGTCGAGACCGCCGCGACCGCAGGAGACGTGGAGTATTCCAGCTGTCCGTAGATCGCGATGGGAAGCGTTTCGAGTTGCGGTGAGCGCAGGAAGAGCGCAATAACCGCGTCGTCAAACGAGATATTAAACGCAAAGAAAGCACCCGCAGCAATGCCCGGTCTCGCGATGGGCAACACTACCAAGCGATAACGGTCCCATGTGCTGGCACCGAGCGTACGGGCAGCCTCCTCCGTGAAAGGATCTCGGTTGGCCATAACACCAGTGACGGTGCGCATCACATACGGAATGGTGATTACTGTGTGGATCACGACCAACATCCAGATCGTCGGTGCTCCGATCGTCATTGAAGCAATGGACAACGCGCCGATCGCAAGAATGATGGTCGGAAGCGTCAGTGGGGACATGAGAAACGCTTGAATCGCACCGGCCCCTGGAATCTTAAAACGCGTGAGCGCGAGCGCCGCGGCTGTTCCAATAGTTGCCGAGCAGACCGCTGTAATGATTCCAACGATGAGGCTCAGGCGGAAAGGCTCAAGATAGGTGCCTGAAGTGAGTGCTTCTTCATACCAATCGAGCGTGAAACCTCCGGGCGGGAACGTGAGGAATCTACTCGTACCGACCGATGCACCTGCGACAACCAGGATTGGGAAGAGCATGTACACGGTAACGCCTACGATAAGTATTGCGGCGAGGACTTTGGCAAAAGTCGGGATCGATTTAACCACGGTCTAGCCTCTCGTCTTTCCGATTCGAGCTGTGGCGACGAGCACCAGCATGACACCTGCGAAGAGCATGACTGCCTGCGCAGCTGCGAACGGCCAATCCAGGTTGGTCGTCGCATCGAGATAAATTGTTTGGGCGAAGACTGGGATCTTCGAGCCACCGATAAACCTCGGCGTGATAAAGGAGCTCACGGAGAGCACAAATGCGAGTGAGGCTCCAGCTATCACTCCCGGCAGACTAAGCGGAAGTACCACATGCCAGAGCGTGCGCCAATATCCTGCTCCCATTGTTCGCGAAGCTTCTTCAAGCTGTGGCTTGATACCGGAGATGACACCAAGGATGGAAAGTACCGCAAACGGCAACAGCACCTGCACCATAGCGATGGTCACACCAACCTCGGTGCCCAGAAAGCCTTGAGTACCCTCCACGAGGAACTCTGCACCGGGAATTTTCATCATGAGACCGTTGGGACCCATGAGTACCACCCAGCCAAATGTGCGTACAACCACGCTCGTCATGAGTGGCAGGATCACTGCCATGAGCAGGAACGACCGCAGCTTAGCTGACACTCTCGACATAATGTATGAAAGCGGCAGTGCGATCGCGACGGTGATAACGGTTTGCATAAGTCCAAGACGAAGTGATCGCCAGGCAGCCTGGAGGTTGTATCCGGACTCAAAGAGTCGCTGGAAATTCTCGAGAGTGAACCCGCCTGCCGACGACTGAATACTCATGAGGAGCATCGCCGAGACTGGGGTCACGAAGCCGATCAGCAACAGTATTGCCGCCGGCAGGAGCAGGAGCCAAGGTTCCTTACGGGTTCTCTCGTTCATATATCTGCCTTTACTGAGTGATCAGGCTGTTCCACGCGTCGACCCAGCCAGTGCGCTTTTCAGCGATGTCGCCAGGTGCGTAGATACTGATGCCGTCCAGTTCGCTTCCCATCAGCACGTCGCCCGAAATATCCTCGGACAGCTCGGTTTGGGAATTGACGGGTGAGTACCGCATCTTCTCTGCGAATACCTGCTGAGCCTCAGGACGGAGTTCGAAGTTAACGAACAGCTTCGAAAGCTCGATATTGTCGCGACCGGAGACGATGTTCGCCGTAACGAGCGACGCTCCTGCACCCTCCTCTGGTGTGATGAACTCAACCGGGAGTCCCGCGTCCTTCAGCGTGCTGGCATAGTCCATCGAGTATGGCGCAAGCCACACATTGCGCTGTGCGAACGCGGTCTGGAGGTCAGGGGATGTCGACACCACAATAGCGCTGTCGTCATTCACAAGACTTCCGAGCTCTTTGATGGCAGAGTCGGCATCGTCGATGCCGTTACCTTGTGCATCAGCTACACGGAGCATTGAGATCACGCCGTAACTGTTCGAGAAATCGGTGAGCGCAAGGTGTCCCGCGTACTCCGCATCAAATAGGTCAAGCCAAGAAGTCGGCTTTGTGGCGCCAGACTCCGTGTTGAACACCAGTCCAATAGGGGCGAGCTGGATCGCTGGCCCTTCGCCCTCTTCGAGTCCCTGAACAGCAACCGCAGCGAGGTCGTCGTAGCTCTCGATTTCATCGGCCGCAATTGGGTCGATAAGCCCTTCCTGCGCCGCAACGAACTCTTGCCCACCAGAAAAGTGAACGACGTCGACCTGCGGGCTAGCAGCCTGAGCGGTGAGCTGCGCGAGTGCATCTGCACTGTACAGCGTTACCAACTCAACTTTCGCCCCGGTTTCGGCCTCGAAGGGATCAACAACAGCTTCCACGAAAGCTGCCTCCCAGTCCCCACCGAAGGTGGTGACTGGGAGGGTTTGTCCCGCGTACTCACCAGAGCCTTGCCCTGCCTCGGGCTCTGCCGAACCGCTACAGGCAGCGAGAGCAACCACGCCAAACGCGGCAACGCTTCCTAGAAGTACTTTCTTTAGTTTCATCGTTTCATTCTCCTTTGAATTACTCTATTGACGAGCGCTATTCGGACAGGCGCCCGATAGTGAGCTGCTTGGCTCCGTCGAACCTGATCGCGGTCGACTCCGCAGCGAATGCCTCGAGTCCCTCCGTGATAGTGGCCCAGATGTTTACTGGGGTCCAGCCGAGTGGGCCGAGCGTGCGTGCACCGCGGGCGTAGAAGATTCCGATCTCCCACCACTCGAATGGAAGTCCACCCATCTGCATCGGACGCTGCCAGTACCACTGCAGGTCGCCCGGTGCGGGAATAACTTGCTGGTTCTCAGCCGGCACAGCCGCCGGATCGAAGTTCTGCGCTTCTTCAGGAAGTCCGACCATGACCTCCGGGCCTGCGTAAATTGCGTGCAGGCACTGCATCGTTACTGGGTTCTCGAGTGCATTCCACAGGACCTTGCAAGTCTCGGGTGCGTCGTCCTCAAGCAACGTTGCGATTGCTCGCACGCCATTTTCATATTCGAGAAAGATCTTCTTTGCCATTTTTCTGGTTTCCTTCCTGGGTGGCTACTAAAGCCGCTGGTGGTGAATGAGTTCAATAAAAGCGCTGAACAGCTGGTCTTCCCGCAGTTGCTCATCCGACCCGGTCATCTTCTCGGGGTGCCACTGAACCCCGAGGAAGGCCCACGAGGGATTCTGTGATTCAACAGCTTCGACAATGCCGTCGTCCGATACTCCTGTAACAACGAGGTCGTCCGCGATGCGGTCTATGGCCTGATGATGAATGGTGTTCACGGTTAAATTCTTGGTGCCGTATGCAGTTTCCAGGCGACTTCCCTCGGTAAGCACAACATCGTGTCTCCGCACGAGTTGCTCTTCTCCGACTACTACCGCAGCATGCGAGTCGGTTGAGGGAATGTCGACGATGAGAGTTCCACCCAAGGCCACATTCGTGACCTGCAGCCCCCGACAGATCGCAAGGGTTGGTAACGCGAGCGACTGTGCTCCTCGAACGAGCTCGATCTCAAAGGCGTCTCGGTCTGCCGAGTACTGCATTCCACCTTCGGACGCAGCCCCGTAGTTTGAGGGGTCCATATCTTCGCCGCCGGAAAGCAGGAGCCCATCGAGACGCGAAAGCACGTCATCCGCTCCCGTATGCGGTGGCAGGAGTACTGGTACACCACCTGCGCGTTGGATCGCGTCGGCGTATTCGACTCCGAGCGTATGGGCGGGGCGAGCATCTCCGAGCTGAGTCGGAATTGCCTTCCTCCAGGTCGTGATTCCGATGACAGGTCGAGTCATGGCGTCTCCCCCAGCTGGCTTCCTCGCTCAAACGTGATTACGAAGTCGAGAGCAAGCTCTCACGATTAATATACATGAAGATTTCGCTTTCCAGCCACTTTTACACAAAATTTATGCAAGATCAGCCACAAGACTCTTGCAGCTTCATCTGATACGCCACTCTTTTCCATGGCTCATTCGCCGCACATTTCAAACGAAGGCACCCTACAGCAGCCGCCGCCACGTCCGCAGCGTGCCGAGCAGGCGTAAGTAAAGTCGTTTTAGAGGTCGCCGCCCTCATCTACAACTAACGAGCCGCGCAGTACGGGCGTAAGCACCACAAGAGACTCATATACCTCAAGGCCCTCATGGCGGGTCACAGTGTCCCCAGTCAGGAAATCGTAGAAGGCCTGCTCGTCCTTCACAAGCACGTTCACGAGCATCTGGGACACGCCGGTCGTAGCGACCGCGAACTTCACTTCTGGAGCGGTTGCTAGGTCTTTCCCAATCTGGTCGATACGGTCCATGGGAGCACGGAACCACACAAGTGCCTCAAGATTCAGTCCGAAGACCGTTGGAACGACTTCAGTACGGGGGTGCATGAGTCCCCGCTCGCTCAGGGATTCCATCCGTTTGCGCACTGTCACGACGCTCACTCCAAGCTCTCGGGCAAGTTGCGAGGCTGATGCACGCCCCTCCTGCAACAGCAGCTCAATGAGACGATCTTCATCGGTTGAAATCACATCATTAGGATCAACACGCACCCTGCCAAGATCCTCGAGTGCACTCATCTGCTCTGCGGCAAGAATGGGTGGAATCCAGTCATGACCCGAACGAAAAAATTTGAGCACGGTCGACGCGTTCAGCGAAGTAATCCCCGGCAACTGCGGGATTTCGCGGTGAAGCAGTTCGCGAATCTGCCGTTCGTTCCTCGGGAGAAACATACACGCAATGTCGTTGCTCCCCTCTAGCACTGACACAGATGAGGCTATCGGTATACGTGCAAGGATACGCGCGACTGACCACAACGCTCCATTCTGCGTAGTAATCCGCAGCAATACGGCCCGGGCATGCAGCACTCGCATAACGTCGACGTATGTGGATACTCGAACCAGCCCTCGTTCGAACAGACTCTGACCGCGACGCGCCACGGTCCGCTCCGGCAGCTCAAGAGCACGTGCAATCTCTCCCCACGACGCACGCCCGTTTACCTGAAGAGCGGCAGCGATGAGGCGGTCAGTGGCATCAAACGTGACATCGTCAAGGTACTGCAGCATGATCTGTCCTTACATTCTGCTAAATCACATTAGCAGGAGCATATGGTTCTGTCGCTCCGCACTGGTTTGTCCCTGAAAACACAAAATAGGGCCGTACCAAACGGTACGGCCCTATTTTGTGTATTAATTAGCGATCGATGACTGCGAGAATGTCGCGGCTCGAAAGCACGAGGAAGTCTT
>JBQEBC010000002.1:46619-79561 GCA_052106035.1 Leucobacter sp. | reverse complement strand
AGAACTCCATGTCTTCGAGCGGAAGACCCTTGCGCCAGATGATGCCGACGCCGTCACCGGTGAGGGTGTGCGCGTTCGAGGTCGTCTTGAAGATCTTGCCGAAGCCGCCGGTCGCGAAGATGACCGACTTGGCCTGGAAGACGTGGAGCTGGCCGGTCGCGAGTTCGTAGGCGACGACGCCTGCCGGCTTGCGATCCTTGCCCTCGCCGGTCATTACGAGATCGAGCACGTAGAACTCGTTGTAGAAGTTGATGCCGAGCTTCACGCAGTTCTGAAAGAGGGTCTGCAGAATCATGTGCCCGGTGCGGTCTGCGGCATAGCACGCACGGCGAACCGCCGCCTTGCCGTGATCGCGCGTGTGCCCACCGAAGCGACGTTGGTCGATCTTGCCCTCAGCCGTGCGGTTGAAGGGAAGACCCATGTTCTCGAGATCGATGACCGCGTCGATCGCTTCCTTCGCGAGAATCTCCGCCGCGTCTTGATCGACGAGGTAGTCGCCACCCTTGACGGTGTCGAACGTGTGCCACTCCCAGTTGTCTTCCTCAACGTTTGCAAGCGCCGCCGCCATGCCGCCCTGCGCAGCACCGGTGTGCGAGCGAGTCGGATACAGCTTCGAGATAACAGCGGTCTTCGCCTTCGGGCCAGCCTCGATTGCCGCGCGCATGCCAGCGCCGCCAGCACCTACGATGACGACATCAAACTGGTGGTACGTCACACCGTCTTTAACGGTTACGTCCTCGCCCTCATGGGTGTTCGTGGTCACAGGGTTCCTAACTTCGAATTCAATGAAATCTCGTGGTGTAACGCCAGCTATTCGGCGTTACAGAAGGAGGCGACAAGCGCAGGGTCGGCTCCGGCGGGGCACGGATCGAGCGTGTAGATCACGAATGTGCCGAGAAGAATGAGGAGCGCTGCCGACAAGAAGAGCAGCACACGGAAGGTCTTTGCGAGGCCCGGGCGGGTCACGTAGTCGTTCACGATGGTGCGCATGCCGTTCGCGCCGTGGATCAGAGCGAGCCACAGGAGGAGCGTGTCCCACACCATCCAGAAGGGGTTCGAGAGCTTGCCGCCCACGAAGCCGAAGTCAATCGCGTGTACGCCGTCACCGATCATCAGGTTCGAGAACAGGTGTCCGAATACGAGCACGAGGAGCAGCACGCCTGAGACGCGCATGTAGATCCAGCCCCACTTTTCCCAGTTGGTGCGCTTTTTCGCTGGGGTCTTTGCGCGGGGGGCGTCAATTGTCATTGCCATGATTCCAAACCTCGCTTAGTGACCGAACACGTTCATCAGGTGACGGGGCAGGAAGCCTGCCATCGTCACGACCCAGAGTGCGATGACGATCCAGAACATCGTCTTGTGGTACTTGGCGCCCTTGCTCCAGTAATCCACGAGGATGATGCGGAGGCCGTTGTATGCGTGGAACACGATGGCCGCGACGAGCGCTGCCTCACCAAGACCCATGATCGGGGTCTTGTAGGTGCTCATCACTGCGTTGTAGGCCTCGGGGCTCACACGAATGAGTGCCGTGTCGAGCACGTGCACAAGCAGGAAGAAGAAGATTGCGACACCGGTGATGCGGTGCAACACCCACGACCACATTCCCTCATTACCGCGGTAGAGCGTTCCGCCTACACGGGTTCGTTTTTTCGCCACTGGGGCTTCTGCGGTTTGGGCTGACACGAGTATCCTCCTTGGTCGTCACGCCACAGGCTCAGCTCACACTGCCAAGCGCTCGGGTTGCGGGCGCGCCACATTGCTGAGAATTCACTGCGTCTTCCATTATGGCACCCTTTGACACCTCAATTGGCACACCCACACCCCTCACCTCCGATCAAATTCATCTGATGAATATGTAGATGACCGATGCTCGCTTCCAACGCTGCGGTAAGCTCGCCAGGACAACCTGCAGACGTGACACTTGAAGGAACTGGCTGGGCATGGAAGATTTCGTCAAGTACCTCGCCGACATTATTGAGTTCCTCGTCGGCGGCGTTCTCATCGCCCTCGCAATTGTCGTGTCATTCGCCTTGTTCTTTCCCGACCTTGTCGATCCGGTGATGCACACGCTGTTTCAGATCCCTGACTCAATTGGTCTCGTGGTGTCGCTCGCCGGGCTCGCACTCATATACGGTCTCGGTGTAATTATTGAGGGAGTTTCACGCGCTGTCGTGGAATGGCGACTCGACCGAGTCACCGTCGAATGTATTTCTGCGTTCAGGCAGCCACCCCAGGAACTACAGGGAGCCGAGCTCACTCAATGGGCTGTACGGACACGTGAAGTGTGGCGCGCTGCAGCCGAAGCCGACGAATCGGGCAAGAGTGCCATCACTACCCAGCTCTCTCGTTTGCGCGTGGAGCGCACCTTTCTACTCACGAGCTACATCGTGATGGTCGCGCTCGCGATCAAGTCACTGGTCGTCTCCCCTGCCGCCGTCAACGGTTACGGGCTCGCTACGCTCGTGATGATCGCGTTCAGCATCATTCTCTTCCGGCTTGTGAACGTGAGGTTCGGGAGATTCGTCAATGGCATCATTCGTGAGTATCACCGCCTGCAGCCCGCGTCAGCCGACACCCCACCCACAGCGCGACGAACTTGGTTGCGGCGTTGAGCGAGACAGTGCCGGCGTTGGCCAACACCGCACCCGCTGTGATCTTCGATCTAGACGGGCTACTCGTTGACTCCGAACCGTACTGGCGTGAAGGGTTTCGCGCCGCAATGAGGTTTCTCGCCGCAGAGCTCGGGGGCAATGATCCGGCCCCCACAGACGAGGATCTCCATCAGTTCGAAGGCGGACGTGTGCCAGACACGATCCGCACCCTCGCGAACCACTACTTCCCAGGCGCCGACATAAACGAAACACTCATCTCACGCGCTGCCGACCGAGCCGTCACCACCGCGAGCGACCGCATGCGCGCCGAACCCCGTGTTATTGCGCACACCGTTTCGGTCGCACACGAGCTCGTCTCTCTCGGCTACCGTCTCGCCGTCGCCTCATCGTCGCCCCCAGAATTTATTGAGGCGACACTCGATGCGCTCGGACTCACAACAAGCGTCACGGTCGTGGAGTCTGCCTATGCGCTCGACCACGCCAAGCCGCATCCCGAAGTGTACGAAAATACGCTCCGTGGGCTCGGTGTCTCCGCGACCAATGCTGTCGCGCTCGAAGATTCACGCACGGGCACAGAAGCAGCGTTGCGCGCGGGAATCCCGACGTTGTGGGTGAACGCGAACCTCAAAGATGGCTCCGAAGAGGCCGCAAAGTTCCGCGCGTCGGGCGGCCGCGTGCGGTTTCTCCGTAGGCTGTCTGTTGTCGACATCACTTCAATCGCCGAGGAGTCATATCTGTGACTGAACCCGTAGCCGTCGTTCTTGCGGGCGGAAAAGGCCAGCGCCTGTGGCCGCTGAGCCGAAAGAACCGACCGAAGCAATTTGTCTCGGTCGTGAGTGAGAAGACCCTCATTCAGACGACAGTGGATCGACTCTTGAGCGTCTTCCCCGCCGAACGCATCTACATCTCAACCACCGAGAAGTATCTTCCTGACGTGCTCGCGGCTCAGACCGACGTCCCGTCAGACAACATCATTCTTGAGCGCCGCCCACTGGGGCCTGCGACCGCATTCGTGCTCGCACACGCGGTGATGCAGCGCTTGCACGGAGACGACGTGCGCGTGCTCACCTGCCCCTCTGACCACTACGTGCAGAACGCACCAGTGTTCGAGCGCACCATCGCCGAACTCGTCGCGGGCAACTATGACTTCGATGGCGCCGTCACCGTTCTCGGCGCGACACCCACTGAACCCGACGATCGCCTCGGGTACATGCGGCTCGAACCCACCGAAACCCCCGATTTTTTCCGTGCTATGACGCTGTCGGAGAAGCCGAGCATCGATGAGGCCCGCGCGCTTGGCGAGAGCGGCGTCGCGTGCTGGAACACGGCGAACTACCTCGCGAAGCCCGGGTCGGTGTTGCAAGTGCTACGCCAGGTGTACCCGATACACACGGCCGAGATCGAAGCGTACGCGCACAAGTGGGCCGAAGACCCCTCGGAGCGCGCCTACGGATACGACGGCATTCCGCTCGAGGGCCACGAACTCGACCCGTTCTTCATCGCGAACGCCGAGGTCGACGTGCTCGTGCGTGACTTCGGATGGAGCGACGTTGGCACCTGGGAGCGCGTGCTCCAGGCCCGTGCAAAGCGTGATGCCCCCGAAATGCCAGCGGCGCTCATTCAGGATTCGCGCGACGTCGTCGCGATCTCGACCGATGGCCGCCCGATTGTTGCGTGCGGGGTCGCTGATCTTATTATCGTGTCGCACGATGATGCCGTGTATGTGTTGAACCGCAGCGTTGCGAGCTCACTCGATTCAGTCAAAGAGTGGCGCGCGGCTGTCGCAGGCGCCGGGGAAGAGGGTTTGTTGTGAGCGCAGCTGAGCATGTGAGTGGTATTGGTGTGACTGGCGCGGGGAAGTCTGGATCACGCGAGCCGATCCACGTCGTACTCGTCGGCACGAAACCCGACATCATCAAGCAGGCCCCGGTGTACCACGAGCTCGTCGCTCGCGGCCACCGCGCGGTCGTCTGCCACACCGGGCAGCACTACTCGCACAATCTCTCGGGTTCGATGCTTGAAGAGTTCAATATTCAAGAGAGCGTGAACCTCGGCGTCTCGGGCGACGCGGTTGCCGTCACCTCGGGGGTCTCACGAAAGCTTGCCGATTACCTCACCGAGCTCGACCGCGAGGTCGGCCCCCCGATCACCTACGCGCACGGCGACACATCGACCGCGATGTCGGGTTCGCTCGCAGCCTTCGGGCTCGGGCAGGGACTCGTGCACGTTGAGGCGGGGCTTCGCACGCTCTCCCCCACCCGCGACGTGCTCATGGAGTGGCACGAGCGTGTCGAGGGCGGCACGTTCGACTTCGAACAGTTCAAGACGCAGCACCTTTCTCGTGCAAACTTCGAGCGCGGCAGCCGCGAGCCCTCCCCCGAACAATTCAACAGCCGCGTCGTCGACGCCGGCGCGCACTTCCATGCCGCCCCGGTCGAGCTGAATCGTGAATACCTGCTCGAAGACGGATTCAGCCCGCGCACCATCGCGGTCGTCGGCAACTCGATCGTTGACGCGGTCGCGAGCGGGCAAACGCCCACCGCAGACGCTGAAATGTTGGAGCGTTTTCCCGCGATCGCGTCAGGCGAATTCATCAGGTACTGCGTGCACCGCAAAGAAAACACCGAAAGCCGGCAACGTTTCACGGCTCTCATGAATGGGATGGAAGAGCTCCTCGAAAACGGGCACTCGATCCTCTTCATTCGCCTGAACGGCACCGAGTCAGCAATCGACCGATTCGGCATGCGCGACTGGCTACACGCACTCGAGGCCAAGCACGGTGCGCGGCTCATTTCTACGCCGGTGTGGGACAACTACTCACACGTGCTCGCCGCCATGCAGCGCTGCGCGCTCATCGCGACCGACTCTGGCAGCATTCAAGAAGAAGTAAACGTGCTCGGTGTGCCGTGCGTGACGCTCCGGTTCGGGTCTGACCGCGGCGAATCCCTACTCGCTGGTGGCAACTTCCTCGCACCCCCGACGCGCGGCGATCTCATCGCCGAGGTGATCCGCCAGGTGTACGCGAACCGCGCCTCGATTACGTGGGAGCGCATCTACCCCGCGAACGCGTCAACCATGCTCGTTGAGGAAGTCGAGGCACGGCTCGACGGAACCGGGCTGCTGCAGTCTTCCGAGGAGTGGCGCTACGGGCTCTAACCCGCGCTGTGCTCCGTGGGCCGCCACCCAAGCGCGGGGCCGATGCGCGTGGCGAGTTGGAAGAGAATGTGCTTCCAATCCGCAAGCTCGAACTCAAACGGAAGCTCGAAAAGGTAGTCATCTGCGCCCTGGAAAGCGATGTCATGCTCGATAAAATCGACAATTTCTTCGAGTGAACCGAGCACGTCGAGCGCGATGATGGTGTTCTTCCCGTGCACCTGCGTCGTGCGCGGGGTGCGCGCCTCGGCGTAGGCCCGATATTTCGCGGCCTGCTCGGGCGTCGCGGCATCGGTCGGCACGATCACACGCGCAACCGTCACCCGCGCGGCATCGCCCTCGGGGTGCTTCGAGCGGAACGCATCGATCTGTGCGCGCTGAGCCTCGGAAAAATCAGTGATTCCGTTCTCGGCCGAACTGATGTTGCTCACGAGCCAGTTGTATTCATTCGAGCCTGCCCACTCAGCGGATCGGAGCGATCCACCGCCGTACCAAAGTCGGTCTGAGAGCCCTGGGCTGTGCGGCTCGACCCGCTCAGAATCGAAGTCGCCACCAAAACCCGCGTACTCGGGAATCTCGCGCACCTTGTCCCCCGCAAGGAAACCACGCAGCCGGTCGATCCTGTCGTACCCGTAATCCTCTTCGCGCCAGCCCGCGTCGTACACGCGATCGTTCGTCTCCTCGTCATAGGCAGGCGGGTGCACGCTCAACCCCGCAAGCACACGGCCCCCAGAAAGGACATCTGCCGTACCCAGGTCTTCGGCGAGGCGGTATGGGTTCTCGTATCCCACCGGAATGACCGCGCTGCCAAGACCGATCCGCTCGGTGTGCTGCGACACCGCGGAGAAGAATGCCGTCGGCGAAGGGAGGCCATATTGCATGTGCCGCGTGCGCACCCAGCCGCTGTCAAGGCCAAGCTCTTCGGCATAGCGAAACAGTTCTATGCCTTCGTCGATGCCCTTGCGCGGGTTGTCTCGGTCGAACGGCACCAGATGAATGAACCCAAGATGGCGCAGCGGCCTGGGTGTTGCAGTCATGAAAGCTCCTTGAGTCGTGACTCAAGGGTAAAACCTTCGTTTATAAGTGTAATGAATGTGTCACATTATGACGCGTGATGAGACGGTGCCTGATGGGACGGTGCGTGATGAGAGCTAGCGCAGCACGCTTGGAAGCAGCGTGTGCTGCAGATCCACCGCTGGCACGCCTAAAGCACCTGAAGCACCTGATCCACCTGATCCACCTGATCCACTTGACCCACCGCGCACCTCTGCGGTGCACACGAGCAGCGATTGTGTGGGATACCCGTGTACCCTGTTGTCACGGATGATCGCTCGGTCGTCGTCGGGATGCAGCTCGTTCGTGCGGTCGAGGAGCGCGATCCATTCTTCTCGCCATTTCGCGTCGGGCAACCCGGCAAGCGCCTGAAACTCCGGCAACCAGCGCTCGATTCGAGCGGTCGATGGGTCATCCACATTTTGATGCGCGATCATGTGCACGCCTGGCGCCAACGGGGTTCGCACGACCTGCTGACCACCCCACGAGGTGACCTGGGCGCCCGATCCATGCACCTCAACAAGATTGAAATGCCCAGTGCCAGGCCGATCACTCACGGTCTCCCCCTGAGCCGACGCAAGCACCAGCGCGCCGCGCGACAAGAGGGGGTGCGGCCCGTGCACATGGTCTGAGAACTGCGGCTGCACACCATCGTCAGGAGCTCGATTCAACAGCACCGCGAAGATTCCGCGCGATGGGGCTGCCGCAAGCCACGCACCGTTCGCGAGACGATCGCGCACGCCAATCACTCCGGGGTGAGTGTCGGGCCACCAAATGCCCGGTGGATCCCACGGACGGTTCGGGTCTTCGTCGCGCACCGCAAGGATGCGAGTCGCACCCGATGGATCACGCGGCACCTCAATAACAGCGGTGCACATGCGACTCCTTAAGCATTAGATGGGAAGATACCAAATATGAACATCGTACTTGGGGTGACTGGTGGTATCGCTGCGTATAAGGCGGTCTCGCTCGCGAGGCTGCTCGTGCTCGCCGGGCACGAGGTGCACGTCGTACCCACCGAGGACGCGCTGAAGTTCGTCGGTCTTCCCACCTGGGAGGCGATCAGCCGTAACCCGGTGACCGTCTCGGTGCACGAGGATGTGCCCGAGGTGCGGCACGTGCGGCTTGGGCAGCAGGCTGACCTCGTCATCGTCGCACCCGCGACCGCAAACACGCTCGCGCGCATGAATGCTGGCATCGCCGATGACCTGCTCGGCACAACGCTGCTCGCCACCCAGGCTCCGGTGCTCGTCGCACCGGCGATGCACACCGAAATGTGGCAGCACCCGGCGACGCAGCACAATGTGGCAGTGCTGCGATCACGCGGCGTCCATTTCATTGGACCAGATTCTGGCCAGCTCACCGGAGCCGACAGCGGCCCTGGGCGCATGAGCGAGCCTGAGGCAATCGCGCTCGAGGCAGAGCAGTTGCTTGGCAGCTCGGAACTGAACGGCACTGCTTCTGGCGGCGCTGCCGCCGCCGACCTTGCCGCTGAAAGCCCTGCTGCTGCCAACTCTGCTGCCAACTCTGCTGCCAAGGACCTCGCCGGCATCCGGATACTCGTCAGCGCTGGCGGCACCCGTGAGCCGATCGACCCCGTGCGGTTCATTGGGAACCGTTCGAGCGGCAGGCAGGGCGTCGCTATCGCCGCAGCCGCAGCTGCGCGCGGCGCCGACGTGGTGCTCGTGACAGCGAACGTCGAGCAGGCTGTGCTCGACGGCTTCAATGTCGTCGGCTCCAATGTCGACGGCTTCGAAGTCGACAGTTTCAATGTTGGCGGCCGAGACGTCGAGGGTGCGATCCACCCCCGAGTGCGACACGTGCGAGTGGGCACAGCCGCCGAACTGCAGACCGCGGTCGAGGCGGAGGTGACGGCCAAATCCGCTGCCGTTGACATCGTCATCATGGCCGCAGCTGTCGCTGACTACCGCGTGAAAACGGTCGCCGATGGCAAGCTTCGGAAGGAAGACGACCCGGGCACGCCCCCAACCATTGAACTCGTCGAGAACCCTGACATTCTCGCCGGCCTCGTGCGAGACCACCGCAGGCCAGGTCGCGTGTTCGTGGGGTTCGCGGCCGAAACCGTGGAGAGCGCAGACGAACTCGTCGAGCGTGGCAAGCGCAAGCGCGCACGAAAAGGTGTGGATCTGCTCGCCGTCAACGCAGTCGGCTGGAGCGAGGGCTTCGAAGCAGATGACAACTCGCTCACTTTTATCAACGCGACCGACACCGTCACGAGCACTGCGAAGGGCAGCAAGCGCGAAGTCGCTGACGCACTGCTCACCGAGGTGCTCGCCATTCTGCCGTGAGCAAGATCCGCCGCAACCCCACCCGCTCAATCACCCCACCCGCTCAGCCGCCTACCCAATCACCACCCAACTTCAGCCACCACCCACCTCCACTTCCGCGAGGCGTCAAAAATTGCTGCTTGACCGCCAGGAATCAGCAAATTTCGACGCCTCGCGAAGTTCTAGCCCCGTAGGGAATCCCACACCCGCAAGCCTTGTAGACTACTTGGGTGACTGAGCGCGTATTAATAAAGGATCTGGCCGCCCACGAAGACGGCCTCGTACGAGTATCTGGTTGGGTTGAGAAGGTGCGTGACCAGCGCCACGTGCAGTTTGTCGTGCTTCGCGACGAGACTGGCGCGGTACAGCTGGTGAACGGCGGCGTGCTGCGCGAGCCCGACGCAGACAACCCCCGCTCCGACATTCTTGTGCCGCGCACAACCACGATCTCCGAGCTCACCCATGGCACGTTCATCACGGTGACCGGTGAGCTGCAGCACAACGAGCGCGTGAAGCTCGGCGGTGTTGAGATCCAGATCGACACGATCGACGTCGTGGCTGCATCGCTCCCTGACAACCCGGTCGCCGGCGACTCAAACATCGACGTGCGCCTCGATTGGCGCTTCCTCGACCTGCGTCGCCCAGAGCAGAACCTCGTGTTCCGCGTGCAGACGGCGTTCCTCCACGCGCTGCGCCAAGTGTGGGTGGATCACGGCTTCATCGAGATTCAGACCCCGAAGCTCATGGCCTCAGCCTCAGAGTCGCGCGCAGAACTCTTCGAGGTCGAGTACTTCGAAGGCAAGGCGTTTCTCGCACAGAGCCCGCAGTTTTTCAAGCAGATGGCACAGGCTGCCGGTTTCGGCGGCATCTTCGAGGTCGGCCCCGCATTCCGTGCCGACCACTCGTTCACCTCGCGTCACGCCACCGAGTTCACCTCGATCGACACCGAGCTCAGCTGGATCAACTCGCACGAAGACGTCATGGAGTTCCATGAGGAGCTCATCGTCGCCGGTATTTCTGCGGTGAAGGAGAAGCACGGCGACGAGATTAAGAAGCATTTCAACGTCGACCTTGAGGTTCCCACCCGCCCGTTCCCCCGCATCCCCCTCGCCGAGGCGAAGGAGATCGTGAAGGAGCGCGGTTACGAGGTGCCTCGTGCAGACGCCGACATGGATCCGGAGGGCGAGCGCCAGATCGCGGCGTACGTCAAGGAGAAGTACGGCCACGAGTTCGTGTTCCTCACTGAGTACGCAACCTCGATTCGCCCGTTTTATCACATGCGCAACGCTGAGGATCCATCGCTCACGAACAGCTATGACCTCATCTACAACGGCACCGAGATTTCGACCGGTGCGCAGCGCGAGCACCGCATTGACGTGCTCGAAGCGCAGGCAACCGATAAGGGCATGGATCTGAAGGAGCTCGACTTCTACCTCGACTTCTTCCGCTACGGTGTGCCTCCGCACGGTGGGTTCGGCATGGGCCTGAACCGTGTGCTCATGCTCATGCTTGGCCAGTCCTCGATTCGCGAAGTCACGTTTCTTTTCCGCGGGCCGAACCGCCTGCTGCCGTAAGGCTGTCGTGGCTGTGACGTCAACGCTGGAGCCGACACCAACGCCGAAACCGACGCCAACGCCGATCGCCCTTGTCACCGGCGCGACCGGAGGCATGGGTGTTGAGATTGTGCGCGAGCTGCGCCGCACCCATCGTGTACTCGCGGTCGGGCGGCGCGCCGACGCGCTTGCGTCACTCGCCGCAGACACTGGGTGCGAGACGCTCGTCGCGGATGTCACTGATGAGGAAGCGTTCGCTTCGTTAGTTGCCGCGCTCCCCCGGCTCGATGTGCTCGTGCACGCAGCCGCGATCGGTGATCATCTCTCGGTGAGCGACGCGACGCGCGCTGATTGGGATGCACAGCTCGCAACGAATGTTGTCGGGCCAGCCCTCATCACGCGGATCACGCTCCCGCTCATTCGCGAGGCCGAAGGAACGATCGTCTTCATCGGGTCAGGTGCCGGCACGAAGGCGGTGCCCAAAAGCGCGGTCTACACCGCGAGCAAGCACGCTCTGCGCGCGCTCGCCGACGTGGTGCGGATCGACGAGGAGCCTTACCGCGTGCGCGTTGTTACGCTCGCACCCGGTCAGACCGACACACCGATGCTCCGCGGCCATCGCACGCCCGAGGAGTACACCCCCGAGCGGTACATCAAGCCGAGTTCAGTCGCCTCGACCGTGCGCTTTATTGTGGATGCCCCAGCCGACGCGCACCTCACCGACATCAGGCTGAGGCCGCGCCAGGAGATCGCGCGGTTGTAGTGAGACAGGTTGCCCGACTGTCGGTTGCAAGGCTGAAAGCCGCCCTACGCATTTCCGATCATCTACCCAGTTCCTAATGTTCAGGCTCGGCGAGTTCGGCACTGGGTAGTTGTTCGGCACTGGGTAGTTGTTCGGCACAAGTTCAATCAGTCCTCGTGCGACCTGGTACATTCGTGCACCCGGGCGACGCACTCCAGCGAATGCTGAGGCTGCCCGCGCGTTTGGCCAAGTTGTATCTGCCCTACGCAGTCAGGGGCGTAAACCGGCTGCCCGTGCGTACGACGCACTTATCGCCGCCACTGCACTCTCACGGGGCATACCGTTGTACACGCTGAACCCCAGTGATTTCGTTGGTATTCCCGGGCTCGAGGTTCGGGTTCCCAGGCCACCAAGCAACGTCGACCCGATGCGTAGTAATTCGTTAGGCGACCCGCTGCACCACAATCACTGTGTCATCGAGTGTGTGACGGGTATTTTCGTGTTGGGTCTCTCGGGTGCGGATCTCTGCGGTGTGCACCCGCCAAGTTCCCTCGTCGAGCGCGAGCGACGCGAGTTCGTCCTCCGGGGTGACGAAATGATCTGGGTTCTCCGACATTCCGCCGGGGCCTGACGCGTGCGACACAAGCACCAGGTGCCCACCGATAGCAATCCGAGAAAGCGCCGCGCGCAGAATGCGCTCGCGCTGGAGTTCAACCGGCGACTGAAAAAAGCTCGCGGAGATGAGATCAAACGGACCGACGGGGCCGCCGAGCGAGGCAGGCTGATCAGCCCACTGGCCGAGATCCGCCGCGTAAAACTGGGCGTGCGCGAACCCGCGATCGATTGCAGCCTGCTGGGCCCGTCCAATTGCGGTCTCCGACAGGTCGATGCCGGCGGCCTCCCAACCTCGCTCAGCCATCCACAACACGTCTCCGCCCTCGCCGCATCCGAGGTCGAGCGAACGTCCCGGCGTGAGATCAGCGACCAGTTCTGCGAGCGTTTCGTTCACCCTGCCCGACCAGACTGCGTCAGCACCCGCATACATCTGTTCCCAAAAATCTGATGGGTGCATCTCGGCCCGATTCTCGGCCTGGCTGCCCGCACCAGTGTGGCCGCCATGGCCTTCGTGGCCCTCGTGATTGGAGTGATGATGGGTATTCTCAGGCTGAATATTTTCAGTCATGGGCGCTGCGCTCCTTCAAAACACTCTCGGACTTCGATCCAGGTATCGAGCTCGCCCGCAAGCGTACTCGCGATCTCTGTGGCTCGATCAGCTCCCGCGACCCGCACCGCCCAGATTCGTGCCGCCGGCTTTCCGTTGACGTTGTAGGGGCCGGTACTCACCACCCGGTCGGGCCCAACCACAATGGCTTGGGTATCGGGGGCGAGCACCTCGGTCCATTCGAGTTCCGAGCGCTCGGCAAGTTCATTCTCAAAAATAGCAAGAAATTCGGTGATCTCTTCTTGCCATTCTGGCGTGCGCGCACGTAACTCTTCATCGCGCAGGTGCCAAAACAGGAGATATCGCACGATTGCCTCCAGACGCCGAATCGGACGCGGGATGCACCCGATATATGTTCATCGTCTCACCGCTGCCGCCGCCTGTCGAGGGGTGGCACGGAAAGCTCCCGGCGCTCGGCGAGGCACAAACGCAACTCGGCCCCGAACACACCGCAGAGAGCGAGTCGTTCGGGGCAGAGCCACACAGGCACAAGCCTTACAGCAGCAAGCCTTACAGCATGATGAGGCTGATCACCCAGACGGTGGCGAACGCTGCGACACCCTGAATGAGGGTCGCTGGCGTCAGCGTGCGGTACGCAGTCGCGGTCGGGATCCGGCTGAACTGCGATACCACCCAGAAGTACGAGTCGTTCGCGTGTGACACGACCATCGCGCCCGCGCCAATCGCAAGTACCGAGAGCACCGCGCCCACCGAGCTGTCGAGCCCGAGCGACGGGAGCAGCGGCAGCATCATCGCCGAGGTCGTCACCATGGCGACCGTGGAGGATCCCTGCGCGGTCTTCAGAGCGGCCGAGATGATGAACGGAACGGCGATACCTATGCCGAGCGTCGCGAGGTTGTCAGCGAGGAAGGTGGTGATGCTGCTCTTGCCGAGCACGCCACCGAACGCAGCACCCGCGGCGGTGATCATGAGGATCGGTGCCGAGATGGTAATGCCGTCTGCAATCTGCTCGTTGAAGCGCTGGAGCTTGCCGTTGCCGCGCAGCAGGAACACTGCCGAGATGAGGCCGAGCGCGAGGGCGACGACGGGGGTACCGATGAACTTCAGCACGATGGCGAAGGTACCTTCACCAAATGGGAGGGTCGGGAGCGAGGCGATCGATGACATGCAGATGAGGAGGATCGGCACGAGGATCGGGAGGAACGCAACAAACGCATTCGGAAGCTTGCCGTACGCCGCACGCAGCTCTTCGTAAGTTTCTTCAACTTCGCCCTCGGGAATGGGCAGCAGCTCAATATCCTTCTTGAGGAAGCTGTTCGCAAAGAGGAGGGCAGCGAGCGCCGAGACTGCGGCGACGATGAGGCCGAGGCCGATGATGAGGCCGAGCTGAGACTCGACACCGAGGTTCGCGGCGGCCGCGAGCGGGCCGGGCGTCGGCGGCACAAGGGTGTGAGTCGCATACAGACCGGTCATCAGCGCGATTGACATCGCAACGAGCGACACCTTCGCGCGGTTCGCAATGGCCTTCTTCAGCGAATTGAGAATCACGAAGCCCGAGTCGCAGAACACCGGGATCGACACGATGTAGCCGATGAGGCTCATCGTGAGCGTTGGGAAGCGCGTGCCAATGAGTTTGATGAGCGCATCAGCCATCGCGATCGCGGCACCCGAGCGCTCGAGAATCACACCGATCATCGTGCCGAAGAGGATCACGAGACCGATGTTGCCCATCGTCTTGCCGAAGGCCTCGGTGATCGTCGGGATAATTTCTGCGCCTGGCAGGCGGAACGCGAACGCTCCGATGACTGCCGCACCAAGTAGGGCGAGGAACGGGGATATTTTGAACTTTGCGGTGACCAGAACAATTCCGGCGACCAGCACCAGCAGCACGATGAGATCGAGCACGGGTTCTCTCTTTCTAGGAGACGTCTACTGTGACGTCGGGTGGTTGGGTTGGACGGATGTAGTTGAAGCAGTGGTGGATCGCACTGCGTGCGCGAACAGCCTGGACACCTGGGTGGCGGTTTCGGTGATTCGCGTTGAAGTGATGCCGACGAGGTCATCAAGCGAGGTCGGGCCAGATGCGATCGAGAAGGCGGCAGAGATCCCTGCGTCGAGGCACTCGGCAGCCGAGAGCGTGACCGATCCCGCAATCACGACGACGGGGACGTTGTTCGGGCTTGTGCGCGCGACGAGATCGATAACTTTGCCGTTCACCGATTGGTCGTCGAGGCGCCCCTCTCCGGTGAGAATGAGCGATGCGTTCGCAAAGAGTTCGGGCAACCCGATCGTGTCTGACACGAGGTCAGCCCCAGCGATCGTTTCAGCGCCGAGCAGAGCGACGCCGACGAGCGGCATGCCCCCGGCCGCGCCGAACCCCGCGCGATCGGTGTATTCCGTCACGGGAATGCCCACGCTCTTCGAGAGAATCTCTGCGAGGTGGCTCAGCCCCGCATCGATCTGCGCCACATCTGCCTCGCTTGCACCCTTCTGTGGGCCGAACACGGCAGCGGCTCCTCGTGGGCCGGTGAGGGGAAACGTCACGTCGACGGCGATACGCCAGGTTGCGTGAGCGGCGCGCGGATCGAGGCCAGACACGTCAACCTGCGCAATGTCTTCGAGCCCCGCAGCTCCCGCAGGCACCTCGGCACCGGTGCTGTCGAGGAATCGCACACCCAGGGCACGCATCATGCCGGTGCCACCGTCACTCGTGGCGGATCCACCGATGCAGAGCAATATTTCTGACGCGCCGCGTTCAAGCGCATCGAGCACGATCTCGCCGACGCCCTCGGTGCTGGCGTCGAGTGGGCGCAATGCCACATCGCTCACCCACGGAAGGCCGTTGGCTTCTGCTGCCTCGATCATCGCGGTCCTACCATCTGCGCTCAACCCGTAGCGGGCGATTCGCGTGCGGCCCAACGCATCGTGCACTTGGGCCCGGCTCGCGTCAACGCCCCACGCACTCAAGAGCGCGTCGAGCGTGCCTTCCCCTCCGTCGGCGAGCGGAATGGCGACGTAGTCGGCGTCGTCACCGAAGACGACGCGGGCACCCGCAAGCATCGCGGAAGCGGCGTCATGTGCGGTGCAGCTTCCCTTAAATGAATCGGGGGCCGCAACGATGACGGGGCGGGCATTGCCAGACATGAGTATCAGCTTAGAACTGGCTGACAATACCTGAACAGGTGCATTGTGCACCTAAAAAGAGTCAGAAATATCCGGCCTAGAGTTCATCATGCACTGTTGTTGCGCGTTCATCGACTGCGGCGAGCGCCAAAGCAAGCACCGCGGCCTCAGAGGGAAATCGAAGGTCGTACCCGGTGCGCTCTGCAATGCTTCTCAGTCGCCGCTGAACCGTGTTGCGGTGCGTGAACCCTGAGCGCGACAGTTCAGCCGCATTGCCTGAGACAAGGTACCCGCGTAGCGTAGCGAGCTCCCCCGGCGTCATCCCGTCAAGCACTGCAGCGAGCGATTGGGTGACGGCACCCGGCAACTGTGCGGCAACGAGCTGCAAGCGGAAGTACTTCGCGTCTCGCATCGGAACGGACGTCGTGAACGGAGCGATGAGCTCAGTGCGGGTGGAAAGCACAGCAAGGTGACCTGCTTCGCGGATGAGATCCGCCCCGCTCACGCAGACACCACTGTGCACAAGCAACACACCCGGAATAATGTCACCGATGCGGGCGGCAACCTCGGGATCCGATCCATCGAAAAGCACCCAGAGCACTCCCCGCAGCGCTCCCGTCACTGCCAATGCCCCGCCAGAGCTCAGGCCGCGCCGCAATCGCGCAACGGTGCGCGCATCGAACACGACGCTGGCGCCGGTGCCACCGCCAGGTGCCGACGCACCGAGCGCGAGCACCCATGGGCCAGGAAGTGCGGGCGCTCGCTGTGTGAGCAGCTTGATTGCGACCTCGGGGCGAGACCCGTAGACAAGCCGTGAAAGAAGATCTCGGTCGGCCGCGTCTCGCTGCGATTCACCGACGAGCTCAGCCTCGCGCTCAAACAGCATTGCAATGGTGAGCTTGAGCACGGGGGCGAGTGCCTGCACCTTTTCTGGCGGCCCCGTCACGCCGACCACTCCGATCACACGCCCACGATATTCGAGTGGCAGGTTTACCCCGGGGCGTTCTCCTGGGCGCGCAGTGTCTGCATGCACGACGACTGCCCGGTTCAAAGCAGCCGCTTCGCGCGCGGCGGGGTGCAGTGCACCGACCCTTGAGGCATCGCGCGAGGCGATGATGAACCCCTCCGCATCCATGAGGTTCAGGTTCTCTTCAAGCGCGGGCGTAAGCTCATCGACGATGCGCTGCGCGAGTGCGGTGCTCAGCCGCCCCTGTGCGCCGGGACTACCTTGCGGCGATG
This sequence comes from Leucobacter sp., assembly GCA_052106035.1. Lineage (GTDB taxonomy): Bacteria > Actinomycetota > Actinomycetes > Actinomycetales > Microbacteriaceae > Leucobacter. Next base: position 62,615 of record JBQEBC010000002.1, on the reverse strand, counting down.
AATCGGGATCCATGAACGAGTGCTCTACACCTCGAAGTCGACGCCGGCACGAGCTGCTGCACGCGCCTTCACGATCTCGACAACCGCGAGGTGGTCTGGGTGCACCGCGTACTCATCGAGCGATTCCTTGTCATGGTGGTCGCTCACGAGCACCAGATCCCAGTTCGCGTCACTGTTGAAACCGTTCACGCGCACATCAAGCGCAGAGATACCGGGCACAGTCGCAGGCAGCTGCCTGAGGGCATCTGCGATTTCATTCGCCTGCTGAGCGCGAAGCTCTGCGGTTTCGCCGTTCATTTTCCAAGTCACAATATGGCGTACAGTCACGATAGTTCCTTCGTTCGATTCGGTAAGTAATTGGGGAATTGTGCCACGGGTCAGTTCCCGCGTAGCGAGAACCGTCGCCCTCGAGCGGCCCGCTTGATTGCCGCGGTCAGTTTGTCTCGATCCACATGAAAAATCGCATGACGCCTGTCGCCAATGAGCACGACGGGAATGTATTCAGAGTGCAGACGTGCGAGTTGCTCATCTTCGAGAATGTTGAGTTCGTTGAGTTCGGTCTCGATCCCGTCAGCTGCAATGCGCTCACACACCTCTTCGATTACGGCGCGAGCATCATCGCAGAGATGACACCCGGGCTTACCGATGAGAGTGAGAGATACAGCCACGCACTGATTGTACGTGCGGAAGGTGTGCGGGGACACAGCGACGGCAACGCCCTAACAACAGCGCCCTAACAACAACACCGAAACAACAACGCCGGGAGGCGAGGATCAATCTCCCCGGCTCCCGGCGCCGTTTCGCTGAATAAGTTAGCCCAATGCAGCGTTACTCTACTGCTTCGTTATTCAGCTGCCTCGTTATTCAGCTGCTCCGTTATTCAGTTGCTTCGTGGATGTCCGTCGAAGGCTCAACTGCACCCGCGGCGTAGCCGTCGCGGAGCAACTGGCCGAGACCAGCGTCGACATTGGTCCAGTATTGGAAGAAGCGCTCACGAATCTCGTCGATCGTGATCGCGCCGGCCTGACCGAGCAGTGTCTCGTGGAACGTCGCCTTCTCGTCATCGCTGAACACGTCGCGGTACAGGATGCCGGGCTGACCGAAGTCGCTGTCATCCTGACGTAGCGTGTACGCGGTGCGCACGAGCTCACCGTCAGACTCCCAGCTTGCCTCAACACCTGCCGAGGCGTCGACCGCGGGGCCACCTGCCGCACCGAACGAGTTCGGGTGGTAGACGCGCTGTGATGCTGGAGGGAAGTGATACTGCATCTGACCCTGGTGCATGTAGTTGTTCGCTTCGGTGGCGTGCGGCTGGTTCACCGGAAGCTGGTTGAAGTTTGCACCGATGCGGTAGCGCTGCGCGTCAGCATACGAGAACACGCGGGCCATGAGCATCTTGTCTGGCGAGATGCCGGTACCGGGAACCTGGTTGCCGGGTGAGAAGGCAGCCTGCTCGATCTCGGCGAAGAAGTTCTCGGGGTTGCGGTTCAGCGTGAACGTGCCGACCTTGATGCGGGGGAAGTCTGCCTTCGGCCAGGTCTTCGTGAGGTCGAAGGGGTTCAGGCGGTAGGTCTTTGCCTCTTCGTACGGCATGATCTGCACGTAGACGTCCCATGCCGGGAAGTTGCCCTCTGCGATCGAGTCGAAGAGGTCGCGGCGGTAGTAGTCAGCATCGCTACCGGCGATCTGCTCGGCCTCGTCGCCCGACATCGGCACAACGCCCTGCTGCGACATGAAGTGGTACTTCACCCAGAAGCGCTCTCCCGCTGCGTTCACCCACTGGTATGTGTGTGAGCCGTAGCCGTTCATGTGACGCCACGACTTCGAGAGACCGCGCGCACCCATGACGTAGGTCACCTGGTGGGCAGTCTCGGGCGAGAGGGTCCAGAAGTCCCACTGCATGTCTGCGTCGCGCAGACCCGAGTCGCCGAGGCGCTTCTGCGAGTGGATGAAGTCAGGGAACTTCATTGCGTCGCGGAGGAAGAAGGTCGGGGTGTTGTTGCCCACGATGTCGAGGTTGCCCTCAGTCGTGTAGAAACGCAGCGAGAAGCCGCGCACGTCGCGCCAGGTGTCAGGGGATCCTTGCTCGCCAGCAACCGACGAGAAACGGATGAGCGTCTCGCTCTTTGCGCCCTTCTGGAAGACTGCAGCGCTGGTGTACTGCGAGACATCTTCGGTAATGACGAGCTCGCCAAATGCGCCTGCGCCCTTGGCGTGCGGGTTGCGCTCGGGCACGCGCTCACGGTTGAACGCGGCGAGCTTCTCAACGAGGTACCGGTCGTGCAGCACGGTGGGGCCGTTTGCGCCAACGGTGAGCGAATGCTCGTCGCTTGCGATCGGCGTACCGGTCTGGGTGGTAGTGATCTTCTGTTCTGACATGTTGACCTTTCTGAACATTGGGTCTGACGGGGTGATGTGTAATGAAGTCGTGTGGTGAAGTGGGGGTCTACTCGCTGCGATTATCGTTCATGCACGCAGGGCAGATGCCGTGGTACGTGACTTCTGCGACTTGAATCGTGTAGTCGTGAGTCTCAGATGCGGCAAGGCAGGGCGCTTCCCCAACCGCACACGCGACGTCTTTAATTTCGCCGCATTCGGTGCAGACGAGGTGGTGATGATTATCGTTCACTCTTCGCTCGTAGAGCGCCGGGCTGTTCGGTGGCTCAATCTTGCGCACAAGACCGACCTCGCTCAGCGCAGCAAGCACGCCGTACACGGCCTGCAGTGACGTGCCGTCGAGGTCTTTTGCGACCGCATCGAACACGTCAGACGCGTTCCAATGGCCACCTCGCGAGAGCACTTCCATGACCGCGCGGCGAGGGGCGGTGGATCGCAGCCCGACCGCGTTGAGCCGTTCGCTCAATGGCGTCCCTTCGACCGCGATACCCGCCCCTAATCCCTGCGTCATAGTCCCTCAATCATATCGAGTTAATTTGAATTACTCAAGACAAGGCTCGCGTCGGGCATGGATCCGTGGCAAAGAAAAAGGACGCCGAGCCTAAGCTCGACGTCCTTTACGCTATACACCGCCATGGGCGGCCATAGTTACTACTTTTTGTTGCGGCGCTGGTGACGCGTCTTCCGAAGCAGTTTGCGGTGCTTCTTCTTCGACATACGCTTGCGTCGCTTCTTGATTACTGAACCCATGCAGTTACCTCACAAAGTCTCTCGGGGCCATACGGGCCGTACCGTATAGTGGCCCACAGAATGTCTAGTCTACAACGCGTAGAGGCCTCACGCGAACCGGCGGGCTATCAGGAACACCGACAGACACTCAGGAATGCAGTTTAAAGCGTGCAACCAACTCTTTTACGCGATGCTCGGCAACCGCGGCGACACGTCCGATCCGCTCGGCGGCACCAGCCGCTTCATCTGAAATAACCGCCATGTCATCGTGAACGTCATCGGGCCCGGTAACTGTCTCACCGTCACCGTTCAGGTATTCAACCGTCACTTCAGTGTCGAACCCAACGGAGAGGAACGGGATCACAAAATCCTCGATCATCTCAAGAGGCTCGGGGTCGAGCGAGTAGAAGCGGTGCTGCCCTTCCTCACGAACCGTCACGAGTTCCGCATCACGAAGCACCTTCAGATGCTTCGACACCGTGGGCTGGCTAATCTCGAGCTGGCTCACGATTTCGGAAACACTAATCTCTGCCCCAGCGCCGTGACGCTCAAGCAGAACCTGCAAGATGTCGCGCCGGGTCGCGTCTGCGATGACTCCGAAAATGTCTGGCATACACAACAGAGTATCTCGCCCAGTGTGTAGCATGACAACATTGACTTGGTCATTCGCAGAAAGAAGGAGATGTGAGCTCAAGCGCTCTAGCCAGCAAGACGCACACTCCGCGCAGCCGAAACACCTGGTTTCACGCCCTGATCCACACCACACCTGCACGATTCGCGATCCTCGTATTCACTGCTCTGGTGCTCATTTGGACCGCTCTGCTTGCGCTACCGGTCGCGAGTCAGGCGGGCACGATGACCCCAATCGCAGACGCCTTCTTCACTGCAGTCTCAGCCATTTGCGTGACAGGGCTTGCAACCGTCGACATGGCTGCCCACTGGTCAACATTCGGACACATCACAATTCTGCTCGGGTTTCAGATCGGCGGCGTCGGCGTACTCACGCTCGCAAGCTTGCTAGGCCTCACCGTAACCCGTCGCCTGGGGCTTCGTCAGCGCCTTCTCGTAGCGAGCGACACGAACCCGAACCGCACCGCTCGTGGCGCGTCAGAACGCCAGGCTGTGGGTCTCGGCGAGATAGGCGGCCTACTCGTCGCTGTTGTCAGCAGCCTGCTCGTCATCGAGTTCATCCTCACGGCACTGATCGTCCCCCGGTTAGTTGCAGCGGGGCTCGACTTCTGGGACGCGCTGTGGAAGGGTTTTTACCTCGCATCCTCATCATTCACGAATACCGGGTTCGTACCGCTGAATGACGGCCTCGACCCTTACCTGGGCGATTATTACCTCTTGACCTTGCTCGCTATCGGCGTGTTTCTTGGAAGCATCGGGTTCCCGGTGATTTTCGCACTGTATCGCTCGCTTCGCAGCAGCGCTACACGCCGCAAACACATCGGCCTCCACACAAAGCTCACCCTCACAGCAACGCTTGCGCTCTTTCTCTTCGGGTGGCTGCTCATCACCTCGCTCGAATGGAACAACCCAGTCACCCTGGGCACCGAGCCAATCGGGCGCACACTATTCGATGCCGGATACATGTCAGTGATGACGCGCTCGGGCGGCCTCGGCATCATCGACCCATCTGACATGAATGGGTCGACGCGGCTCGTCATGAACATGCTCATGTTCGTGGGTGGCGGATCGGCATCGACCGCCGGCGGCATCAAGGTGACCACGCTCGCCGTATTGTTCATTGCCGCGTTCTCAGAAGCCCGCGGATATAAAGACATGCAGGCGTTCGACCGCCGCATCCCGAACGAAGTGCTACGAGTCGCCGTCTCGGTGCTCATCTGGGGAGCGACGATTGTGCTCGCCTCAACGACCGCAATCATGCATGTGTCGGGCACTACGCTCGATGAGACCCTATTCGAAGTGATCTCAGCGTTTGGCACCTGTGGGCTCTCAACGGGTCTTTCGGAGACCCTCCCAGACTCAGCCAAGTACATCCTTGCTGCAACCATGTGGGCCGGCCGTGTTGGCACCGTTACACTCGCCGCGGCGGTCGCCGCAACAAGCCGCTCGCGTCTGTTTAGACTCCCTGAAGAAAGGCCGATCGTTGGTTGAAATTCGAAGTGACGAGCCCGTCATCGTGATTGGGCTCGGCCGGTTCGGCGCATCTACTGCCGGGCAGCTCGATCGTCAGGATCGAGAGGTGCTCGTCGTTGACACCAATGCCGAGCTCGTGCAGAAGTGGTCGGATCGCGTCACGCACGCGGTGCAGGCCGACGCGCGCTCGATGGAGGCGCTCGAACAGATCGGCGCCGATGAGTTTCAGATCGCCGTTGTCGCGACCGGTGCGTCGATCGAGGCGAGCGTGCTCATCGCGGCGAACCTCGTCGATCTCGGTGTGCCACAAATCTGGGCGAAGGCGATCTCACACTCGCACGGAAAGATTCTCGAGCGGATCGGCGTGAACCACGTCATCTACCCGGAACGTGAGGCAGGTGAGCGTGTCGCACACCTGCTCTCGGGGTCAATGCTCGATTTCATTCAGTTCGACGACAATTACGTCATCGCGAAGATGTACCCGCCGCGCTCGATTCGAGGTCGAACGCTCACCGATAGCGGTGTGCGTTCGCGGTATCGGGTGACTGTTGTGGGCGTCAAAACGCCCGGTAAACCCTTCACGCACGCGACGCAGGACACCGTCGTGGCGAAGCACGATCTCATCATCGTGTCGGGCGCGTCAGATGATGTGGAGCGCTTCGCCGCGATTGGTTAGCCGGGTCGCGAACCCCTGCGGTTTGCGCTAGTCAGCAGCGAGCTCCTCTGAGCGACGCACATTTGCGGCGAGCGCTTGGTCGAAGAGCTCGCCCCAGCTCGCGTCTTGAAGCACGAAGATGGCTTGCTCGGTGGTCCCCTTCGGGCTCGTGACGTTGCGTCGAAGCTGAGCCGGGTCCTCGCCGCTGCGCACGAGCAACTCAGCCGCGCCAGAAACCGTGCCGTTTACGAGCACGCGCGCCTGATCTTCGGTGAATCCGAGGCGAAGCGCAGCGGCAGTCATTTCCTCGACGTACAAGAAAAGGTACGCAGGGCCTGACCCCGACACTGCGGCAACGTCGTTAATCTGGTCTTCGCGCACTACGACGACATCGCCGACGGTCTCAAACAGGCGCTGCACAGTCTCAACCGCGGCCATCGTGGCCTTGGATCCCCCGGCCACCCCAGTGACCCCACGCCCGATATGAGACGGTGTATTCGGCATCGCCCGCACCACCTGTGCCTGTGGAAGCTCCGCTTCAATTCGCCCGCTCGGCACTCCAGCGGCAACGCTCACAACGATGGTTCCCGGGGCCAGGTCTGCCGCGATTTCCTGCGCAACGTCGACGATCATCCATGGCTTCACCGCGAGAATCACGAGCTCCGCGTCTCGCACCGCGATCCGGTTCGCGTCCCGCTCAGTTTCCCCTGCGTGCGCAAGAATATCCTGGGCACCTGCAAAGGCCTTCGCGCTCGACTTCGAGTTTGTAGTGACGACAATCGGGCGCGGAATGTCGACCGACGGCTCGCGAAGACCCTGAAGAATCGCGCCTCCCATCGAGCCAACCCCAATCATTGCGGTGCGCGGAAGAGATAAAATTGCGGGCTTCGTAGTCATGGGATCTAGTCTGCCGGAAAATCGAATGCGCGGCGCAATATCACACTCACCTCTGCAGTGATCACAATGCCCCTTCTGGTCTGGGAATGAGCGCGGTCTGCTAGCCTTCGCTACAACCAGTCTTTCTTTCGGTTCAGCAGACATGGCCGGGATCCGGCTATGCACTTCAGATCGGGTCGAGGCAACATGCAACGCAGCACGTTCACATTTCTATCTCTGTTCACAATCAGCAGTTTCGTGTTGCTGGCCGTCGCAGGATGCGGTTCCTCGAGTTCAGATCCCAGTACACCTCCTCAAGACGTAGACGACAAAGCCGAGGTTCAGCTCGACGAGACCGTCGCCGACGACGACGCGAACACTGCCGGTGAAGCTGTGTTCAGCTATGGTGACACGACGTTTACGGCAACCCTTCAATTCTGCTCGCTCCAAGGGGGAGAAGATGCGCTATTCCATGGTGCAGCGCGCGATAGTGGTGGAGAACTCGTTGGGTACCTCAGTGGTGACTTCGGTGGGCTCACTGATATTCCATACGGTGAGGTGCGAATAGATCTTGGCGCGACAGCCCAGTTCGAAAACTCCGACACGTTCATTGCTATGGGTGATGCGGCTGCTCACATCGTCGTCACCGACTCGAGCGATACCAACGTCGTCATCATGGGTGGAGTCTGGGATCAAAGCGGAACTCAGCTCGGGACGGCGACACTCAGGGTGGACTGCTGACCCGCGCTTGCACAGCAAACCGGTGTGCGTCTCCAATACACTGTGATTGAGAGTTATCCGCCCCAGGGAGGCAATCATGAGTGCTGAAGGTGGCACCCGCGCAATAATCGCGGCACTACTTGCAAACACCGGTATTGCGGTGACGAAATTCATCGCATGGGCCGTTTCTGGCTCATCGTCCATGCTGGCAGAGGGTGTGCACTCGCTTGCCGACGCCGGTAATCAGCTGCTCCTGCTGCTTGGCGGCCGCAAAGCGAAGCGCGCACCCGACCGCGAACACCCGTTTGGATACGGCCGCGAACGATTCATCTATGCGTTCATTGTCGCCATCGTCTTGTTCTCCGTCGGCGGACTCTTCTCGATCTGGGAAGGCATCTCGAAGATTCGGGATCCACACAGCATTGAGCAGTGGTGGCTCCCCCTCGTAGTACTCGCCATCGCAATTGTGCTTGAGAGCTTCTCGATGCGTACCGCGATCAAAGAGAGCTTGCCGCACAAAAAAGACTCGACTTGGTTTGAGTTCATCAAACGCTCAAAATCGCCTGAGCTTCCAGTCATTCTGCTTGAAGATTTCGCCGCTCTCGTCGGTCTCGTGTTTGCGTTCTTCGGTGTTGGCCTCACCGTCATCACCGGTAACAGCATCTTTGACGCCATCGGCACCGTGCTCATTGGCGTGCTGCTCGTCTCAGTCGCGGTCATTATCGGCATCGAGACGAAAAGCTTGCTGGTCGGAGAAGGCGCAACGCAAGAAGATTCGAAGAAGATACACGCAGCGCTGCTCGACGCGAAAGAAGTTGACAAGGTCATCCACATGAAGACCCTGTACTTAGGCCCAGACGAGCTCATGGTCGGTGTGAAGATCTCGCTCCCCTCGACGGTGACGATGAGCGAGGTGTCACTCATCATCAATCTTGCCGAACGTCGAGTGCGCGAAGCTGTTCCGATTGCACGCGTGATCTACATCGAACCTGACGTGTGGCTTGATCCGACCCTCCCGGCCCCCACGACGAGCTCGATCGTCATGCTCTCCAGCGACTGATACAGAAACTGCAAGTTCGTGGTACTCATCGATGACCCGCTCTGGCCTGCGCACGATCGCCTATGGGCACATCTCGTGAGCGACGACAACCTTGCGGAGCTGCATGCGTTCGCGCGCGCGAACGGCATTCCTGAACGCGGGTTTGATCTCGACCACTACGACGTGCCAGAAGAGCGCCACGCCGAACTCATTGCCTCGGGCGCAACCCACGTCACTGGGCGTGAACTCGTGCGGCGCTTGATCGCATCTGGGTTGCGCGTCACCGCGCGCGAGCGCCGGGCCACTCACCGGGCTACTCAGTAGGACCGGATGCTACTGAGCGCTGCCAGTCAGGAGAGGTGAATGACCTGGGTCTTGGCGTTTCTCTTCGTCACGCTCGGGGCTGCTCTCCAGCGGGTCACGGGCCTCGGCTTTGTGCTCGTTTCGGGCCCGCTTCTCGTGCTCGTCCTCGATCCGTTCAACGGGATTGCGCTCGCAAATATTCTCTCGGCTGTCATCTCGGCACTCGTTCTCGCACGAACATTTCGTGACGCCGACTGGCGCGTGGTTGGCAAGCTTCTCATGGGCATTATCGTCGGGGTTCCCCTCGGCGCGATCCTTGTCCACTCGCTGAGCACAGCTATCCTCCTCATTGCCGTAGGTTCGATCACCGCAGTCGCGGTCTGTCTCGCCCTTCTCAGACGCCAGCTGCGGATGTTTTCTGGCCGGGCAGGAACGCTTTTCGCGGGTACGCTCTCGGGCTTCAGCAGTGTGACCGCTGGGGTCGGCGGCCCCGCACTTGCGCTTCACGGCGTTGCCACTCACACCCCAATGCGAGTGTTCATTCCCACGGTGCAGGCAGTCGGAATGACCTCCAGCCTGCTCTCCATCGCAACAAAACCGCAAATGTCCATTCCGCTGCCGCTATTGTTTGGATCGCTTGCGTGTATTGCAGTTGGGCTTCTTGCAGGGTCCATGCTTCACCGCCATGTCACGGCGAAGCACGCACAGATACTCGCGCTCACCCTTGCGTTGATTGGCGCGCTCGCAGCAACCGCTCGCGGGGTGTTTGAACTGGTGAGCTAACGACGCGGCGTGATCTAGCTGCGCTGTGCTGGTCCGGCTACGCTGCACTGGTCTAGCCGCGTGCGGATCTAGCGACGATCGGCTCTTCTAGCGGCGCTCGGCAAAGAACTCCGTGAGCAGGACAGCGCACTCGCCTGCAAGCACACCCGACACCACTTCGGGCACCGGGTGCGGGAGCCTCCCATCACGCAGAAGATCATAGACGCTTCCTACCGCGCCAGCCTTTTCATCCCATGCCCCAAAGACCACACGCGAAACTCTTGCGGCGAGAATCACCCCCGCACACATCGTGCACGGTTCGAGGGTCACAACAAGCGTGCACCCGTCAACAAAACGATCGCCCCGAACGCGCGCTGCCTCGCGAATGGCGACGACCTCTGCGTGCGCTGTCGGATCCACACCGCTGATACGCGCGTTTCTGCCGGAAGCAATCGTCTCGCCGTCGGGGCCGAGCACAAGTGCGCCAACGGGAATCTCGCCCGCTGCTGCCGCAGTGCGCGCCTCGTCTAGGGCGGCGTTCATGGCATCTCGCTCAATTGGCGATGAAGGAATGGTGGTCACGGGAATAGGATAGGCGCATGCGAGTCTTTGTGGCAGATCATCCACTCATTACCCACAAGCTGACGGTGCTTCGCAATGCGAAGACACCCCAGCCAACGTTTCGGCTACTTGTCGAGGAACTCATGACGCTCCTGGCGTACGAGGCTACCCACGAGGTGCGGGTAGATCCGATCGAGATCCAAACCCCGGTCGCAACAACAACGGGCGTGCGCCTGAGCGAGCCGCTGCCGCTCATCGTGCCCATTTTGCGCGCCGGTCTCGGCATGCTCGAGGGCATGGTGAAGCTTGTGCCGACCGCCGAGGTGGGCTTCCTCGGCATGGTGCGCGACGAAGAAACGCTCGAGCCGACAACTTACGCCGAGCGGCTCCCCGACTCGCTTTCTGGCCGCCAATGCTTCGTGCTCGACCCCATGCTCGCCACCGGTGGATCACTCGCGGCCGCCATCAAGTTTCTCTTTGACCGCGGCGCCGACGACATCACCGCAATCTGCATTCTCGGCACGCCAGAGGGCGTCGAGCTGATCCGCAAGGCCGCCGGTGACCGGAACGTCACGCTCGTGGTCGGCGCAATGGATGAGGGGCTCGACGAGCACGCGTACATCGTTCCGGGTCTTGGCGACGCGGGCGACCGCCTCTACGGGACGGTGTAGCTTCGTCGCCGCTGGTGCCGACCCGTACCCGTCAAACGCAACAACACAGGCGCAAGTGAATACGTCTCTTAAGTAGAGCGGATCCTCTTGCGCCTGTGTGTGCGCTCAGGCAGCCTAGCGGTCTGCCATCGCTTTACCCATCTTCTGCACGACCTCGCGCAGAATCGGGGTCGGAGTTGCGAAAATCAAGCGAACTGAGCCCTTGCCTGCCTCGCCGCACATCGCACCGTCGGTGAGACCGACACCTGCGTGCTCGCGGAAGAACGCCGCTGGGTCTTCGATTCCCGTGTCGCGGAAGTCGAGCCAGCCAACGTAGGTTCCCTCGGGTGGCGTGAATTTCACACCCGGGAGGTGTTCAGCCACGAGCTTCACGAGCTCGTCACGGTTGCTCTGCAGGTAGGCAACCGCATCAGCGAGCCACTCATCGCCCTTTTCGAAGGCGACAGTGTTGGCGACCATGCCAGGGGTTGCCGTGCCGTGACCGGCGAACATGCCGACCTCATCGATCTTTGCCTGATCGGCCTCGTTCGAGGTGATGAGTTCAGCGCACTTCAGCCCCGGCAAGTTAAACGCTTTCGATGCCGATGTTGCGGTGATCGTGTGACCCGCGGTCACCTCGTTGATCGTCGCGTAGGGCACGAGCGTGCTTTCGGAGAACACCAGCGGTGCCCAAATCTCATCCGAGAACACACGCCCCTTATTTCGCTCCACAACTTCGCTGAGCTCGAGGAGCTCTTCGCGGCTGAACACACGGCCAATCGGGTTGTAGGGGTTGCACAGGATGAAGCACTCGGCCCCATCCTTAAATGCCGCATCGATGGCGTCGAGGTCGTACTTCCAAACACCACCTTCGTTGAGCAGCGGCACCTCAACAACTTCACGGTCCACCATCGGAGGAATCATGAGAAATGGCATGTAGGCCGGCGTGCACACGATGACTTTAGAACCCTTTTGAGTGAAGTGTTCCAGGGTGATCTCGAGGGCCTTCAGCACGTCGGGAATCGGAAGAACGTTCTCAGGGGTTGTGTTCCACCCGTGATGACTGTTCAGCCGGTTAGCTGTCGCCTGTTTGAGTGCCTCAGTGAATTTCTTCGGTGTGTAGCCGAACGCACCTTCGTCGACTGACGCATGCAGTGCTTCGGTAATCACCGGAGCGACTCCGAAATCCATCTCGGCAACAAATGCGCCAATGACAGAGTCATCTGACCACTTAGTAGCGCCGACCGCACGCAGATCTTCGATCGTCGTCGCATCGACGCGACTCTTGAATGATTCGTTACTCATTTGAGGTTCCTTTCGGGGACTCAGTTTGCTCAAGGAGTTCGTTCTCCTCGGCAAGTTGGTTGAGGTAGTTGTAAATGGTGAATCGGGTCACTCCGAGCTCTGTCGCCACGAGTTGCACAGCATCCTTGAGCATGAACAGACCCCGGGACTTCAGATCGCGAACGATCTCTACCTTGTGCTGCTTCTGCATGAGGTCGACAGGAACGCCCACGTTCTGGATCGAGGAGTTAATGAGGTGAGACGCAAGCTCGTCCACATCGTGCACAAATGCCTCGTGCCCAGGGCCGTTTGTACGAAGGTCTATATTCGCAGGGGAGGCTACTTCTTCGGAGCGAGCCGTCTTCTGCGGTGACACGCCAATCGTGGCAATGACACGGTCGGTCACGTCTTGCAACTGATCCCAAAGCGTCAGATCAGCATTGGTGCAGAGCGCTGCGACCGGATTGCCGCTCACGTCTTGGATGATCATGGTTGACGATCGGAGCTTTCTCCCATCACTCAAGCGCGTGTCGTATGCGTGACGGTTCTCAAATTTGCCAGAGGCGGCTTGCTTCAGCAGCAGGTCTGTCGCGGGGTCGCCAACGGAACGCCTGGTGACCTCGCCACTGATTGCCACGATCGAGTTGGGGAGCTTGCTGAGATCGTGCAGCACGATCTCGTAGCTTTTTGGCAAGGTGAGCCCGAGTTGTTCAACGACTGCGGTGAATACTGCGATGAGGCGCTCACCGTCGATGCTTTGTGTAACGTCCATGTTCACATTCTCTAGTACTACAACTGTTACTCATACTTTAGACACATTCAAACAATAGTTGCAATAGTCATTTTAATGTTGACATCTTCAACTGGATGATGAATTATCGTCGTGAGGATGCACCGCGCGTCCTGCCGTGTTTCACAGATTTGGACAATCTCGCTGAGATACTTCGAAAGGAACGACGACGATGTCGACACCAGAACAGCTCAACCAACTTGATCTCAAGAGAACAATTAGCACCTTCGGCGCGATGGGGGTGGCATTTAACCAGATTGTCGGCGGAGGCATCGTCGCACTGACGGGTGTGGCGATCGGCCTCACCGGAGGCGGCGTGAGCGTGGCGTTCGTTATCGCCATCTTCTCGATCCTCATTGTGTCGACACCATACGCAGCGATCGGCTCGGCGATGCCTGCCGTCGGTGGCGTCTACACGTACTCCGCTCGCCTCATTCACCCCGCCGCGGGTTACGGCGGGCTCTTTGTAAACTTCCTCGCCCAGTCGAGCCTCGGGCTCTACGGTGTCGCCGCCGGCCAGTACATGCACAGCCTCAACCCGTGGTTTAACGAGACCGCGGTCGCAGTGGTCTTGATCGTAGGGTTCTTCCTCGCGAACTCCGCCGGTGCTGTCATCGGCTCTCGCGTCGGCCTCGTCATGAGCTTCGTCATGCTCGCCGGCTTCGCGATCTTCATTATTGCCGGCCTCGGCAGCGTTGACTGGGTGAACTACCCACCAGTGCTCCCCAATGGGTTTGGCAACCTCATTCAGGCTGCTGCCCTCCTCACCTTCGCGACCGGCGGAGCCACCGTTGTGGTCGAACTCGGCGGTGAGCTCAAGAACCCGGGCCGCGCAATTCCTCTCGCCATGTTGGGCGGCACAATCCTCGCCGGCATCATGTACATTCTCATCGCACTCGTCGCAGCAGGCATCCTCCCCATCGACCAGGTCGCGAACCAGCCGCTCTCAATCGTGGGATACGAGTTCCTCCCACCGGCCGCATGGACCTTCTTCATTCTCGGCGGCGCGATGTTTGCTGTGATTTCGACCATGAACTCACAGATGCTTTCGGGCACGAAGAGTCTGCTCGCCGCCATTGATGACGGTTGGCTCCCGAAGGGTCTGGGCGCCGTGAATAAGCGCTTCGGCACACCGCACTGGCTGCTCGTCGTCTTGCTCGTTCTCGGTCTTGCACCAGTGATCGCAAACGTTCCGCTCGATGTGCTCGCGAGCGCAGTCTCAGGCGTTGCGCAGCTACTCTTCGTATTTATCCTCATCGCCTCACTGCGCTTGCGTTACGTGCGGCCCGACCTGCATAAGAAGGCGGTATTCAAACTTCCGGCGTGGCTGCACTGGGTACTGGTCGTTGCTGGTGTCGCGATCAGCGTCTACCAGAGCTACTTGCTGCTCTCTTCGGGTGTGTCCACCCCGATCCTCATTGCAGTCGGCATTATCACCTTGATTGCACTTGTATGGGGAATCATTCGCTATCCCAAGGTGAAGCGCATCCTCGAGGCTCGCCGAATGAATACGGGGTCGACCTGGGTCGGCATCCCCGATAAAGAGGAAGAAGACGAGACGGTCTGACCTCAACCACGTAGTAGTAGTACATCCATCAGTTAGGAGAGGAAGTATCAATGTCTGATCATTATCACGACCCGAGCGATTCAGCATACGCACGCCAACTTCGAAAGGGTGCACCCGATGCATTCACGAAGCTCATGGAGTTCGACGATGCCGCGTTACGCGCAGAATCCAAGGTGATTCCTGCGAAGTACACAGAACTCATGGCGCTCGCGGTGGGCCTCACCACCCAGTGCGTGTACTGCATCGAGGCTCACACGCTCGCAGCGAAGAAGGCGGGTGCGACCAGGGAAGAGATTTCCGAGACCGTGCTCACCGCAGCTGCACTGCGGGCCGGCGGCGCGGTTGCACACGGGTTCCTCGCGATGAAGTTCTTTGAAAAGGACAGCGAGTAACCACACGCATCATCAATAGCTCAGGGACCCGCATTTTGCCTCACGGCAACATTGCGGGTCCCTGAGTCATTGAGCAACATCGTGACTCAGCTTGACAGATAGCTAATATTTGCCTTTACTTAGTGTTATGCATAGCAACATTCGTACCCAGTCTGCCTCCGAGGTGAACTTTGGGATGACCGGCATGATGATGGCCGGTCGCGATGC
This sequence comes from Leucobacter sp., assembly GCA_052106035.1. GTDB lineage: Bacteria > Actinomycetota > Actinomycetes > Actinomycetales > Microbacteriaceae > Leucobacter. The sequence continues at coordinate 47,580 of JBQEBC010000002.1, read as the reverse complement.
TATGTGCTGCCGAATGTGTATGTAAACGTTCACACACGTTTCTTCACCACTAGCGCCCGGCAATCTTGAGACACCTGCGATCCACATCGCACGAAGTGCCCAGCCTTGAGGCGCACCCTCACATTTGCAGCTCATCTCCCAATGACGGGAACCTTTCAAAGGACAACATCATCATGACTCTCACAGCTACTCAGAACATTCAGGCCGCTCACGCTACACAGTCCACACGGAATCAGCTCCCGGCTGGCTCGGAAGTTCGCGGCTTCGCACTGTATGTCGGTCTCACTGAAGAAAAACTCAATTCGTCAGACCCGAGCATCGGCGCCATTGTGACCCAGATCAAGGCACTTGTCGCACAGCTTTCCCCCGCAGCAGAGACCTATGCTGCGGTCGCCATCGCACCGGAAGGCACCGGCGGACGAGATGTCGATGTCGTACGCCTGGCTCTCGGTGATCCCGCAGCCCATGCCCGTCAGAAGCAAGACGAGGATCTTGACCGCGCGGCAAGCGGCGTCGTACTCGACCTGTCACGAAAGCGTGTGCTGCTCGATAATGTTGCCGCCACACTCACCTTCCGTGAGTTTGAACTGCTGCAGTTTCTCGTGCTTCGCGAGGGCCGCACGGTCAGCCGCGAAGAAATCATTGAAACGCTCTGGGCCAACGCGGTCGACGAAGAGATTCCGAGCGAACGGACCATTGACGTACACGTGCGCAGGCTTCGGGTGAAGCTTGCGCAGTACCAGGATATTGTGCGCACCGTACGCGGAACTGGCTACCGATTTGATCGTCACGCAGACGTATCAATCTTGCACTCCGCAACGCCGAGCCCTGACGTAATCTAGTTCAAACCTTACGATCACGGTAGTGTTTTTAATACTGCGGCGAGATTTTCTCGTCGGATGTATTGGAAAATGCTCCTAAGGAGGAGATCTTAATGACTACACTCCCGCCCGAAGGGGAA
>JBQEBC010000002.1:0-46519 GCA_052106035.1 Leucobacter sp. | reverse complement strand
GGAAAATGCTCCTAAGGAGGAGATCTTAATGACTACACTCCCGCCCGAAGGGGAAGGCGAGGCAACCCCTCAGCAACCAGCAGAGGGTGCCCAGGCTCCCACACCGCCGCAGGCAGAAGATAGCGCCCATGCAGGTGTGCCGCAGCCACCGACGGCTCCCGATGCGTCAGGCAACGTGCCGCCCCCGGCATACGCACCGCCGCCAGCTCAGCCCGCCTACGGCACACCACAGCCACCCCAGGGTGGCGCGCCGCAGCAGGGTTACCCAGCTCAGGCCCCTGCAGCAGATCCGGTGAGCAACCTCACCCTGAACTACTGGTTGTCAGTATTCTTCCTCTGGATCCCAGCGCTTATCTTCTACATCATTGAGAAGGACAAGGGCAATGCGCACATCCGCGCGCTGCACGCAGCGAACCTCAACTTCGCCCTGATCCGCACTGCCTTGCTCGTTGTCGGCTGGGTACTTGCGATCATTCCGGTGCTTGGACCAATCTTGGTATTCCTCGCACACGTCGTTCTCTTCATTTTCCACATTATTGCCGCTACGAAGGTCACTGACACCTACCGTCGTGGTGGTGGAGATCCATTCATCTTCAACATTCCGCTCGTCAAGTAAGTACGCGAGGAAGCACGAAAGGCTCGGACAACGTCCGAGCCTTTCGTGCTTCCTGCAACATCTCAACCATTACGGCCTGGCAGAATCTGCCTGACGATTGGCCTCGCGCCGGGCCTCACGACTACCCCGCCACGCACGCCAGCGCTCCCAGAACCTCGCAAGCACCCGCCTGAGCCAACCGAGCACCCGCCTCGCCCAGTGATACTCCGACCCCAGCACCGTGAGGCCGATGAACACGATGAGCCAGCCAGGCCCGGGGAGCGGAACGAGAATGAGTCCGATAACGGCGATCAACACGCCCAGAGTCGTAATAATCACTCGATAGACGATGTCGAGCCACGGACGTTTACGAATCGCCTGACGCCAACGATGCATAAACTGAGCCACCGGCCGTGCAAGGCGGTGCGCTCGAGCTGCGTCATCTTCTGGAGTGGTCACACTTCAAAAGCGTACGGGAATTCGCTGAAAAGTTGCCCGCATGTCAGGGTACTACCAGGGGTATTTCGGGGTAGATACATCAGGGTCACGGCATGACCAGTGCAAACGGGTATCGGGCGGATCGCACGATGTGCAAGCCGTTCAGCTCGGTCGATCCGGGCTCAATCCCTGCATACCGGTCACCAGTTTCGTGCTCGTGATCGGTCGAAACCACCACCCGCCCGTTTGCGTTCACGAGCGCCACACCTTCTACATCGCCAATGCTCGGCAGGAGTTGCTCCTCGACGCTTGCGACGAGCACATCCGCGCACGCCACACCAAGAAACACACCGTCGACCACGAGCGGGAGCGTTGAAGTCAGAGTGATCTCGTTCGAGCACAGATAGTCGACAAACGGACCGGCAACGTGATGCGTGCCTGTCTGACGTGGGACTCGATACCACTCGAGGCGCTCAAGATCGATCGCGGCCTGCCCTGGGCCGAAGGTTGATGAGGCAAGCAATTGGCGATCAGGCCCCTGCCACCAAGCGAGGGGGTTGCCTTCACTCACCACCACATCACTGCCACAGAACCCTGCACCGTATAACGGCCGGTCGGTCCCGTCGAGTACCGCGAAGGCGCCCTCATTCACGAGCATTGCGAGTTGCGGGCCCGTCACCTGATGTCCTAACGATCCGAGCTGCTCGGCAAGTACCGGGATCCACGCCTTGAGCGGGGCAAACACTCCGTCAAAGAACTCATCGACCACCGCAATACCCGCGGTGACCTGCTGCGAGCTATTGGTCACGACCCGCACCCCTTTCGCGACGTCTACGTCGAGCCTCAAGTGTGCCACGAACATCGCCATCTTGCGAGGTCGCTATGATCTCGGCTCGGAAGCTCACGAGCCACCGCAGTGATCCGCGCACACTTTCGCGCACTGCCGCGCGTGCTGCCTGCACGTCACCCTGTTTCGTCGCAATGATTTGCGCCCCAAGATTGTCGTGAGTGAGTAACCGCATCTCGGTATCGAAATCTTGCAGGGCAAGCAGGGGCGTGAACTCAGTCTGGATGCGCACATGCTCAGTCGTCAGCCGCACTGATTGACTGAGCGAGGCGAGTTCCAGCTGCACCTCGGTAATACGTCGCCGCCACGCGAACGCCGGAAGGTCTCGCGCTTCTTGAAGAATACCTTCGACGATCTCGAGCTCCTCTGGGAGCGCTCGCAAGCACGCAAATTCAGCGCATGCTGCCGAGATGACCTCGTAGTGAACGCCAAGATCGGCGAGAGCTACGCGTGAACGCTCAACGAGGTCGAGGGCGTTTACTTCTTCGACAGCTGATTGGCTTTGCCGGACGAAGCTGCCTCCGTTTCGACCGCGTCTCGTTTCGATGAGACCGCGGTAGCGAAGCTCTCCAAGCGCCTCTCGCACCGTAACTACGGCAACCCCCAGGAGTGCTGAAAGCTCGTTCTCGCTCGGGAGCCGATCCCCCTCCGTGAATGCGCCAACCGAAATTGCCTGGACGAGTCTGGTGACGACCATATCGGCACGTCCCTCTTCACCAATCGGCGCAAAGGCAGCAGTGCGCAACCGACTCGGCGATGAGACGTTGGCTGGTGTGTTCACAAACACCTCCGATCTGCGGCGACGGGCATTGCCACTAGGTAAAGCGTAACCAAAACGTAACGGCAATCATGCGAGAGTGCTTAAAACATATATTCTCATATGTTATTGTTTCAAGTATTCCAGACCGACAACGATGTTTGAGGAGCGAGCAATGACGCACCCCGCACCAGCAGCCCCAGAGGGTGATTTTGATCTTGGCCGCTCACGTGGCCGGAAGAACGAAGAGCACACGCAGATGCTGCGCGAGGCAAATGTCGCGGTCTCGGTCGAGCAGGTCACCAAAAAGTTTGGCGATTTCACCGCGGTAGAGAATCTCAACCTTGAGATCCACGAGGGTGAGTTCTTCTCGATGCTCGGCCCCTCAGGCTCAGGTAAGACCACGGTGCTGCGAATGATCGCTGGGTTCGAGAATGTCACCTCTGGCAAGATCCTGCTTCACGGACAAGATGTCACTGCGGCCGCACCATTTGACCGCGAGGTCAACACGGTGTTCCAGGATTACGCACTTTTCCCCCACCTCACCATCGCCGAAAACGTTGCGTACGGGCTACGTGTTCGTGGAGTGTCAAAAAGCGAACGCACCAAGCTCGTAGGAGAAGCTCTCGAGCAGGTACAGCTGAGCGCGGTAGCCGGGCGCCTCCCCTCTCAGCTCTCAGGCGGTCAGCGCCAGCGAATCGCACTTGCTCGCGCACTCATTCTGCGCCCGAAGGTGCTGCTGCTCGACGAGCCTCTCGGGGCCCTCGACAAACAGCTCCGCGAGCAGATGCAGATCGAGCTTAAGCAGATCCAGCGTGAGGTCGGCATAACGTTCGTATTCGTCACCCACGATCAGGAGGAAGCACTCACGCTCTCAGATCGTGTTGCAGTATTCAGCAACGGCAAGGTTGAGCAGATTGGGAGCCCACGCGAGGTCTACGAGTATCCGGGGTCTGAGTTCGTTGCGCGCTTCCTCGGAATCACAAACATCATCCCGGCAGAAGTCTCCCATCGGTTCTTCGGATCCAGCGAGCTGCACAGCCTCCGGCCAGAGCGAGTGGAGCTCCTCGATCCGACCGCGCCGCTTTCGGCAGGATCGATTGCGCAGGGTGGCACCATTGCCGAGATCGTCTACGCAGGAGCGCACACCCGCTATCTCGTCGATACCGAGGACGGCACGCGCTACATCGCGGAGACGCAGAATCGTCACACTCCGCGCACCGACGCAGGCCTGCACCGTGGCGACACGGTCAGTCTCCGATTCGAACAATCCCACGCGACACCTATTCCAGGCACGCAGACCGCAGCCGCTGCGGCCTAGTCATTCCAAGACCTAGTCATTCCAAGGCCTAATCACTTCAACTTGCACCACTCACACACCCATATCCATCATCCGAAGGAGTCATGATGAACAAGAAGATGCTCACCGCGCCGCTTGCAATTGCTGCGGCGCTGGGCCTCGCCCTCACCGGCTGTGCCAGCGGTGACGGTGGCACCACCGTCGCAGAAGACGGCACCCTCAAGATCGACGTCCCCGAGATCCCCATGATCGAAGAGCTCGGTGATTTTGAGAACGAGGTGAATATCCTCGCTTGGTCGGGCTTTGTTGAGCCTGCCTGGGCGGATCAATTCACTATCGACACCGGTTGCACCGTGAACCGCAAGATTTTCGCGACCAGCGACGAAGCAGTGCAGCTCATGCGCACCGGTGAGTACGATCTCGTATCGGCCTCAGGTGACGCAAGCCTCCGCCTCATCGTGGATGGCAACGTGCAGCCCATCAATACCGAACTCATCCCCCACTTCGGCGACGACATCGTTGAAGGCATGAAGGGTCAGCTTTACGACACGCTGAATGGCAATGTCTACGGCATCCCGATCGGTCGCGGCGCAAACATCCTCGAGTACAACAGCGACGTAGTTACCGAAGACCCGACCAGCTGGGATGTGGTGTGGGAGGCAGACAGCCCGTACGCCGGCAACATCGCTGCGTACGACAGTCCCATCTACATTGCTGACGCTGCGGTCTATCTCATGGAGCATGAGCCGGATCTTGGCATTGAAAACCCCTACGCCCTCGATGAGGAGCAGCTCCAGGCTGCAACTGATCTGCTGAAGCAGCAGAACGAGATGGTCTCGGAGTACTGGTCACCCGCAACGAATGTGACCTCGTTCACCGGCGGCAACTCGGTCGTTGGCACGTCATGGGAAGTGCTGCGCAAGGCGACGCAGGACGAGAAGTTCAAGAGCGTGCTGCCGATGGAAGGCTCGACCGGATGGTCTGATGCGTGGATGCTCTCCGCCGACTCCGAAAGCCCCAACTGCGCATACGCGTGGATGGACTACACGAGCGAGCCCGAAGTGAATGGCGCAATCGCGATGAACTTCGGTATGGCACCCGCGAACGCAGCGTTCTGCGAGACGAGCGATGAAGCCAAGGAACACTGTGACTACTTCAACGCGACCGATGAAGAGTACTTCAAGCAGGTCTGGTTCTGGACGACCCCCATCGACCAGTGCCTCGACGGCCGCACTGATATTCAGTGCACCAACTACCAGGACTGGACAAACGCCTGGGCAACCGTAAAGGGCTAACACCCCTCTGTGTGTGGTGGGCGCGGCGAACGCGCTGCACCCACCACACACTCTCCCCTCTTCACTTACCCACCTCCCCAATGTCAGCGAGGACACACCGTGAGCTCTCAGACCGTTCGCGAACGCACCCCCCGGCCGATCTCGACCGCGCTCTATCGGCATCCAAAGGGCCGACTGGCATCGCTCCTATCACTCCCGATGGTGTGGCTCGTAGGCGTCTACATTTTGTCGCTGGCAATCATGCTTGTGACGGCATTCTGGACGACCGACCCGTTCACCTCTCGTGTGAAGCCCGGCTTTACGTTCGAGAACTTCACCCAGCTCCTCACGGTTCCCGCGTACTCGATGACCGCGCTGCGCACGCTCGGCATCGCCCTTGGTGTCACCGTGATCTGCGCGGCCTTCTCGATCCCACTCGCCGTGTTCATGTCACAGGTTGCAGGCCCCAAACTCCGCGCAGTGCTTGCGATTCTCGTCACGCTGCCACTGTGGGCCGGCTACCTGGTGAAGATCATTGGCATGCGTCTCGTGTGGACCGAGAACGGCTTCTTCAACTGGGCGCTCGATCCCATCGGAGTACACGGCCCGGGGTTCGGCGTACTCACCGTTACGCTCACGCTCGTGTACCTCTGGTTTCCATATATGGCGATTCCCGTATATTCCGCGATTTCCCAGATCCCGGCGAATCTTTTCGACGCCTCTTCTGATCTCGGTGCGCGCGGCTTCCGCACGATCCGCACGGTAGTCACCCCACTTCTTCTCCCTGCGCTCGTTGCAGGTTCTGTGTTCACCTTCTCGCTCAGCCTCGGTGATTACATCGCCGCAATGTACGTCGGTGGATCCACACAGATGATCGGCAGCATCATCGCGCAGAACATTAACCTCAACCCGCCGCTTGCCGCCGCGTTCTCGTTCGTGCCGATCGTGCTCGTCATCCTCTATCTCGCAGCCGTCCGTCGCACGGGCGCGCTCAACAACCTGTAATCCGGAACCAGGAGTCACATCATGCTTCGCCTGAATCGCGGAACCAAAATCATTCTCGGCGCCATCACCGTCGTCGTCCTTGGGTTCATGTACATCCCGATGTTCGTCATCATCACGAACTCGTTCAACTCGGGCAGAGTCTCGGGCTGGCCTATCTCAGGCTTTTCGCTCGAGTGGTGGGAAAAGGCACTCGTGAACCCCGCCATGCACGCGGCGTTCTTGAACTCGGTCATCGTGGCATCAGTTGCGACGGCGTTCGCCCTCGTACTCGGCACGCTCGCAGCCTTCGCGCTGCAACGATTCAAGTTCTTTGGTCAACACACCGTGAACCTGCTCATCGTGCTGCCGATTACGCTGCCCGGCATCGTCACTGGTGTGGCCCTGTCGAACACGTACTATCAGGTGCTCAAGCCGATGGGCATCAATGTCGGGTATTGGGGAATGATTATCGCGCACGCCACCTTCTGCGTGGTGATGGTCTTCAACAACGTAATCGCCCGGCTCCGCCGTATGAACCCAAACCTCGAAGAGGCCTCAGCCGATCTCGGAGCGGGCATCGGCCAAACGTTCAGACTCATCACGTTCCCGCAGTTTCGCCCCGCGTTCATCGCCGGCGGGCTGCTCGCGTTTGCGTTGTCATTCGATGAGATCGTGGTCACCATTTTCACGGCTCCACCTGGAGTCGAGACGTTGCCCCTCTGGATCATGAACCAGATGGCAAGGCCGAACGAGGTGAACCAGGTCAACGTTGTCGCGACACTGATGATTTTGCTCTCGCTCATTCCCGTGTACTTCTCGCAGCGAGCGCAGCGCACCAGCGACGCAAAGTAGTTTCTGCACCTAGATCAGACGCGAGCTGCGGTTCACAGGAGCGGACTCTTACGCTTAGTTGACAAATATCAACTATCGTTTTATAGTTGACCGTTATCAACTATCGATTGGATCCCGCTTCCGCATGAGCCGCAGCTCTACCACTCCTCCCGCATCCGCAGAAACCGGCCTCCTCGTAGGTCGCGCGCTGAATCTCGCCCTCGCAGGGCTCTTCCTTGCGAACTTTGTTTCAATGCTCGCAATGAACGTCGTCGGCACGTCGATGCCGATCATCATTGCCGATATCGGCGGCACACAGGCCGCATTTACTTGGGTGGTCACTGCGACCATGCTGGCGAGCGCAGTTGCGACCCCCATCTGGGGCAAGCTCGCAGACCTCACGAGCAAAAAGATGCTCCTCCAGGTTGCCCTGACAATCTTCATCCTCGCTTCAGCACTCTCCGGCTTCGCACAGGATCCCAGCTGGCTCATCACCTTCCGCGTCTTCCAAGGTATCGGCGTCGGCGGGCTCGGTGCACTCGCTCAGATCGTGCTCGCAGAGATCGTGAGCCCCCTTCAGCGCGGCAAGTACATGGGAATCCTTGGCGCGATCATGGCGGTGGCGACCGTCGGTGGTCCGCTGATCGGTGGTCTCATCACCGACACCATTGGGTGGCGCTGGAACTTCTACGTTGCGGCCCCCCTCGCCATTGTGGCGATCATCATGCTCCAGCGCACGCTGCACCTGTCCACCGTGAAGAGCAAGATCAAGATCGACTACTGGGGCACCGCGCTCATCTCACTCGGGTTCTCGAGCATTCTTATCTGGGTAACGCTTGCCGGCCAGAACTTCGACTGGTGGTCGTGGCAGTCAGTCGCTATGGCAGGCGGCGGGCTCGTAGCCCTCATCGTCGCGGTATTTGTTGAGCTGAAGGTCGACGAACCGCTCATTCCGATGACACTCTTCAAGAACCGCACGTTCACCATGTCATCAATCGCGAGCATCACAGTCGGTATCGCCATGATGAGCACGATGATCTACATCGGCCAGTACATGCAGCTCGCCCGTGGGCGATCGGTTATCGAGGCAAGCATGCTTGCACTCCCCATGATGGCTGGTGTGCTCATCTCTTCCACCGTCATCGGACAGATCATTACCCGTACCGGAAAGTGGAAGCGCTACATGGTTGCGGGCGCGATCGCGCTGCTCGTAGGGCTCTTCATGCTGGGCTTCATACGCTACGACACGAGCTACTGGTACGTCGGTGTCGGTCTCGCGATCCTGGGAGCTGGCGTCGGCATGACGATGCAAAACCTCGTATTGGTCGTACAGAACACGGTGCACCCGAGCGAACTCGGCACCTCCAGCGCGGCAGTAACCTTCTTCCGAACCGTCGGCGGCACCGCCGGCATCTCGGTAATGGGGGCGCTCCTCGGGTCGCAGGTGATGACCTACATGCAGGAGGGCTTCGCGAAGCTCACCCCGGCTCAGCTCAAGGGCACGGAGGCGCTCGCATCGGGTCAGCTTCCGAAGATTGCGGATCTCTCCGCCCCGATACGAGATGTCGTTGAATCTGCCTACGGTCATGCGATCGGCAATATCTTCCTCTACGTGACTCCGGCGGCACTTATTGCCCTCATCGCGATCATCCTCATCCCGAACATTCCGCTGAGCAATAAGAGCAACGCCGAGCGTCTGCTCGACCTGCAACAGGCTGCTGAGAATCCAAATGACGAGCTAGACGCTGAACTTGATGGGCTCCTCACCGAACCCGTTGGGAATCAGCGGGTACTCGTTGACACCACTGGCCCGATTCTGCTTCCGCGCCACAGTCCTACCAAGAACACCGAACGGTAGGGTGGAATCCGCTATGGGTGCCCACGAGCATGATGCTGGCGACACGATCGCCAGCATCATCGCGGAGTTCACCGAGGTTCTTGCCTTCTCTCGTACGCGCTGGGCGCGCTACGCAGCAGATGTCAACGCTGAGCTCAGCGGGGTGGGCATGATGGTACTGCAGGTTATTGTGCGCAAGGGTCCGCTCACCGCAACCGGAATCAGTCAGATGCTCGACATGGATAAGTCGATCGTGAGCAAGCAGGTTGCGAAAATGCGTGACCTCGGGCTTATTGATTCGACCGAAGCCCCTGAGGATCGGCGAGTGCAGCTGCTTACCTGCAGCGAAAAGGGTTCGCAGATTATTGATCACATTCGCGGCATGTGGGCGACGTCGTATCGTGAGCGGTTTGAGGGATGGGACGAAAACGAACTCGAAGCGTTACGCCTCGGCTTGCACCGTTTCAATGCGCAGACGGCCGACACGCGCCAAGATGGCCCTGCGCTCAGGTGCGCGAAGCACGCAAGCGAAGGCACAGACGACGCCAAGAGCTAACGCAGTTTTGGAAGTCCGGGAACTACGCTGCGACTGCAACGTCTCGCTTCGGGGTGTGTGATGCAGTCACCATGATGGGTAGATGGTCTGAGCTTCCACGTGTCAGCGTGCTTACCTGTGCCACGTCGAACCCGCTCGAAGTCACAAAGTCATAGTGACCGCGGAACACGAGGTAGCGAGTGTAGGTGCGCTTGTCGCTCCGTGAGAGCTCAAACCCTGAACCCTTCATTTCCTTCGCGAGGTTCTTCTGGAAGATTGGGTAGTTGTAGTCACCAATCATGAGGGTCGGAAGCCCGGCTCCCAGAGCACGCAACTCGGTGATCGCCGTATTGATCTGCGAGCGTCTGAGCGAGTTCGGCGCAGTTAATGGTGCCGCATGAAACGAAGCAGCAACGAAGTCAGAATGCGTTTCACGGTCGTGAATGCGGGCGCCCAGCAGCCGTTCGTGGGCGGGCGAAAGCATCCTGTCGTGCAGTGATTTCTTGAGCTGAAAGGTGTGGGCGGATCTCACCTGGAAGCGATCCCCGTGCACATACATGGCGAGCCCAAGCCGGTTCTTCTCCGTCGCGTGGACAAGTTTGAGCGGCCCAATATGCGCTGGCAAGCTCACCGCATTCGCTTCTTGAAGACACAGCATTTCTGCTTTGTGCTTCGAAACGAGACTTGCGAGCTCCCCCACAGCGCGATTCTTGCGCAAGTTATAGCTAATCGTTCTCACTTGGTCAGCATACGTCCCAATCCCATGAACCTTCTCAGAATTGTGCGCGTTCGGCAAAAATGTACCCTGCCCTGCCACTTTCATGCCAGAACAGGATAAACAAACGCACGCGGCTTTATGCCGAGGGGCGCAGGCGCACCTCGAGTGTTCCGATGATGAGCTGAGTGCTCGCCGCTTGCGTTGCGCCTGGAGCAACTTCCGTCTGCACACCAGCGTCATCGAAAACAAAGACGCCGTTGGTTGAGTTCAGATCCTCAATGGTCCAGCTCTCCCCCTCGCGACGCAAGCGGGCGTGAGATTTCGAAAGCGTGCGAGTGGGGTCTGGGACCACAAGCACATCAGATCCGCCCACTGCGGTGGGCTTACGTCCGATCACCACATCGTCACCGTGGATTTCGAGTTCACGCCCATCTGGCAGTTCCAGCACCCAGGCGGCCTTTCGAGCCACGACGACGGTGCGGTCGAGCTCGTCGTCTAAGCCTCCGTCGTCAATGCCCCTTTCGTCAGGGGCTCTTTCGCTGAGCGACTCGTCGTTAACCGCGTCAACAAGCGGGGCATCGACAAGTGGGGCTGCAGTCGGTTCTGGCACGGGTTCAGCTGGAACGGGGGGTGCATACGCTGGCTTCGGCGCTGCTGCTGGCGTAGCGGGCCCTGCCGCCGTTGGTTCGGTAACCGGAGCAGGCGCCTGAGCCGGTGGTGCTGCCGGTGGTGCAGGAGGCATGAACGTTGGCATTGTCGGGGGTGCAGCAGGCGATGCGGGTGCAGCAGGCGTTGCCGGCTGGTGCTGTTCCGGGGGGAGCTGCACGCCAGGCGGTGTAGCGGGCACCTGCCCGTGTGGCTGCGGTTCGGGCCACGAGAATGGGCGCGCGTTCTCGCTCGTCCCAAACAGTCGATCGAGTGCCGGGTTCTCGTCATTTGCGAGTCGCTCGAAGTTGCTATCGACCGTGCTGCCGAGGCCCCACTGTTGGCCAGCAGCTGGGGCAACCGGAGCTGCTGTCGGCGGAGCGGCAGGAGGGTTCGCTGGCGCGCCTGGGGCGGGCGGCATCGCGGGAGCGGGCGGCATCGCTGGGGTGTGTGATTGAGCAGCCGGGGCCATCCTGGGTACCGCGGGCATCGAGAAGCTCGGTCCCGTTGTTGGAGGTGCGTTGGCGGGCAACGGTGCCTGCGGCTGCATCGGCGCGGCTCCTGGCACGGCGACGCCGTTATTGAGCATCGGATACACCTGGCCGTTCGGGCCGTACTCAACAACCCCACGACCCGCGAACTGCCCAGTGGCTATGTTCGTGCCGGCCGGATCAGCGCTGTACCCTCGATCTCGCAGTCGACTGCCGAGTATCGTGGCCCAGAGCGGCGCAATGAAGGCGCCCAGCACGGTCATACCGGCACCCTCACGGTGCTCAGTGTTAATGCGGTGGATCGCGATGATCGAAACGATGAGCACGACGATACTGAGAAATGGGACGAGTCCGAGCAACACCATCCAGCCGGGGAGGCCACCGCGCTCGATCAGACGCCACTGGTTCCAAATCGGGATCCACCCGTGGGCCTTTGGCAACCCCAGATACGGGAAGAGCCTCGACAGCGCCCAGAGATACCAGACGTAGATGCCCAGACCTATAACCGACCAGATGCCAATCATCGCGAAGACGGCTCCCCCGAGCCCCGGATAGGCAATGTCGCTGTTCATGTGTTCCCCGTCTGCGTACTTTCTTTTGTGTATTCTTTCACGCTTGTAGTGTTACGCTATCGCGCGACTACGTAACTCCGCATCAAATATCTGCCACTCCCCCGCTGCACGCAGCTACGACAGTTCGCGCAGCCGCATATCGAGGGTTCCGATCAAAAGTTGTTCGCTTGCAGGCAGCTCAGTCCCCGGCGTTACTTCGACCTGCTCTCCAGCCTCATCAAACACGAATACACCATTCGTCGAATTGAGGTCTTCGATCGTCCAGCGCTCTTCCGAGCGGCGAAGACGCGCATGCGATTTCGACAATGTGCGCGACGAGTCTGGAATCAACAGCGTCGTGGAATTGTCGATTGCTACAGGCCTGCGTCCAATCACAATGTCATCACCGATAAGTTCGAGCTCGGTGCCATCTGGAAGTTCGAGGATCCACCGTTTCTTGCGAACAACAACCATCGTATGGTCTATTTCATCCTCGGCCGCGATGGGAGCGACCGTACCACCTGTGACAATGGTTGCGCCGATTTCGTCGTCGTCTTCGATCGGTTGTTCGGATCCCGGAACATACCGAGAGCTCTGGCTTCGCTGTCCTGAATGTTCTGGAAGGTTCTCTGCACTTTGTGCGGCAGGTCCCGACGCCGTTGGTTCAGGCCATGAGAAAGGTCGCGCTTCGACAGACCCGAACGATGCATCACGTGCCGGAAGCGGCTCACCAGCGAGTCGTTCAAAGTTGTCAGCGATCGTGCCACCAAGGCTCCACGGGTTACTCGAGGAGTCGGCATCCGACGTACCTGAAACCTGGCGTTGCTCCGGGTCTGCTGGGCCAGGTAGAGAAGGAGAGAGCATTGGAGGCGCCCAGCTTGCGGGAATATCGGTGGGCGCTGACGCTGGCTGCGGCCAGGCTGAGGCTGAGGCTTCGACAGTCGTACCGCCGCCGCCTCCCTGCGACGCACCCAAGAACCCACGGTCTCGGAGATGATTGGTGAGCAGAATTGCCCAGACCTGGGGAATAATGGCGCCAAGCACGGTCATACCGACACTCTCACCGTGCTCGCGGTTGATGCGGTTCACCGCCAAGACCCACATCACGAACACAAAGATGCCAAGACCAGGAACAATTCCGAGCAACACCAACCAGCCGGGGTACCCGCCGCGTTCGAGTACTCGCCACTGGTTGAAGATAGGGATCCACCCATGAGATTTAGGTAGCCCCAGGTATGGAAATAGGCTTGCGAGCGCCCACAGCAACCAAACGTACAAGACGATACTCACGGTCGCCCAGATCGCGATCACGGCAAACGCCAAAGGGCCGAAACTCGCGAAGGCGTTGTCGGTAATCATGTATTCCTTCGCTTTGAACCAACGCTTGTCAATTTCGAAAGCGCTTCAGGGAATTTACCGCGCGATCACACCGAGTGCACGATGAACGCGAGCCATCGTATGTTTTGAGCCTTGCGGTGAAACACTCTTGCAGTGGGTTCGCCGCTCCGGGTCTAGCCAACCTCGTGCACGGGCGTCACATACGCGAGTTGGGCGACGAGATGTCCCCGCGAACGCGACACAATTTGCGCCCGACCTGGTGCGCTTGGTACTGCTTTCACTTTGCCGATGAGTTGCCCCTCATCGGGGTTACCGCTCAATAGAATTCCGGTAACTCCAAGGTCGGTCATACCCTGCAAGATCGGATCGTACGCTGCGCGCGATGCTCCGCCAGAGCGACGGGTCACGATGACATGGAGGCCCACATCTCCTGCCTGGGCGAGAAGCTGCGCGAGTGGCGCTGCCGGGTTTCCCTGCTGTGTTGCGACGAGGTCATAGTCGTCGATCATGACGAAGCCTTCAGCGCCCTTCCACCACGAACGGTTGCGCAGCTGGTCGGCGGTCACGTCTGGGCCGGGGAGGCGCGAGCGGAAGAATTCAACAACCTCAGCGATTGCCGCGGTCGCCTGCTCGGCCGAGGTGAGGTAGGCACCGACGTAGTCCTCGGGAATTTCGCCCAGATGTGCGCGGCGATAGTCGATCATGAAAATGCGCGCGGCACCCGGCTTGTACAGTCTGGTGATCTCGTGCACCATGCTGCGCAGCATCGACGACTTGCCCGATTTTGAGTCGCCATATAAGAAGAGGTGTGGCTCGGACTTCGGGTCGAGGCTGAAGGGCGCGAGCGCTGCTTCGTCGAGGCCAATAAGCATCTCGCCTGGCGCGGACGACGGATGTTCACGCAACTCTTCAAGCGGCAGCAACGTCGGAAGTAGTCGCAGCTTCGGCCCAGGCTCACGCTGCCACGCACTCGAGATCTTGGCCACAAGATCGTCGACACCCTCGGCGAGGCTTTCGGTGGATTGATCGCCGTCAATGCGCGGAATCGCGGTAAGCATCTGCAGCCCACTCATCTCGAGGCCACGCCCCGCCATCGCGGTGACATTGCCCGAAGCCTTGCGCGAGATTTCAGAGTCTGAAGAATCGCCAAGACGCAGCTCGACAATGCCTCCGAGAAGATCTTTGAGCCCGGG
Organism: Leucobacter sp.; assembly: GCA_052106035.1. Lineage (GTDB taxonomy): Bacteria > Actinomycetota > Actinomycetes > Actinomycetales > Microbacteriaceae > Leucobacter. The sequence continues at coordinate 32,185 of JBQEBC010000002.1, read as the reverse complement.
TCGAATCTCGAGCCAACGGCTTGCAGTAATGACAACGTGTATGCCCAAACCGAGCCCACGTGCCGCGATCTCGAGGAGCGCTGTATCGAGATTTTCATAGTCATTGCGAAGTGTGCCATAGCCATCGATGATGAGGAAGATGTCGCCGTATCCATCGTCGACAACACCTTGGGCGCGGCGGGAGCGGTACGTGTCGATGGAATCGACACCGTTCTCACGGAAGTAGCGCTCACGAGCATTGAGCAGTGTGGTTACTTCGGCGACGGTACGACGGATAACTTCGGGTTCGCTGCGCGTCGCGAGCCCCGCGAGGTGCGGTAGGTTACGCAAACCGGTAAAGCTGCCACCGAAGTCAATAACGAAGGCCTGTATTTCGTGGGGGGTGTGGGTGAGTGCGAGGGCTGCGAGCAGCGTGCGCGCAACCGTGCTCTTACCCGAAAGCGGGGCACCCACGATTGCCAGGTTGCCTTGCGCACCCGAGAGGTCGAGTGTGAGGGTGTCGCGGCGCTGCTGGAGCGGCACGTCGACGATACCGAGTGGCACCGTAAGCCTGCGATGTTCTCGCCAGCGCGGTGCGTGGAGGCCAAGCTCGTAGCTGACGGTGAGTTCACCGAGCAACTGGTCGAGCGTCGCGGGATCTTCGAGCGGCGGTAGCCACACTTGGTGAGCTGCCGGCCCGATGCCATTCATACGAGCAACCGCGAGGTCGAAAGTGCTGCGTGTCTCTTCGGGCTCGGCTGCGGCGCGCGCTTCGGCAACGCGTTCGGCTTCGGCGGTCACTTTCTGAGCTTCAGTTGCCGGGTCGACGAGCCCTTGGGCTGCGGCGGTGAACGAGGTAATGCTTCTCGTGTTGGATTCAACGCCGTCGTGCACTTCAACCTGGGCGCGACGTGCGGGTGGTGGCCCCGAAACATACGCGGCCCGAAACTGGGTAAGGTTTTCGTCGCTACCAACCTTCAGCAGGCCACCGCCTGGCTCTTGCGGAAGATGGTACGCGTCAGGCACACCGATGACGGTGCGTGATTCTGCCGCTGAGAACGTTCGGAGGCCAAGACGATACGAGAGGTGCGTGTCGAGGCCCTTGAGCTTCGATTCTTCGAGTCGCTGCGAGGCCATGAGGAGGTGCACATGGAGCGAGCGGCCGAGACGACCAATCGCAACAAACGTTTCAATAAACTCAGGTTTCGCACTGAGCAGCTCGGAGAACTCGTCGGCCACAATGAGCAGTGCGGGCAGCGGCGCCAGATCGCTTCGACCGTTCTTGCGTGCGCGTTCGTACTCACCAACGTTCACAAAGTTGCCCGCTGACCGCAGAAGCTCTTGTCTGCGCGTCATCTCGCCGAGGAGCGCATCTTCCATACGGTCAACGAGACTAATCTCGTCACCTAGGTTCGTAATGATCGCTGAGACATGCGGCATGTCTGCCATGCCAGCGAACGTCGCACCGCCCTTGAAGTCGATGAGTACGAAGTTCAACTGTTCAGGCGAGTGTGTGAGCGCAAGTGAGAGCACGAGCGTGCGCAACACCTCCGATTTACCAGAACCGGTCGCACCGATGATGAGGCCGTGAGGCCCCATTCCCTGCGATGCCGATTCTTTGAGATCGAGGATGAGGGGGGCGCCACTCGTGTCTTGACCAATGGGAACACGCAGTCGGTCTCGCTCAGGCAAGTACGACCAAGTGTCTGCAAGATCGAGGTCGCGAACATCGGGAAGGTGTAGCAGGTCGATAAGTTCTTGCTGCTTGTTGCTGCCCGTCTTCGCGACCTGCCCTCCGGCACTCTCACGGTGCAGCGGGGCGAGGCGGCGTGCGACCGCTTCGGCTTCAATGATGGACATGTTGTCTGGCTCAAAATGCTGGAATCTACGCGCTCCGATGAGCATGTCAGCGTTCGAGTCGTTCACGACGATGCGTGCGCGACGAGAGTCGTCAGTATCGTCCCATGAATTCGGCAGGTCAAGCACAGTAATTCCCTGCAGTCCTCCAGAAAACACGGCATTCCCTGAAGCCACACGTGCTCCGTCAACGATGACGAGTATGTGTGGCGACTCCGTGCTCGCATCACGCACGAAGCGGGGGCGCTCGCGCACATCGGCAGGCAGCATCGTGAGCAGCGTGTCGATGTCGGCACCGATCATTCGGGCCGGGCCGAGACTGTCACGCAGCTTCGGCGATTGGGCATGGGGTAGCCACTTCACCCATTCCCACTGAGGCAGCGCATCTGGCCCTGCGGCCACCACTATGAGCAGGTCTTCGGGGCTCTGCGTCGTGGCGAGGTGGGTGATGATGCCGCGAGCGAGCCCGCGAACCCGTTCAGGGTCACCACCTACAACCTCGACCGCTTCGAATGAGGAAAGCCTGAGATAGGTTGGCAAGCTGCTTTGGTTCTTGTGCGTCGCAATGAAGCGGTGAGCCGCGGTCGTCGACACGGGGTCGAGCTGCGCCGTGGGCGGGATCTCAGGTGCTTGGAGGGTAAACACGAGCGGCTGCTCGCTCAGCCCGATGCGCGCGGTGAGGTGATCTTCACTTGACGGGTCTCGTTCCCAGACCCTGGTGCTGTCCTCGACGAAATAGCTGAGCGTGCCCGGGTCTGGATAACGCCAATTGCGTTCGCGACGCTGAGCGCGCGCGCCGTTGCGCACGGTGGTGCGCATTTCGTCAAGGTACGCAAGGTATTCGCGGCGCGAACTCATGAGCTGCGCCTGGCGCTGTGAACGTTGCCGCCACCCGTTCACAAACACGAAACCTAATGCAGAGATAAGAAACATGCCACCGGTGAGCCAGCCGGTCGGACCCGAATTCGAAACCGACACCATGATGATGGCGCCGACGCTGCCAAGCATGGGCAGCATCGAGGTGAGCATGCTGCTGCCACCGTCTGGGGTTTCAAGTTCGGGCGGTGACTGGATCGCAAGGGTGCCTGACGGCACCCTTGGTGGGGCTAAGCGATTACTCATTCAGTTATCTCTACCGATTAATCTCTGTCAGCTAGTTTGTGCGCTTGCCGGCGCGCGACGAGGGATGCGGCATGTTCTCCTCGTACTCATCCTCGAACTTGTCGGCGACGTAGCCGAGCTTATTCGGGGCACCCTTCTTGCTCGAAGATCCGCCGCCCTGTGCGCCCATCATCATGCCGCCGGGGCGACCTGCACCTGCCGCTTTGGAACTGGCACCAGCGCCAGCACCAGACTTTGAGCCTGAACCAGAGCCAGCGCTGCCGGCTCCCGTCGTGCCGACAAGTCCACTGCCTGCGCCTGCGCCTGCGCCACCGAACCCGCCAAGGCCACCGAACCCACCTTTTGCAAGCTTCGCTCCCGCGGCAAGACCAACGCCGCCGAGACCGGCAGCACCAACGCCTGAACGTACGTCATGCCCTGCACGGCCATCATCGACACCGCTATCTGGGCCAGAGGGCTGCGATGGATCGTACGGGTCGTACGGGTATTCAACATCGCCCGGGCCGTCACCGCCGCCGTCTTCCGGACCAGTTGGGTTCGTCGGATCAGTCGGGTCGTATGGGTCCCTCGGATCGTACGGATTTCTCGGGTCGTAGGGATCCCTCGGGTTCGTCGGATCAGTCGGATCCGTCGGATTTCTCGGGTCGTAGGGGTCGTTTGGGTTCGTCGGATCGGTCGGCGTATACGGCTGATCGCCTCCAGTCCCTCCGCCTCCTGGTCCGCCCGAGCCACCGGGGTTACCTGATGGGCCACCTCCCACGCCACCGCCCGGACCATTGCCCGCAGGTGGTGTGTATTGGAGAGGGGGTACCTCTTCAAATGTTCCGTCAAATGTCGGGAGTGGGTCAAAGGTTACTTCACCATCGGTGAGGCGTTTAGCCCGTGCTCTAATATCAACATCGAGTGCTTCGACGGCTTTGCGTGCGTCTTCTTCTCGCCGGTTTGAAAGCTGATCTGTGATCCAGCCGACCCCTTTAGCCGCAAGATCCACTGGTCCGATACCTACGACCTCAACAATTTCCGCACCAAGACCAATCTGGTCAAGAATGTTCGTCGGAATATGGCTCGACGACAGGTTCTCGTAAGCTGCTTGCGCGTTCATCTTGCGTTCCGTGTTGTCACACGTCGCTGCACAGGTGAACTGCCCATTACCTGTTACCTGTTGTTGCCCGGAATAGAGTCGCTCCTTGAGCTTCTCAAGGTTACCGTGATGCACATTGAGTCGGCTCACCAAAGTTTCGCTCGACTGACCTTTCCAGTGTTCGGGCAGTGATTTCAAAGTCTTTTGTAGTTGCTGCTGCTGCCGCTCAACCGCCTGAATCAGCGTGCCAAGCTTCGTCATTTCCCAGCTTTCGCCATACGCGAGATCTTTCAACTGATCTTCGTAGCTACCCACGATATGCCTCCGATTCCGCTGCCCCTGGCGGGGATTCGTCTAGTCTACGTTTACGGGAACGACTCACCAAGATTGGCACCGAAATTGCCGTCGCGATCACAGCCAATAGAAACACCCCACCGATAGTCAACACGATCGGCAACAAGGATGAATCTTCGCCCTCACTACTGATTGCTCCAGAGTTAGCAGGTGGCGAATCATTTGTTCCGGTTGGCCAGACGTCGTCTGCATATGGGCCCGCGATCGCCCACGCACAGTTTTCCATCTCCGTCGGCACAGTGCCATCAGCGTAGATACAGCGAGAGTCATCTACTTGCATTACGAAGAGTGGATTCTCATCGGCGTATACCAGCGGGTCTGTCTGCAGCAAGGCGACCGGGTTCGTAACCCCGTATCCCAATTGTTTGCCGTGCCATTCCGGTTCGTGTAGGCCGGAAGTGCCAGTCGTTCGGATCATCGTTTGCAAAATCTGGTTGGCGGTCGCATCAGGGTGCGCTTCCATCCCTAACGCAATCGTTCCTGCGACAAGCGGCGTCGCAAGCGATGTTCCATACCCTATTGACGGCACCCAGCCGTCCTTCGATGAGGGGGTAAGCATGGCAGACGCCGCGGAAATGACCCCAAGATTATCTGAGCCCTGTGCCTCACCTGTGAGCCAATCATCACCGCCCCCACCGTTGAGGACGTTTCCGTCATTATCGACGCCGGAAACTGCAACGACCCCATTCAGACTGTGGGGAAAAGCCAAACTGATTTGGTTGTCCAAATCTCCATCGGGGTTCGGTGTTCCTGCAACCAGCGGCACACCAGCGCGCAGGGCCTCTTCCACAACGATTGGCCAGCCCCAAACATCGCTGATTCCTGAGAACACCACGATATCTGCCCCGTCGCGCACAGCATGCCAGGCGGCGTATGACGAAGCTCCGCCAAGAAAATAGTCTGGGTCGCCCGGAAGAAAGCCCTTGTCGCTGTAAAACTCTCCTTGAGACGGATCAAACTCTTCGCACCCGGGCTTGTCTTCCCGGGACTCCTCCTCAGGCATGCCGGAAGCATAGAAGCGAATCTCCGCATCGGGCACGATTCCGCGAGTGCCTAACCCGCCGTCTTCAGCTTCTCCGTTGCCCACCAGCATTGATACAACATCGGTGCCGTGAGCTGCGCGAGCAAGGTCATCGCTCACCGCAGGAACTGGCTTGCCTGTTTCGGGGAATGCGCAGTAGCTCCCCATCACCTCAATGTTGGCGCCCTGAAGCTCTGCAGCGTCGAGGTTAATTCCACCATCAACCACAGCAATCTTGATGCCTTCGCCCGTTGCTCCCTGAGACTGCAACTCGTCAAACTTCAGCCGATCTGCGTACCAGAGGCCAGCGGAACGTTCATCCGACGTCAACGTTTCGGCATGCGCAGATGCCGCACCAGCGAACGCCAGCCCGAGCACCAACGATCCTCCAATAACTACTGAAAAGAATTTCCGCCCCAAGCGGTCACTCCCAGTCTGTGTCGCTCGAGCCCCCACCGGGAGCACTTACGGTGGGTCCACCTCCGCTGGGAGCATTTGGAGCCGGTGCTGCAGTTGAGCCAGTCGGAACTGTTTCTGCGTCGAACTGCTGCAATAGCCGCATGATTTCTTGATCTTGCCGGTCAAGGTCATCAATCGCTGCGCCCGCATTTACACAGTCTTGCCGGATGAGTGAAAGTAAGCTTTGAAAGCTTGTGCGCGAGTCATTCATGAATATGCGCATCTGGTTTCTGTATGCTTGAGCACCCTCAGTCGAGTTAGCACCTGTCACCGTAACTGCTTCGAAGGCGCTGGGCGCACCTGGATCGTTGCTTTCAAGGCTCGTCATCAATTGACGCGCTTCTTCAGTGACTACAATCTCGCCGTCTTCCGGCATTGCTACCCTCCTCGGGTGATGAGTGTCTCGCTTGAACCATACTATTCGAGACCACGGTCGCTATGTCTGGCAATATGCGAAAGATTCCCCAAGCGTTCACGCGTGAAACGGGCGGATCACTACGGTCCCCGCTGCAGCGAGTGTGCAAGCTCCGGCCCAGTCGGTTGCAAGAATCGAACCTTGATGCGGCCCAAACGTTCTGAGCCCTTTAGCCCATACAACATCACGACTCGATCGGGATTTGCTCGACCGCCATCCGGCATGATCAGGATCTTGCTTGGACGCAACTCTCGAAGAAATTCATTGGTATCGTCATTCCCTGATCCCACGTCAGACTTCCACGAACGAAAAAGCTGAGAGGCTGACGACGTATCGCGGTTCAGCCCCGAAGTGATGGTGTCCATTGCAAGACCGTGAACAAAATCAAGACTGTCGAGCACCATGTCGACGTCCTCAAGGATGGCCTCGTTAAAGGCATCCGGATAGTCAATTTCGATGCGAACTGGAAGCGGTGCTCCCAAATACGAGACTGATCCATCCATTGCACCCCCGCCACTTCCCCCGTCGAGCACAATGCGGCCCAAATGGCGACTTTCAAGCGAAGTGATCATGGGGTCACTCCCTCGGAGAGCGCCTCGTGGGCAAGTAGCTCGGCAATGGTCTTCGATACCCCAGTATCGGTGTCGAAGTAGTCGTCAACGGTCGCGTCAAACAGCTCTTTCCCAGTAGCGTACTCTGATGCGGTTTGAGCCAAGCACTGCGTAGTAAGGCTAAACAGTTCGCTCGCAGCCGTATGTGTGCCGCTGCTACCGAGCCCCACGCTGTAATCGCGCGGTGTTGGGTTTGTGTCTGGTGCGCTACCCAGGCTCGTCGAAGCGCTCTCTAGCGCTGTTTCGATGCGGCCCATATTCGTCGACACAATACTCGCGTCAGCCGCATCCATCGAAATGGTGTCAACCGTGTCCGGGTAATGACCAAGCGCGAAGGCGTCAAGATTGAAATTCCCCAAATCTCCCTGAATGGAGGAGCTCGCATCCGTCAGCATTGAGTTGAGGGCATCTTCTTGCTCGTACAGAACCGTGTTCAACTTATCCAAAGCTGTCCTCAGCGATTCGAGAATACTGAGATAACTGCTGCCTGATACCTCGGCGTTACCGCTAATCGCCTGAATGGTCGTGCTCGTAGCCGCTCCAATTGTGCCTAGCACGGCAACCGCGCCGACCGTACCCGCGCCCGCGGTCACCACGGAAGCGACCACCCCGGCGACTGCCCCAACGACGGTCAGCGTCATCGTCATATTTGCAGCCGCAGACTCTTTTGCCTGCTGATCCCACGCTATCTGAGCACTCTCACAAATGGTGGCAACATCTTTTCGTGCGGCCGGCCACATCTTGTTTTCTGCGATGTAATTAGTCTCTAAAAGCACGCACGCGTCTCCAAGACCGTGAGTAACTTTCGAGAACTGCGTGTAGTACTTGTCAAGAAATGGAGCTTTAAATGAGCCGCTGATTTTATTAACGACCACTTCGTGCAGCGTGTCATTAGACGTCGCAATTTCGCCACTGTTTTCAACTGACGCGCTCGCGCCAGTTGTTCCTAGCTTTGCTGCGGTCGAGCTCACGGTTTGCCGGGGTGTTTCACAGGCCTTGCCATCTGGCAGATCAGTCCACCGCGATACGACCCCATCAACCACACCGCGAATTTCTTCAAACTGCGGTGCCACAGAGTGGTTCACTCCGTTGCCGGTTCCACCGCCATTGCCTTGCGCATCTGGCCGATTGTAGAAGTTCAGCATCCAACCCCATTTTGAATAGAGCTGGTCATTGCCCCAATTGAGGTCAAAGCCTTGGTCTGCCATCCAGCAATCAATCGCTGCTAGCTTCATCTTGCCAATGATGTTCGAGAGATCCTCGTACTCGGCCATGATTCCTGAATCCGTCCCACGAAATTTACATCTTTAGGGCAACCAAAATTTTCATGTAACCAGCACTACGTTACCGAACTCAGTAGTTTCCCTCGCATCTAGACTAAGGGGATTCACCAGTGAGTTCAATCAGGCATGCTTCGCGAGCACAATTACGTCAGGCACCTCGTCGGGATGCAAATGTATTGATCGGTGCGAACAGAGGATCTGCTTGTACTGCATGACGGAAACAATTTACGTACATACCGTGCTGTGTGGCTCAGAAGCGTAGCGGTGTTGTTTCAGCGAATGAAAGCTACTGCGCCAGAGGCATCCCGAGTCACCGCGCCAGTGTAAGAAACTGAGACGTCCTCAGGCAGACTGTCGCTGTGCACCAGGTAAGTTGACGTCGACACATACCCCTGGCCCTTCAGCACGATGTCCGGGCCGCTCTCACGGAACCATTCAACAGATTTGGGGCCGGCGTCAGAGGCGCCCTGCATCGCTTCGATAAGTTCAGGTGGGCACGAAGCGCCCGTGAAAGCTTCGGCCTCACAGGCACGCTGTAGGCGTTCCACCTCGGCTGTGACGGCTGGAGCAACATCTTGCATAAAGCTCGGCACGATGCTCAATTTCCCCGGGTCAGGAGCCTGCACTGCAAACGAGGTCTCCTCGCCCTCGCTCAGCGTAAGAAGGCCGGTTGGGTCTTCGTAAGTGAACGCGTACGTGCCCGGCAAGAGTGACAGTTTGTTCCCTTCGTCCGCCAGGGTGTACTCAAGTGAATCATTGACTGTCACCACGCCAGCTGCGGGATACGGCCCAATGGTGAGCGGAACATCAACCCCCCACCCAGAGATCTTCAGTTCGCCCTCGAGCTCGCGAACGGTTACATCAAGTGTCACTTTCTCAGATGGATCATCGAGAACATATTCGACGGTCGCCGTAAAGAGGCCACCGTCATATCCTTCAGTTTTGGTGATGCGAGAATCTGCCGGCAACGCGATTGACGCGGCGTAGAAATCGTCGTCAACGAACTCATCGTCAAACTGCATGTCGGTGAGTGCGGCCGCCCTGGTTGCTTCGCCTGCTTCGAGGTGCCCGAAGAACTCTTCGACAACTGCGATGCTTCCAGCATCAGTCGTACTGACACCCGCAGTGCACCCCGTCAACGCGACGCTGCCAATCAGGAGGAGTGTAGATATTCCAAAGGCGCGAGAGTGGTTCATTGAGTTCCTGCCATTGAGTCGTTTCGCGGTGGACCGCTTCTGCGTATGAACTGTTGAGACTAGATTTGCATTTCACCAACTACGGTGGCAACAGTGAAACTCCGGTTCCCCAGCTTCACACGAGAGCCGTCTTCGAGCCGCACTCTCGCGCCAGCGGTGAGGGGAGACGACTCCCCTGTCTCATCGAGCATCGCCGAACCATTCGTCGACCCGAGATCGGTGAGCCACACGCTCTCGCCGCGGCACTCAAGTCGCAGGTGGGTCTTCGACACTGAGCTGTCTGGATCAGTCACGATACACAGCTGGTCGTCGGCCTCGCTCGGCTCGGGCCTACGGCCCAGGTTGAGTGAGACCGGCAGCGGCAGCTGCACTCGCTGGCCGGTATCGAACGTGAGCAGAACTTGTTCGCCTACGACAACTTGACGCACGGGTGGGGCCGCCTTGACGGGAGCGTCCACCGACACGTGCATCGGTTGCGGGTGTTGCGCCGGTGCTTGAGATTGTGGCTGAACTTGTGGCCTTGCATATTGTTGGGAAGCTGGCGCAGGGGTTGGCTCGGGAACAGCTGGCCTCACGGGTTGTGCAACACGCGAGTTTGCTGCCCACGCCTCAGCGCCCTCTTCCCAGGCCTCACGCTCAGCACGCGTCGGAACGCGCACGACGAGGGTGCGCCCCGCACGATCCGCCCAGCTGCGCCCCATGCGCATCGGATCAAAAGCGCTCGTTGCAACGACCAGGAAGCCGCCAACAAGCGCTACAAGACTTCCCGCACCGATCACAAGTGACCGCACGAACCCACGAGCAATGCCAGGCGAATATGGCGAGTCGTCGCGCACCGTGCGAATGCGCATCGCGAAATTACCAAGAGTCAACCCGGCGCGCGCATCAAGAAAGGCAAGAATCACGACGACTTCGAGCCCGGTGACCACTGCAAGGAGCGCACTCCAGGTTGTAAACCAGACGATCCCGGCAACCACGAACACGAAAATCACATCAATCGAGAAGGCAAGTAGCCTCGTGCCCGTGCTCGCGGGTCTCGCCCACGCTCTGGCTGCGGCGAGCGCTTGCGAAAGTCGCGCAGAGACTGGATTCGACGCGCGGTATCCGGGTGAAGACGGCGGCGCCTGAGGCACCTGCGGCGGCGCTGACGTCTCAACATCACTCATTATGACAACACCCCTCGAAGCACTTCTATCGCCCCCGCAGCAACGAGCCCCGCGGGCATCACAAACACCACGGTAATGGATTCAACAATGTCGGCAGTGCGCGACCAGCCGAGTGACCGCGCACCCCGCAGAAGCGAAACGCTGCCCGCCGCGATGACCGTACCCGCAATCAAGAGGACCCCGGCCCCAATCAACAACACGATTCCAGGCACCGCCCCTGTCCCACCCAGCACAAATACTGCTCCAAGCGCACCGGCGAACGCCGCAAGTCGTTGCGGTCTCCGCAGCATTGGGGCAACAGTGCGGCGCGACACGAGCATCAGCGCGCTCACCGAAAAAATGAGGAAGACGCCGGCGCTGATCCGCTCGATGAGATTGCCTTCCGTAAGTGGCAACACTGCGGCCGCGATGCCGGGAACCGCGAGGAGCGAAAGCAGCAAGATGGCAGTACGCAGACGAAATTCTGTGATTGTGACTAGGTCGCGCACCTGATCGTTCTGCACTCGTTCGATGTACCGGGGCACCTTTCCCCGCACCGTCCAACGCAGCGACATAAATTTGCCGTAGTCGATGAAGTAGCCATCGTCAGCGTTCACGAGAAGCGCGGGCAGCGCACGAATCGCGAGCACCGATGCCGCTGACACGACAATCGCGAACTGCTGCGGGCCTCGTTCAATGAGCGGAAACGCTGCAGCGGCAACGGCAACAAGCACGCAGATGACTCCAACCGTGGCTGCCCCCGCTCGTACCAATGCGCCCCGAGCGGTCGCCGATAATATAACCGCGATTACAGCAGTACCCGCAAACGCGAGCGCGATCGCGAACATTGACTCCCACACTAAGACGTTCGAAACGGTCAGACCTGTAATATCCGCGCCACCGGAGCCCGTGCGCGGTGCACACAACATTCCGGCGAGCCCGCCGAGCAGCAGGCCTGGAGCGAGTTCAAGCGGACCCGAGCGTTCAGTAGTTCGTGCCCCGGCGATGAGCGCGGAGATGAGCGCGGAGATGATGAGCGCCCCCGCTGCAATCCACCGCCACATCGGGTCCTCGAGCGGCACTGTGACAACGGCCGTCGTCAGCCCGCAGGCAACGAGTGCCCACGGCAGACGCCTATGTGCACCGCCATCTTCCGACTCCCGCGCTTCGTCGATACCGGCGGCTCTGCCGCGTGTTACCGAGTACACGCCGCCCTCAACGAGTTCAATCGCCGATGTTTGCGGATCGACCGCTGCGCCACCCGGCCCGTGCACATGATCGCCGGGCGCGAGACGCACCCCAGCGACAGAAAGGGCATGACCGAGCGCGTCGGTAGCCGGCACGACGAGGTCCATTTTGGAACCGGCGGCATGCACTGCTATTCGACGAAGCGAGGTCTTGACTGAAGACACCATCTCAGTTTAGTCAGCATGGGCCACACCCGTACGCAACGAAAAGGGCCGCAAGGTGAATCCCTTACGGCCCGAAAACGTGCGTCGTGCGTGCTACTGCGCTGTGAAGCGCTTCGAGCCCCGCCCGTCACTCGCGTTGTATGACTGCGCGATCTGCTCGGTGCTGCCGGCAATACGTTCGAGAAGCATCTGCATCTGACCGATTGACTGGGTCCACTTGTGCTGCGCTTGGTCGTACGCAGCCTGAGAGTCACCACTCCACGCCCCGCGAAGCTTGGTGACCTCTGTTTCGAGGCCCTCGATCTCAAGACGAATGTTCTTCGAGCCCGTGCGGATCTCCGCGGCAAGCGCGGTGACCAATGCGGTCTGAACTGACATTGATTCCATGACTATATTCCTTTCTACAACCGGTTTCGGGAGGCCGAAACTAGTTGTTCCCACCGGTCATCATTGCAACGAGGCCAGCGACTACCGACTTCTGTTCATCTTCGGTTGCCGCTTGATCATCCTCTGTTCCGCGAAGCGCGGCATGGAGCTCAAGAAGAATGTTGTTCAGTTTGGCGGTTTCAGCGTCCCATTGGGTCATGAGCTGTGTAAACGACAGCGCCGCCGAACCAGTCCAATATGCGCGAAGCTGTTCAATATCGCCTCGCACCACCTTTGTGTGCTTGTCGATGCCTTCCTTCGCTTCTGTTACGGCCTGTTGACCGCGGCGTAGGGCACCTTCTTCTGCGGCGATGGTTTTGTTACCCAACTCTGCCTCCTTAAGGGAACGCACCCTGTGGGCGCTCGTGAATGTTTCTAGGCGACGAACGCAATTTCCTCAGCTGAAAACACCAGGAGACATTGCTCATCTACAAACAACTTACGGGAGCATTCGGTGAAGCACAAAGCCCTAAGCTGAGAAATTTGCGGGAATGTTCTGCGCAACATGGGTCTCCGGGTGAGGACGGTGTCACTTTGGCTCTCAATGCCAAGGGCATAGGATCGTTGTGGATCATCCAGCACCCGAGCCCCCGGAGAAAAAGTTGACGAGCTCCGCCTCCCTTGAACTCGACGCGATTGTGCGCATTTCCGTTGTGCACCAAGAGCGTCGTGTCGATCTCGCGATCCCCGGCCGTTTGCCACTCATAGAAGTACTGCCAGGAATCGCACGTGGCCTCGGCGTTCTTGACCCCACAATTTTGCACGGCGGCTACCTACTCACTCGGGCGAACGGCACAGAGCTTGAGCCAAGCCGTGGCGCCCTTGCGCAAGGAATCGACCAGGGCGAAATACTCACACTGGCGCTCGGCGGCAACATTAAAGCGCCGAAACAATATGATGATCTCGTCGAGGCCGTCATTGACGCCACTTCAGCCCACCATATTGCGTGGAAGCCCGAAGATGCCGCCCGTACAGCAACTGCAATCAGCCTGACATTCCTCGCGCTCAGTGCGATCCTACTCGCTCTGCAGCCTCGCACCGGGCTCACCCCCGCACTCATCTCGGGAGCCGGTGCGGCCGTCCTCCTCACACTCGCGGCGAGCCTCAGCAGGCTCCGTCAACACGACGCTGGCATCGCATTTGGGATCGCCGCCGCAGTATTTGCGGCACTCAGTGGTTATCTATTCGTTCCGCCGAGCGAGACGCTCTGGGGGTACCCGCTCGCGGCTGCCGGGGCTGGAGCCATACTTGCGGGTGGCATTGCGATGCTCACCGTCAAGAAGCCGGTCGAACTTCTCTCGCTTCCCATCGCGTTTGGCATCATCGTCGCGCTTCCCGCCAGTATTGTCGGTCTCACCAGCGTCGCACCGGCGGGCCCCTACGCGATTATGATCGCTGTCGCAGCCATGCTTGCCGGCGCCCTCCCCTGGCTCACTCTCAGTAGTACTCGTGTGCGTGTCGTATCCCCCACGAGCGAGAGTGAGATCTTTGCCCCACCGCCCCCGATTGATGGCGAACGCGTACAAGCCCGCATCGACGCTGGCCACCGATTGCTGGTTGGATTCAGGGTTGCATTCGCCGCCGCCGTGCTCATCGCGACGCCTCTCGTCGCGGCAGCGAACTGGATGGGCACGGTTCTCGCAGTAATCGCCGGCGCAACGTTCATGTTCCAATCTCGTCAATCTGCGAGGCGCGCCTCAGTCCTCGTGCTGCTTGCTGGCGGCACAGCCATCATGGCAGCGGGTGGCCTCACCGCCATCGTGTCTCACCCAGATCAGGCTCCAATATTGCTCGTAGTACTCCTTGGAGCCACTGGCCTCATCACGGGCCTCACATTGCTCAGTGACCGCGTGCGTATGCGACTGAATCGATTCGGCGACAGTTTCGAAGTAATCTTCTTGGCGCTACTTCTCCCGCTCGCAGCAATTTCGGCGGGCCTCGCGTAACCGTGGCAACCAAGAAAGACCTCATTGAGGCACAGAAATTTAGCCGCAACCGCCTGCTTTCAGCGTTCATCGGTGGCGCACCGGGTGGCAAAGAGCTCGAGCCTGCGAAGCCGCTGCGCGCAGTCTTCGGCGGCATCGCTCTCACCGCGATGGTCATCATCGCGGGCGTGTTCGTTGGCCTCCTCAGCCCGGGATTGCCCGGGGGGTGGGAGAACAATCGCCTCGTTGTCGCACGCGATACTGGAGCTCGCTATGTGAGTGTCGAGGGCGTGCTGCATCCGGTGATCAACACGGTGAGCGCCCGCGTGCTCATCCCCGCCAACGAATACGCCGTCGTCAGCGTGAACCAATCGTCGCTTGCAGGCATTCCGATCGGCGGCACCATCGGTATTCTTGGCGGGCCTGATACCTTGCCGCAGGCAGAAGATCTTGACGGCACCCACTGGCTTTCGTGCAGCACCCAGGACAATACGGAAGTGTGGCTCGGCGGCCAGGACCGCAAGGCCGCCCCCTTGAACTCCGGCACCGTCGTCACGCGCGACGGCGAAACGTTCGTGATCGGGGACGGTACAAGCTATGCCATACCATCCGGGCACGAGACCGCCGTGTTGCGCGCGATTGGTCTCGAAAATGTAGAGCCACGCGCCGTTCGAGGCGATTGGCTCGCACTCTTCGAGGTTGGCGGCGACCTCACCCCGATCGAGATACCTGGTGCAGGGGATACCGTTGCGGGGCAGCCCTACCCCGTTGGCACCGTGATCCACCCCACCGGCAGCCCTGCGAGCGAGAATTATCTCCTCACGAACGATGGGGCACTTGCCCCGCTGACGCCCCTGGCGCATCGGCTGTATTTGCTCGGCGACGGCGGCGACGGGCTCGGCACTCCGGTAGAAGTTGGCCCCGCCGCAATTGCGACGCTGCCAACGGCCAAGCCCGCTGGCAGCGCGACCTGGCCTGTTGACGCATTTGTTCCAGCACCGACCGACGGATCTAACGATGCACCGTGCGCAACGCTCTCGGGAAGCAAAAACGATCAGCACACCGCGCTCTCAACAGTGTCGGCCGCCGTGGCTCCCACTGCTCCCATCGCGGGCGGAGCAACCGTGCATGTGCCCGAGAATGTTGGGGCGCTCGTGCGCGGAGGGAAGACTGGATCGCTCGTGCTCATCGATTCAACCGGCACGAGCTATCAACTGCCGGGCGGGGTAGGCACAAACGCGAAACAGCTCGGCTATGAAGCAAGCAGCGTCGTCACGGTGCCAGCTGAGTGGATCCGCTTGCTGCCTGCTGGCCCCGAGCTCACCGTCGAGGCCGCAGGTTCCACACCGGAGAGTTCGTGAGGCGCGGATCACGGGTAGCGCTCGGCGCCGGACTCGCCTTTGCGTTCGCGCTCGCACCCATCACGCCACTCGTTCCTATCTCGGCTGGATCACCGTTCATGCAGCTCGCTGCAGTGTCGCCCGCTGCCGCGTTGGAGGGATGCGCCCCGGGAGCAATGGCCCGTATTCCCGGCCCGCCTCCCGTGCTCGACGCGTTAGACGCAACACCCGGTTCCCTCTCATATACGGGTAAAGGCATACTCGTTGCGATCGTCGACTCTGGCGTCGACAGCACCCACCCCCAACTTGCTCCGGCCCTCGTTTCAGGCAGCACTTCACTCGTGTCAGATGGTGAACGCCCTGATGGCTTGGGAGACCCCCTGGGCCAGGGCACCGCCGTCGCGGGCATCATCGCTGCCCGGCCGTTGGCCGGGTCAGGGGTCACCGGGGTCGCCCCCGACGCAAATATTGTCTCGATACGAGCATTCGCGAGTGACGAGGCACAGTCGGAGAGTGACGGTAACGGCCCGGACGCAGAACGGCTCGCTGACGGGATCAATCGGGCGGTCGATCTCGACGCAAACATCATCGTCGTTGCTGTGAGCGATGATGTAGACAGCGCGTCGTTACGAGAGGCCAGCGCAAATGCCGCCGATTCCGGGGCGCTCATTGTCGCCAGTGCTGGCAATCGCGATACCACGGCGAGCGTTGCCGACGGCCCCCGTTATCCTGCGGCATACCCTGGCGCGCTCGCTGTCACCGCAGTCTCTCTTTCTGGCAGACCCACCGATGACTCTATTCACGGAGATCACGTCGATGTCGCGGCACCTGGGCAAGAGGTCCTCACGACAGCAACGGGTGCCGGAGACTGTATATACGCGGCTGACGCACCCTCATCGAGTTTCTCGACAGCGTATGTCGCAGGCTTCGCCGCACTGCTTGCGGAGGCCTACCCCGATGAGGGGCCCACCGGGTGGATCTACCGGCTCGAAGCCACGGCCGATCGCCCGAACCCCGACGCTCGGGACGACATGATTGGGTGGGGCCGAATTCGGCCGCAAGCCGCTCTTGAACTTCGACCGGACAGCAGCACACGCGGTCCCGAGAGCCCCTTTGCTGACACGAGCAACGCTGCCGCATTCAGGCCACACACGTCTATTACTCGCACTCAAACGGGCACGCTCGACATGACCCTTGGCGTGGTGGTCGCGACGATACTTGGCGGACTCATTGTCGTGATCGCACTCGTGGCCCAGCTGCGCCGTCAACGCCTGCTGCGCACCAAAGTGGAAGCTGAAGACGCAGCGACGGCAGCACGCGAACGTGAAGCCGAGAACTTCAAAGACCCTGACAGTGCTGAATCACAAGCGGCACGGGACGCGAACGATTACCCTGGGCTCTCCCGCCGTTAGCTCATCAGTTGGGTGACAACCCACCAAAGCCCTGCAGAAGAGACCACAACAGTGGCAGGGCCGCCGAAAAGTACAATCAACCTAAAACGACGATTCATAAGCGTCGAAGAGCTGAGCGCATGTCGGTCTGCTGGCGGAAGTTCGTATCCCAACGGCGATGGGCCTATCCATCTCGAAAAATCGGTACCCTCTGGGCGCGGGTCCATCTCTTCAGCCCGTGCTCCGTAGGCAACTGGGATACCGGAGCGCACACCTCCGCGCGGTAGCGATGACTGAGTTTTTGGAAACGGTGATTCTGGTGCGCGACGCTTCGGGTCAAGCGGTTTCTTAAATAGGAGCTTTGCGAGGCTCGGTGAGATCTTCTCGCCCGCGATAATGACAGGTTCACCCGGTTCGCCACTGGCGGCCACGCGGTCACGCGATTTTCCACGTGTGAGGAGAGTCTCGTCGACGATACGCTCGGGATTCTGAGGCGCTACGACCGTTTCGTCAAGGTTCGTTTCGTCACGGTTCGCTTCCTCACGGCTCACACGCGCTACAACCGTTTCATCAATGTCAGCACGCACGACAACCGTCTCATCGACGGTTGATTCATCTGCAGCTGGCTGCACCGCAACGGTTGCGTCGTCGAGTTCTTCGAACCCGTCCTCGAGCTCAGCGTCGCGTTCGTCACTCATGAGGCATTACTCTCGAGTCGGTGCTTTGGGCCCGGCGGCGGCGAGGCAACGTTGCTGTGAGCGTGTCGTCGTCGAATGTCTCACCAAGCCCAGATTTCTCGGCACCCAGATGCCAGGCTTGCCCCCCGGTAATCGTGTCGACGACGATCACGGTCACGTTGTCGCGGCCTCCTGCTTCATTCGCGCGCCGCACGAGTTCCTCGGCCACCGCATCGGCGCGGCCGCCCATCGTGAGCGTCGCGCGGAGCTCTTCATCCTCGAGCTCGGTGGTGAGCCCATCGGAGCAAATGAGTAGCCGAGCCCCGGTTTCCACCGGCAATAACCAGGAGTCTACGGTCGTGTCCGCTGAACCGAGAGCTCGAGTGATGATGTTGCGCGATGGCCGCGACCCATCGCGTCCGAGTCCGACCTCATCCCGCAAAGAATGATCCACCGTGATCTGTGTCAGCTCAGCACCGCGATGCAGATACACGCGTGAATCCCCCACGTTCAAAACAAGCCAATGGAGTTCACCCTCGTTTGAAACGAGTACGGCCCCCGTGAGCGTGCAGCCGGCACCTTTCTCGCGACCGACCGCAACCTGCGCCACGGCGGAACGGGCCGCATCTAGCGCCGCTGAGACTTCGGGTACCGTCGCCGCGTGACCTGGCGCAATGTACGACGAAAAAGCTTCGATTGCGGCCTGGCTCGCAAGATCGCCTGCCTCATGGCCCCCCATACCGTCTGCGACGAGGAAGAGCGGGGTCGCGGCGATCGCCGAGTCTTCATTCACTTCGCGCCTCCGACCGACGTCGGTCACCACGTCAAAATTGAGTTCCACGTTCCCCATCATTGCAGCGCCTTCTTTGTTCGTGTGCTGCGACGCACCCCTCGAAATCCATCTGCCCGTAGGCCACCAAACGAGGCGAGTGAGAACCGCAAGCGCAATCTTTGCCACGCCCCAAGTGAGGTGCGCCGATCACTGATGCGGGCGTCTACGACTTTCCAAAGCGTTTCGGCAGTTTCATGAGTTATGCCCTCACGAGAATATACGGCCTGGTCAACGGTCCACGCGATCCAATCGCCGCCCGAAACACCGAGTTCGCCCATCACCGCATCGCGGCCCACATGTCTCGGCGGATCGAAGCCTAAATCGCGGTACGCATCGATCAATTCGTCCCATGCACCCAGCACACTCACCTCAGGTGACACCGCCGCGCGTCGACGTCTCAGGCGTATGCGCTTGAGCACTGGAATAAACAAACCAACGAGCGCGAGCAGTGCAATACCGAGCAGCGACAAACCAACGATGCGAAGTACCGGCCAGAGCGCGCTCAAATTATCTGCATCTGAGGTGGTGTTGTCGCCACCCTCCTGGCTGTTCATGCCGACGGGTGGGTCGCTCTCGGTCGCATTCGTTTCTTCCGGTTGCGTCGGAAATTCGGGTAGTTGCTCACCCTTTTGCAGCATTGACGGTGGAACCGCGATTTGTGGCGAAACATCGAGTGGGGCCCATACTCGGTCAGCACCACGCACCTCGACCCAGGCGGTGAGGTTCTCGCCCGTGCAAACGTCGGAGCACGCCGGTATGCCGGGTACTCCGTTTTCTTCGTCTGGGCCGAGCCGCACGCCAACGACAATGCGCGAATCAAACCCCATTGCGCGTGCGATAAGCGCCGAGGCGGCCGCGAACTGTTCGTCATCGCCAATTCCAGCGACGAGCATCGCGGGTTTCGCATCGTCACCCGCAGCGAGCTCCTGCTCAATGAGTTGGGTAAAGAGCTGCTCAATGCGGGCTTCAGAGTGACCGCCTGGGCTCGAAACAAATGTCACCCCAGTGCTCGTTCCGAGTTCAGTGAGCCACGCATTCTCACCCGGTGCATCAGTGAGGGAGTGACTCAAATAGCCGCGATCACGCAGTCGGTCGACGGCTTCCACAAGCCCCTCACCCGAGGAAGGGAGTTCTTGCAGTTTGAGCCAGCGCGCGAGCTCAGGCATTGTCTCGAGATCTACAAGCGCTTGGTCTGAGACCGGGCGCTCGCCAACCGTCGCGTCTGGTACCGCGCTCATGGTCGCGGTGAATCCGTCGCCGTCGCGCAGCCCCGCATCTTCCACCGTGTCACTGGGAACCGTGACCGCACTGCCCGTGTCACGGTTCAGGTAAAAGCTCTCCGCGAGTGCGCTTGCGCGTGGCCCTTCGAAGACCGGGGGTGCCGCAAGTGGGGGTGCGATTGGCACCCACACGTCGGCGTACCCAGGCTGAATCTCGATGGTCAATCGACTCGGGTTGTCTACGGACCCGCCACTCGGGAAGCGGTTGAAGCGCCCAACCTCTTCAGGGTCGCCCACCTCAAAGTCGACACCGTCGTACCCCGAAAGCACGGCAAGGCGCAATCGTTTCGGGAACGCATCTTCTTCTCCGTCGCCCGAGTTCGCCACCGTAAACAAGGGTTCGTTGAAGGCCGCGTCACGCTTCCATGTGCGATACGTGGCGAGCGGACTCACGCCAGATCGCACGACGATTTCAGGGTCCACTCGATCTCGCGGAACGGTGCGGGTGTCGGGTGTCACGAGCGGTGCAAGGAAGAATGCTCCTGCGAGGGCAGCTAAGATCGTTACTCCCCCGATGAGACCTCGAACGAACGTGTTTCGGCGCACGGCTCCGTGCCCTGAGTGAGGATCGGCGGAGCCGTCCACGTGTCCGACGGTGTGTGAAGACTCGGCGAGCCCCGCATCAGCGATCCGGCCACGTTTGAGGGCCGCCCGCCGCTCACGCCCCGAAGACCAAGCGACCCAGGCCACCGCAAAGCCGAATGCCCCAAGCCACAAGCCAAGTTCGCGAGGAGCGCCAATAGACACGGGCCCGAAATTCACGGGCGCACTTACCGCCGACGAGCCAAAGACCGTACCGAATACCACGGGTGCGATCAACGTGAGTGCGGCAAGCGGTGCCCATCTCCCGCCGAGCAGCGTCAGTGCGGTCGCGACCGCAGACGCACCGAACACAATAACGAGAAACGGTACGAGTACGGCCTGGTAGCTCCCGAGTGGCAACGAAAGCGTGAGCAGCTGTTTCCATCCAAGCGCAACGGAGGCAAGCCCATCACCGAGGCCACGAACGAGACCCAGGGGTCCGGCGCCAAGCGCGCTTGGCACCGCGAGCGGCACCACAATGAGCACGAATGCCCCAACGAGCGCCGCGAGAGTGAGCGCGCCCCAGCGCTTCTTGGTGCCGTACCAGACGATGCCGAAGGCGAGTGCTGCACCAACCCCTGCGACCATCCATAGGGAAGCGGTCTGGTAAATCGGCATCGCGGCGAGCACACCAAACACGACGATCAGCGAAACAAGTGCGAGTGATGCCAGCGTTAGCGAGAGGTCACCCCGAAGCGACAGTTTCCGCGCCCGCGCCCGATTCATGCGGAACCTCCCCGCATTTGCAGTTTCGGAAGATCACCGAGCTCACCCGCGGTGAACAACCAGGTGCCATCAGCAAAGTGCGAGGCAGGGTCGGCAAGCAGTTCCGCACGAATTGCAACGACGGATATTCCGGGGGAAAACATCACGGCAGCCCGGCGCAGACGCAGAGGATCCACCAGTGAACCGGTTACAAGGGTGACAACCGACAGCGGGCGACGCGACTCTGCAAGGCTTCGCGCCAGCGACTCAATGGGGCGCGGCTCTTCAGCTGCCTCAAGCTGCGACCAGGCATCAAGCAGCATCTGGGGCGTGTCTGAAGGGATCTCTTCGAGCCCATCGACGCTCGGGCGCACTCGTCCTGGCGCCCAGCCGGAAGCGATGAACCGTTCCCGACCCTCACGCACCGCATGCAGTGAAAGCGAGGCGGCGAGGCTCACCGCGAGCTCGAATTCCTCGTCACTCGCGTACTCGAGACGGTTCGCATCGAAGAGTACGGCTGCGCGGGCAGTCTGCGACTCCTCGTACTGACGCACCATCAGCGTGCCCGTCTTCGCAGTCGACTTCCAATGCACGTGACGCATCGCGTCGCCATGCACGTACTCGCGAACCGCGTGAAACGAGAGGTCTGAATCGGTGAGCCGTTTACTCGAAGCGCCCTCGAGGTCGCGCACAAGACCGGCCGAGCCAGGGGGTAGAGGCACCGTTTTTGGGTGCACGTGCACGATGTGCCGGTCGCGCCAAGTGACCTCGCGGCGCAACAGGCTGAGCGGATCCCTCCTCGCGAGCGTGATCGGACCAACCTCGACAACACCGCGCCGGTCTGCTGCGATCGTGAGCGGAAGGCTTAATTGACCGTGACCGTGAATGAACGGCACCGCAATCTCGCGCAGCGCATCACCCACCGGCAGTTCTGCCGTCGCAGGAAGCGCCGGGCGTGCGCCCGCATTCTCGATGTCGATGCTCAAATGCACAGCCCCGCCGACGACGACGCGCATGCGGTCGACCGTGAGCCGGATGAGGTACGCGCGGTTTCCGATGAGAAACGGTAGCGCAATGACAAGAAGCACACAGCCCGCGATCGCAACAAACCACGCCTCGACCCAGCCGAGGGTCGCACCGAGCACCACGGCCCCGATGGTTACGGCAAGTACAAACCAGCCCGTCGGGGTGACCGCTTGCGTCGTTCTGCGCCAGGTACGCTGCACGCGGCGACGGTTCTTGCGCCACCACCGCCTGAATCGACGCCGCTGCGCGTCGACACGAGAGGTCGCACCAGTAGCACCCCAGCGCGTTCGCGTCTGCGTGCGGCCACCAGTGCCCGTACCCCAGTCTGGGGCGCGGGAAGAATCAGTACTCACTCGGTGCCGTTCTCCTGAGGAACCGGAACGTCGAGCAGAATACGGCCGATGACGTCGATCGCGGTAACGCCATCAAACTCAGCCTCTGGTTCAAGTACCAAACGGTGCGCGAGGGCCGAGAGTGCGAGGTCACGAATATCGTCGGGCGTGACAAAGTGACGCGCGTTCGCAGCCGCCCACGCGCTTGCAAGCTTGACGAGAGCGAGTGCCCCGCGCACGCTCGCACCGAGCCGCACATCGGTTGCGCGCCTCGTTGCCTCAACAATGCGCACGGCGTAGTCGGCTACCAGCGGGCTCACGTGCACGCGCTGCACGAGTTCTTGCGCCTGCGTGATCATTTCGGTCGTAACGACTGGCTTGATCACCGTTGCATGGCCTCGGTTGCCCTGCAAAATGCGTGCCATCGCCGCGTCGTCGGGGTAACCAATCGATGTTTTAATCATGAAGCGATCGAGTTGCGCCTCTGGCAGCCGGTAGGTGCCTGCCTGCTCGACCGGGTTCTGCGTTGCGATAACGAGGAATGGGGAACCCGCGTCATGCGTCTTCCCATCAACCGTCACGTGCCCCTCTTCCATCACCTCGAGGAGTGCCGACTGCGTCTTGGGGCTCGCCCGGTTAATCTCGTCGGCAAGCACAACGTTTGCGAAGATGGGCCCCGCATGAAACTCGAACACACCCGCGCGCTGGTCGAACACCGAGATACCCGTGACGTCACCCGGCAGCAGGTCTGGGGTGAACTGAATGCGCGACGCAGTCCCCTGAATGACCTGGCCGAGAGCTCGTGCCAGCGCCGTCTTCCCGGTGCCCGGAACATCTTCGAGCAACACGTGACCGCCTGCTAGCACGCTCGCGAGCACCAACTCGATGACGCGGCGCTTGCCGTGAATCACCTGTTCGATTGCCCCAGCGCTCGCATTGAACACCTGCGCAACCCACTGTGCTTGCTCGGGCGTGATCGCCTGCGACGTCGAGGTTGCAGCCGAGGTTTCTGCCGGTGTCGTTGGGAGATTCTCAGTGGTCATTATTTCCTTCGAGCGGTGCGGTGGTCAGTGGGTATGTGAACGGGGTGTGGATCGCGGGGCGGATCAGCACCTGGCGGCGTTCCTAGGGTGTCGGGGTCGCCGGTTCTGGCTCGGGTTCGGGCGGGTTGCACGGTGTGCCCTGCAGCGTGAGTGGCTTAAGTCCACTGAAGCTTCCACCCCAGGTAATCGTGACGGTTCCCGTTGCGTCGTCGCCGACTACACTCGTTGCGAATGGGAGCGCGGCCGCAGAAATGTCCACCATCTTACGAGCCTCATTATCCTGCGGAACGCAGACGTCCGTGAGCTCAGCGCGCACTATCGTTGGGGCGCCCGTCCACCGGAATGCTGCCCATTCCGAGCACGACGACGCGTCAGCAAAATCTGCACACTGCTGCGCAAATATGTCCGACGCATTCGCTTCGGTATGCGCGTACGAATCTGAGATAACGCCATCCACCCGGTACCGCAGGTGCATCCCTTCAGCAGCAGTCGGATTCGCCTCGGTAATAATTGCGTAACTGCCACGCACACCCGAAACCGTTGCTTCGGTCGCGACTGAATATGAAAGACCTGTTGGCACCGGCACGGGTTCGCCGCCAACCCGCTGGGCACTTCCGGAGACCACACCGAGGTCTGTAAACCCGTAGCCGTTTGTTACGCAAGCACGAATGTTGTACGTTGCGTACTGATTATTTACGTCGAACGTCCTTCTATCGCTGGGTTGGTATGGACCATCGCGTCTGCACTCCTGCGGTGTTTGATGCCATCGAACGGGTTCGGTGAAGTAGTACTGCAGACTTGATTGGCTAGCAAAATTCGGGTCTGCAGTGCCAATAATTTGCAACTGTTTTTCCCCAGAAGAACTGAGTGTCGGCGGGTTACCGATCGGGCTACCGGCAACCTTCACAGTCTGTTGGCCTGTGTTACTACTGCTCGCCCCTCCACTTGGAGGTTCGAACCTGCTGAGTGACACCACCGAGAATTGCTGTCCACCAACTGGCACCGCGAGGGTTTCATTCGAAACTCTGCGGCCGTCATAATCCTTTGTTACCCCTGCGATCGTCACGCGGTACCCCGCGACGTCGCTACCACCCTCGAGGCTAAACTCAATCACGCCCTGATCTTGCGTCACTCGATCATCTCGAATCGGTTCGAGTTTCGTGATCGTCGGGGGCTCGGGGGTGCGGTAGGCCCACGCCTCCGCCGAAGAACTCGGCTCTGACGCGCCCACGGCGTTCACTGCGCGCGCCGAGAACTGGTGCTTCACCCCATTCTCAAGCCCAGTCACAACACACTGGTAGCTTGCGGGACCCGTGGCCGAGCACGACCCTGAGCCCGCACCCGAGATCTCAACACCCGTCACTGCGGGGTGCGAGTTCTGCGCGGCACCAAGCGCGACAACGAAGGTGACGCTGTTACCGGTGTAACTCTGCGGCGACACACTCGCGGGTGCGCGGGGCACACCCTGAGCGTCAAGCTCAATGCTGCCCTCGCCGATGTTTCCTTGCGCGTCACGCACCGTGTAGCCGACGGTACAGCGACCACCCGGGCCACGGTTGTCGGGCCATGACACAGTGACTCCGCGATCGTTCGCCTTCGACACGGTGCCGAACGAGCAGGAGTCACCGCTCACGGTTTCGAGTGTGAGGCCGCCGCCACGCTTCCCAGCGAAGGGATCGTACTCACCCGGTGCACCAATGACGTCGGTTGCACAGCTGCTTCCAATGGTGCAGGTGAGGTTCACGGTGCCCCCACGCGGCTGGTCCTTCGGCGCTTCGCCGATTCGCAGCGTGAGCGGGGCCTGCGATTCTCCCTGACCCGCCACCTGCACGGTGAGCCCCTCTTGGCTGCCCGGCGTCACATCTGCGCGCGCTGACACCGTCACGCTTGAGTCTGCTTGCACAATGTCAAACAGCGATCCACCACCGCTGACGGCGAAGTTCAGGTTCGCA
Source organism: Leucobacter sp. (assembly GCA_052106035.1). Classification (GTDB taxonomy): domain Bacteria; phylum Actinomycetota; class Actinomycetes; order Actinomycetales; family Microbacteriaceae; genus Leucobacter. The sequence goes on along the minus strand of JBQEBC010000002.1, from coordinate 6,739 downwards.
AGATCTCCCGCGCGTCCGCCCTGCCACTGCACCATGTCGGCAAGTTCAATGGTCTCGCTTGCGCCCGGCGCAACCGTGCGCGTGAGCGCTGTGAGCTGCACGAGGGGAGCGCGCGGCACCACCATCACTGGCACTGGCAGCTGGGTCCAGTTCTTCTGCCCGACGAGGCGCACACTTACCAGGCAGGTGTCATCCCAGGGTGCTTCCTCGCCTGCGGAATAACGAATCTCATTCTCAGAGACCGCCTCACAGGTCGCTTGCGCGCGACCCACCGGGAAGCGATCACTTCCGAGTTCAACCCGGTCACTCGGGCTGAGGTCAAGGAATGAGCGCACCTTAGCGTTCACCGTCTTATTCTCGTCAACCGACAGCGGGGCGAGTCCTACCTTCAGCGTGATCCGCAGCTCGTCGAGCGGCGGAATGATGAGGAACCCGTAGCTTGATACCTCTTGACCCGAAGAGTCGACGCCTTTGAGCCGGAACGCAACGAGATCACCATCGGGGTTGTAGTCACCAACGATGCTGTTGCCCGAGACACTATAGCCGCCCTTATTGCCGCCCCAAAGCGAGAGCTCGAGCGCATCTGGATCTCCGGCAGCCCAGCGAACTTTGTCGGTAATCACGTCAACGCCTTGGTCCGAGAGTTCGGCACGCTCGCGCACATTGAGTACTGTGTCGGTGATCGTAGGGGCTTGCGAACCGACGCGTTCGGAGGTCTGCACAAGCAGTAGCCCGTCAGACGTGCTCTGCGATTCCGATGACTTCACCGTGTACTTGTATGAGACCGTACCGAGCTCGTCGTCCGGAGCCACCGAGACTTCGCCCTGCTTCATCTTCGACAAATCAAGACGGTCGGTGAGTTGCGCAAAATCTGGGTTTGCCTCACCTCCGGGCACATTCGGCACGACCTCTGTAATCTCGAGCGCCCCCCGCGCAGGATCAATGTCGTTATTGAGCGGCCGCACCGCCACCGGGTCTTCTGCACCGAGCACGAGTCGAACGTAGTCACTCGACACAATGGGGGCACCAGCATCGCTGGCGGAAGTGACGATGATGCGAAGGGTGCCGGTGCCTGTTCCACCCTGACCGTCGCGCACTGAGTATTCAACCGTCTGCAGCCCCGGCTCGACCTGCGCCGAAGCGACAATTTGCAATGCGGCACCCGTGGGCGAAATACTCGCGGTAAGTTGCGGGTCATCGACCTGATTCACCCCAGTGAGCCGCACCCGGTCGCCGTCAGGATCAACGCCTGAGAGCGGCACCTGCACATCGCTCTGCTCGCCGGGAGCCACCCGCACCGTGACCGTCGAGGGCGTCGGGTTCTGGTTCGCGCCGCGAGGAAGCACGTTCACCGTCACGGTTCCAACGTCACCAGCTTCGGGAGTTGATGCACCGTAGGTTGTGTAGTTCAACCGGTATGTTCCTGGCTGGGTCGGCGCGAGATAGCGCAGCGTGCTTCCCGACGCGAATGCGAGTTCACCCTCGGTGCCAGAACCGGTGACTTGGGGATGCAGGATAAGACGCTCACCCGGAGCGGCGACATCGTTATCAAGCACACGAATGTCGACAACTGAGCCCGCGCGGACGGTCGCTGAGTCTGCGACAGCAACGGCCCCATGCCCCCCGCTCTCTGGCACCTGGAAGACGGTCAACCTGCCCTGCGCACCCTCAGCACCCTCAGCAACGGTCACGTCAACTGCTCCGACGCGCCCTGGCCCACCATCGGGTGTTGTGCCCGCAACACGCACTCTTGTGTGAGCGATGACATCAGCGCGCAATTCTCCGTCAACGACGTTCACTGCCTGCACCGAGACTGCTCTCGACGCGGCCCCCGGGATCGCGGTCAAAATTTCGACCGTCGAATCCGAGAAGGGGCGCACAAAGGCGCGCAGCGGAGGCAGCGTAAGGGGCGCCGTGCCCGGTGTCGCGGTCACACGAACAAAACCCGTGAGTTCGTTCCCCGTCACGGTGTCGCGAATTCCAAGCGAAAGAATTGCGCCGCCTGCCTGCAGGCCAGTGATTTCGACGGTGCCGTCGACGAGCTGTCCCGTCGCTTTCACCCGATCGCTGCCGCTTTGCACCGTCACATCGGTGAGCTGAAACGCCCCCGAGCCACCAGCAACTCGGTCGAGCGGTGAGATCACTGTCGGCACATCAACTTGCACGGTAGTCGCAGTCGGCGCGAACTCCGCCGCGGCACCCGAGATTACCGAAACCTGCAGATCACGCTGCTGCTCTTCACCGTGTCCGTCGCGCACTTTCAGGCGTAACATGATCTCTGATCCGCCCGCGTTCACATCAGTGTGACGTACCGCGAGGCGACCATCGGCCGTGACGATCGCGTTCGCAGGGTCTTCGGGGCGCATGAGTTCAACGCCTGCGAGCATCATCGGGTCACCCTCGGGGTCGATCCAGCCCTCAAGAATCGGGTAGACGAGCGTGCCACCGGGCGTGATCGGAGGCACAGCCCACTCCCGCTGACAACCATCGACCGCGCACCAGGCAGGCGGCGTATTCGTTCCCTCTGGAACGACGGTGACGGTGACGGTGGCTGGCTCTGAACTCAGAGCGCCGTCTAAGACGCGATAGGTGAATGTGGCCGAGCCGCTCGCGTCTGCATTCGGGCGGATCATGAGCGACTGCCCGTCAGGCATCATCTCAAGCACGCCAAATGCTTCTGGTAACGGCGACTCAGCAAGAGATTCAGGCACTATCGTGAGCACGTCGCGCTTATTGGGGTCGAAATCGTTGAGGAGGAGGGGAAGCGGTGCCGGCTCGCCCGCGCGCACACCGAACTTATCGTCGACAGCAGTCGGCGGCACCTGATCGGTGACCTCATCGACAACGACGGTTCCCTGGTCTTCCTTGGGCGGGTCTGAAATCGTCCATTGAGAAAGCGGGATAAGTTCGCCGTCTGGCAGCGTCCAGAGCATGCCAGTGCGGGCCTCGCCAAGCACCGCACGCTCGCCATTCGTGTAAAAGACCGGGCTCACCTCGCCGAGGTCTTGTGCGGACTCATCGAACGCAAGCGATTGGAGACCGTTGTCGGAACTCCAGAGCGTTCCACCGTTTTGGCCGATCCACGCCGCGAATTGCACCCCATCGACCGTGCGCGGCTGCGCGGGTGTGCCCTCACCCTCGGCAATGCGCTCGGCAGCGCCCTGTTCAGGCACGCGCCAGAGCCCAGAGACATCGGCGATAAGCACCCCGGCACCACCACCAGCCTCCGGCCCATCGCCCTCGCCACTCGCTTGAAGCTTCGAGTCTCCAGTGAGTTCGAGTTCCACTTCGGGGCCACCCTGTCGCCAGAGTGTGCTTGTCTCAGTATCGAGCAGCACCCACCCCCCGGCTACGAGTGCAAGCTGCGCTCCTTCGAGCCCCTGTGCGCCCGCGGGAAGTGTCGCACCTTCGCCAACAAACGAACCGCGCGTCGCGTCGAAGCGCCAAACTGTACCGTCTGAAGCCGAGTACAGCGCCGCAGTCCCATCAGGAGCCAGCGCAATAGCGTCGGTGCGCAAACCGAGCACCTCAGCCTGCGCTGCTTCGCCAGTGTCGCCTTCGCCCTCGGCTGTTGCTGCCGCCTCTTCGGCTGCCGCAGCGGCCTCCTCTGCAAGCGGATCGATGAGTTGGAGCGACGTCAGCTGAGTCGCGAGCTCTTCACCGAGCGTGCGATCAAGGGTGCCGATGTACACGGCACCAGTCTCAGTGCGCAGCAGCACATAGTTCCCGGCAACCAGAACGTCTCTGGTGCCGTCAGGCATGTTCACGGCCTCGGTCTTGCCTTCGGCCGCAACTTCCTCAGTCGAAGGATCTGACGCTGCAGCGATATCGTCGCTGGCGTCGGTTTCTGCACCAGGCTGCGACGACTCGACAAAGTCTGCTGGCAGGGAGGCGTCAATCGGCCATGCCTTGCCGTTGCCGTTCGAGAGCACCACGCTCTCCGAACCAATCTGCAGCACTCCGCTCGGCTCAGAAACCTTGCGCACAGTATCAATCTCGCCGGTTTCGGTATTCACACGAGCATATTGGCCGGCTTCTCGGGCGACCCAAACATTGGGTTCCTCCCGGGTCACCTCTTGTGCGTCGAAGCCGCTCGACACGATCGCGACAGTGAGCACGAGCGCCCCCACCACGCCCCCGGCGATCCATCCGCGGGCGCGCGTGAGTCGCGTGCGAAGCGTAGATTCGGTGCTTGTGCCACGCAACCGTTTCGCTTTGTTCGCCTTGTTGGGTGCCTGCGTGCTCATCCGGCGCCACCAACCATCGCCCAAATGATGAAGGCGACACCCGCGACCGCCGCGACCGCAACGCCGGCACCGATAAGCCCCGCGCGAAGAGGCGACGTGCCCTGCCCATCGTAGATGAGCCCGTCTTTGTCTGTGCCGCGTTGCTGCGCGAATTGCTCGGCACGCACCTGCGCTCGTGATTCAGCGCGGGTCACCCGAGCAACGCTCGAAACGACGGGCCCTCGGGTGCCCGCGGCGACCGACTCCGTGCGCGGCAGCCACGCCTCAGCGACAACCTCAAACGGTGTCACATCGAACCCATAGCTGCGCTGCAGCGCCTGAAGTGCGGTGCCAAATTCTGCCATTGTCGCAAAGCGCTCATTGGGGTTGCGGCGCAATGCTTTCGCGAGCACCTCGTCGAATTCCTGATATCCCTGAGCCCCGGGAATCGCGGGGTACACAGCCTTCGTGATGCGTTCAGTGAGCTTCGATCGCGAATTCTGTCGGCGATCGGGCAACTCGAACGGCGAGCGTCCTGCAGCGAACGAATAGAGCGTTGCCCCGAGAGCCCACACCTCGCTTGGCACCGATCCGCTCACGCGCATCTGCAGCACTTCGGGGGCTGACCACGGGATCGACATCGCGACCTCGGCCTCTTCGACCTGACCGCGCTTTGTTACATATGCGATGCCAAAATCGGCGAGAACAGGCTTACCAATTGTCGTGAGCAGCACATTCGACGGCTTGATGTCACGGTGCAGCACTCCAGCGCGGTGTGCCGTTTCGAGCGCCCCGGCGATTCGCACCCCGGCATCGAGTACGTTGGCGAGGGAAGCGGGCTTCCCCTTTGTGAGCGCCCCCATCGACGCAGGGCAGTACTCCATTGCAATATAGGGGGCACCATCAAGTGAGATGCTCGCCTGATAGATCGTCACGATCGAGGGGTGGCTCGACAAACGCGCCATTACGTCAGCTTCGCCTTCGAATACCTCGCGTAGCTTCTCGGCCTCCTGCGACCCTTTGCCCGGATTCAAGACTTTTACCGCAACCACGCGTCTAGGCATATCTTGCTCGTAGAGATACACCTGCGCGAATCCACCTGAACCGAGCGGACGCACATAATCAAACCCTGGAACTTGCGGAGGGCTCTGCGATTGCCGTTCAGCCATCGTCTCGGCACACACGAATGGGTCGCACGGCGACGAACGAGGCGACAACAGACATGAAATCTATCCTAAGCGGAGCGAGTGAACGCGGGTCAACATTCATGCAAAATACTGGAGAAACGACAGCGGCCCCCACCGCGTAAGCAGAGGGGGCCGCAGGCGTTTACGGGTTACAGGCCCGAGACGTCGAGCGCGATGCCAGGACCGAAAGTGGTCGAGACAGTACCCTTGGCGACGTACTTGCCCTTTGCCGAAGCTGGCTTCAGGCGAATGAGCTCGTCGAGCACCGAAGTGATGTTCTCGTCGAGCTGTTCGGCCGTGAATGATGCCTTGCCGACAATGAAGTGAACGTTCGCGTGCTTATCGACGCGGAACTCGATCTTGCCGCCCTTGATCTCGGTCACTGCCTTCGCAGTGTCCATGGTCACGGTGCCGGTCTTCGGGTTTGGCATGAGGCCGCGGGGACCAAGTACCTTACCGAGACGGCCAACCTTGCCCATGAGCTCAGGGGTTGCAACAGCTGAATCGAAGTCGGTGTAGCCTGCGGCCACCTTCTCGATGAGCTCGTCGCCGCCAACCTCGTCTGCGCCAGCAGCGATGGCTGCCTCAGCAGCAGCACCGTTTGCGAACACGATAACGCGAGCGGTCTTGCCGGTTCCGTGAGGAAGGTTCACGGTGCCGCGAACCATCTGATCGGCCTTGCGGGGATCAACACTGAGCTTGACTGCAACCTCGACGGTTGAGTCAGTCTTGGTGGATCCGGTCTCCTTCGCGAGAGCAACTGCCTCTGCGGGAGTGTAGAACTTGTCTGCCTGAATCTTGTCGGCAGCGGCGCGATACGCCTTTGACTTTGCCATTTGCGTTTCCCTTACTCGACCGTGATGCCCATGGAGCGAGCGGTGCCCGCGATGATCTTCGCCGCAGCGTCGACGTCGTTCGCGTTCAGATCAGCCTGCTTCTGCTCGGCGATCTGACGAACCTGCTCAGCGGTAACCTTCGCAACCTTAACGGTGTGCGGGGTGCCCGAGCCCTTCTGCACGCCAGCTGCCTTCTTGAGAAGCTCAGCTGCCGGAGGGGTCTTGAGAACGAAGGTGAACGAACGGTCTTCGTAGACCGTGATCTCTACGGGAACGACGTTGCCGCGCTGGGATTCGGTCGCAGCGTTGTACGCCTTGCAGAATTCCATGATGTTCACGCCGTGCTGACCCAGGGCAGGACCCACGGGGGGTGCCGGGTTCGCGGCGCCGGCTGCGATCTGAAGTTTGATCAGACCGGTAACCTTCTTGGCTTTTGCCATGATTGTTTCCTTTCCTCGAACAAGTGCGGGTGCACTCGCTCTCCCGCCTC
>JBQEBC010000001.1:0-97103 GCA_052106035.1 Leucobacter sp. | reverse complement strand
CGACAATGGGTGACTCGCTGCGCAGCAGCGGCACAGCCTGACGCTGCATGTTCGCACCCATGAGCGCGCGGTTTGCATCGTCGTGCTCAAGGAACGGAATGAGCGAGGTTGCAACCGAAACCATCTGGCGCGGCGAAACGTCCATGTACTGAACGCTGTCTGCATCAACCATCTGTACTTCGGAGCCACGTGGGCGAGCAAGTACCTGCTTTTCGCTGAACTTGCCGTCCTTGTTCACCGGTGCGCCTGCCTGTGCGATGAGGAACTCATCCTCTTCGTGGGCAGTGAGGTAATCGACCGAATCAGTTACCGTGCCGTCAACAATGCGGCGGTACGGGGTCTCGATAAAACCGAACGCGTTGATGCGTGCGAAGGTTGCGAGCGCACCGATGAGGCCAATGTTCGGGCCTTCCGGAGTCTCGATCGGGCACATACGGCCGTAGTGTGACGGGTGAACGTCTCGAACTTCAACGCCTGCGCGGTCACGTGAGAGACCGCCCGGACCGAGCGCCGAGAGACGACGCTTGTTCGTGAGCCCCGCGAGCGGGTTGTTCTGGTCCATGAACTGCGAGAGCTGCGACGTACCGAAGAACTCCTTGATCGCAGCCAGCACTGGGCGGGTATTGATCAGTGTGTTCGGGGTGATCGCTTCGATGTCCTGCGTGGTCATACGCTCACGAACGACACGCTCCATACGGCTTAAGCCGGTGCGCACCTGGTTCTGAATGAGCTCGCCGACCGCGCGGATACGACGGTTACCAAAGTGGTCGATGTCGTCAGTGTCGAGACGAAGATCGATCTCCTTGCCGTCACGTACGCCCGGGAGGGTTTCGGTGCCAGCGTGGAGGCCAACGAGGTACTTGATCGTCGAAACGATGTCTTCGAGCGACAGGACCGAGTCAGTGATCGGAGCGTCGATGCCGAGCTTGCGGTTGATCTTGTAGCGACCCACCTTTGCCAGGTCGTAGCGCTTCGAGTTGAAGTAGCTGTTGTCGAGGAGCGCACGCGCCGCCTCAATCGCAACCTGCTCACCTGGCCGCTGCTTGCGGTAGATGTCCTTGAGCGCCTCTTCCTGAAGGTTGACGCCTTCCTTCTCGACGACACCATCCTTCTCAAGGGTGAGGGCGATCGACTCGTAACCAGCGAACTCTTCGAGAATCTCAGCGGTGGTCATGCCGAGTGCCTTGAGGAACACCGTCACCGACTGCTTACGCTTACGATCGATGCGCACGCCAACCTGGTCGCGCTTATCGATCTCAAACTCGAGCCATGCACCACGGCTCGGAATCACGCGTGCCGAGAAGACATCCTTATCGGAGGTCTTCTCCTGCTGGCGTTCGAAGTACACGCCGGGGCTACGCACAAGCTGCGAGACAATGACACGCTCGGTGCCATTGATGATGAAGGTGCCCTTGTCGGTCATGATGGGGAAATCACCCATGTAGACCGTCTGGCTCTTCAGCACCTGAGTCTCGGTGTTGTAGAACGCCGCTTCTACATAGAGCGGTGCCGAGTAGGTCTTACCGCGCTCCTTGCATTCTTCGATTGAGAACTTACGCTCATCGAGGATCGGGTTCTCGAACGAAAGCTGCATAGTGCCAGCGTTGTCTTCGATCGGCGAGATCTCTTCGAAGATTTCTTCAAGCCCGCTCTTCAGCGCGATGTCATCGCGCCCCTGAGCTTGAGCCTCAACGACACGCTCTTTCCAGATGTCGTTGCCGACGAGCCAGTCAAAGCTCTCTAGCTGCAGTGCCAGTAGATCTGGCACCGACAGCGTGTCGGAAATCTTAGCGAATGAGAGCCGCTGATGATCGCGACCGTTCTTCGGGTTGTTAGTGGACGATGCGTTGCGCGCAGCAGCCAAGGAATTACCTCCGTGAGCCCCGTCGGGCTGTAGACTTGGTCTTGCAAAGAATTGCGTCAGGATCATCGAACGGGGCTTATTTGCGCTAGTGCGCCAGCTCCCGGTGGCCTTCCGCTATATGAAGGCACACAGGTGTCCGTAGTGCAACTATCTACAATACCAGCGTAATTCTCAGTTGTCTACCGCGGTTCTCCAGGCATTCCATTTCTCGAGAGTCAAACCCTGGGGATCGTATCTCGGTAACGGGTATTCCCTTCCCGAGGACGCTCCAGCTCGCCACTGACCCTCGCGTTCCGCCAACGCATATCCAATCGTGTTGTCGCTCTTCGTGAACAACCATGCCCACTCCAGCCCGTACACCAGTGAGGGGTCAGTGAGCGCTTGTGCCCAAGATCCTTCGCCCAGATGCCAGCGAATGACAAGACGTTCTCTCTCGTATTCGTCAAGTTCGAGCCGTTCCTCAAGATTGAGCATGAACGGTGCATCTAGATATGGCGAATGGCCCAGATCTGGGTAGTTCGATCTCCCGATCATGGCGTACGCAACATACACGGCGAGCGAGCGCGGGTGATTCGAGAGAAACTCGAGCCGGTCGTTCCCTCGAGTCGTATAGGAGAAGGAATAGACACCGGATGCATCCACCGAGATTAGGAACCAGTAATCGTCAGCACCGACTCCGACGGCGCACGGATCCTCCTCAAACAGATCTTCCCGCGAAACCCGCGCACGTTCAGCGAGCCCCGGAATACCATCGATCGCCTCCCAGAGCGCCTGGATGAACCGTTCCCGAGCTTCGTTCACGATTCACTTGTCCGACGATTCAGCACGCTGCCGTCACTTATCATGCGCGTTCCTTCTCTCAGGGAGCCAACATTCCCACGGCGCCACCTTGATCTCTCCAAGCAAGTCCGCTTGCGGACCGCAGTGAGTAACTCGCGAAGATCGTTGCAAAAGTGGCGCACCGTTATGTGAGGCAACCGTAGCAGCGACGTCCTCAGATTGCGTGGCGATATAACTCGCATGTGTTTCTCACCAAAGCACCTCTTCTGCAAAGAAGCTTCCAAGGAAGCTGCGATCTGACCCCGCTACTGTGAACGCATGAGCACCCTTCATACGAGTCGCGTTCCGAATCGTGCCTTGATTCCGTGCGCAATATTCGCGATTCTTTTGGTGACGGCGTTTGGTGCATACTTTCGGTTCCTCTCAGGCGATCCGCTCCCATTTGACAACACCTGGCGGGGGTGGGTGCAGCTCACGCTGGAGTCGGGGGCGTACCCGATTGCCACAATGCTCGCAGAGGTAGGCAGCGCGTTCGGGGTCGCAGCCTTCGGAGTCATCTCGGCTGCCTTGCTCTTCACGTTGAAACAGCCCCGGGCAGCCGCAACGGTACTCACTTCCCTCGTTATTGGCGTGGCACTCTCTCAACTTTTGAAACTGCTCGTTGATCGACCGCGCCCGCTCGACGCTGTGTACTTCTTCAGTGGCGAGTCATACCCGTCTGGGCATGCGATGGGGGCCGCCGCGTTTGCGGTATCGCTCTCGATTGCGGTGTCATCCGTGTTGAACTCAGGCGAGGTTCATGGTCATCCTGTCTTCATGCGATGGGTGTGGATCGTCGCATGCGTGTGGATCGCCGCAATGATGTGGAGCCGCACCGCGCTCGGCGTGCACTGGTTGAGCGATGCAATTGCCGGGGCACTCATCGGCATCGCGGCCGCACTGATCGCGACCAGGATCTGGCTTTTACACAACGCCGACTCGAAGCCGAATGTCAGTGCATCGGCGTAGAATCTCAGCATGAGCGAGACACAGAATTCAGATTCACCAGACATCAAAATTTACGGTGCTGACTGGTGCGGCGATTGCTTACGTGCGAAGCGCGTGTTCGGCGAACTCGAGGTGGGATACGACTGGATCGACCTGGTCGCGACCCCGGAGGCCGCCGATGTTGCGCAGGAAATCAGCGGCCGAAAAAACATCCCCGTTATCGCGTACCCCGACGGCACTCACCAGGTTGAGCCGAGCGATGATGAGATGCGCACCAAGCTGTCCGAACTCGGCTTGGCGTGAGGTTTCCCGACCCAGTTACTCTCAGCTCGGGTCACACGGCTCATATTGAGGAAGATCGCTGGGTGCCTGGTGCGATCGAACTTGTCGTTGATGGCACGCCGCAGTCGCATGTCAACCTTCGTGACCCCTCAGAGCTGTTTTTCGAATACATGCGCCGCATCGGCCATGTCATCGATCTGTTCAGAGACCCTGGCGCTCCGATCTCAGTGCTGCACCTGGGCGCTGGCGCATTCTCGCTCCCCCGCTATGTCGAAGCAACAAGGCCAGGCAGCCGACAACAGGTCATTGAGCTAGAGAGCGCGCTCGTCGATCTCGTACGCGAGGCGGCGCCACTGCCCAAGCGGGCAAGCATTCGCGTGCGCCACGGAGACGCACGCGAAGTACTCGGCAAACTACCCGCGGGTATGCACGGTGCGATGGACCTGGTGATCGTCGATATTTTTTCGGGGTCTCAGACCCCCGCGCACGTTTCGAGCACCGAGTTCTATGAGCTTATTCGGCCGCTACTTGCCCCGAACGGCATCGTCGTTGTGAACGCCGCCGACGGTAAAGGACTCCCCTTCGTACGCGGCCAGGCCGCTACTCTCACCTCGCTCTTCACTGAGGTGGCCGCGATTGCGGAACCGCAGGTGTTGAAGGGGCGCAGGTTCGGCAACGTCATCATGGTGGCCTCAGTTTCCAATGACGTCGACCACCTTGCCACTGAACTCGACTGGCTGCCGAGACTGCTTGCTGGCGGCCCACACCCGGCTCGCCTGCTCACCGGGCACGAACTTCGCGGATTCATCGGAACAACGAAACCAGTCACCGACGCAACAGCGGTCGATTCACCGGCACCGGGCGCCGGAATCTTCGGAAGGTGACCCGGCCATGAGTGATCTCGCGAAGGTTCGCGTGTGGGCAGAAGCGCTCATTCGCCATCATCTTGACCCCATGTTTGGCGACGGATCCTGGTCATTCGGCTTCGACAATGCGAAGCGACGCGCGGGCCAATGCAACTACATCGACCGACGCATCACAGTGTCGAAGTATCTGGTCGAGAAATTCGATGACGACGAAACTCACCAGATACTCCTGCACGAAGTTGCGCATGCCCTTGCTGGGTCGGCCGCCGCACACGGACCGCGCTGGCAACGGATTGCACGTGATCTCGGCTACGTTGGTGGGCGCACACACAACGGAGAGATCGCTCACGAGCGAGCGCCCTGGGTGGGACGCTGCCCCGCTGGCCACACACATTTTAAGTTCAGGCGACCGACGCGAGAGTCCTCTTGCATGAAGTGCGCCCGCGGGTTCTCACACGCGCATCTCATCACCTGGGTGCGTCGCTAGTCCCCGGTAGCGCCTTCGCCCTGCCGCACTAGCAGCCTGCGCTACCAAGCACCTGCCGCAACAAAGCACCGCGGCCACCAGAGAGCTCTGCGATCGTACCCGGCGAGAGCGCTTCTTCTGGGCTCATCCAAGTCACCTCGAGCGCATCCTGCCGGGGGCTGCAGCTGCCAGTGACCGGAACAAGATAAACGAGTGAGACTGCATGTTGGCGCTCGTCGACGAACGACGACATCCCTGGCATGGGGAAGTATTCTGCGACCTGCGAAGGAATCAGTGTCGCTGGCATCTGCGGGAACGCCATCGGTCCAAGGTCATTCTCAAGATGCCGAAACAGTGCTTCCTTCAAGGTTTCTCCGTACCGCACTCGCCCAGACACGAACGCACGTGTGAGATTTCCTTCTGGTGTGCTGCGAAGCAACAAACCCACCTCTGTCACGCGTCCGAGCCCATCCACCCGCACTGGCACCGCCTCAACGTAGAGCACGGGCATGCGGTTGCGCACGAACTCCAACTCTTCGTCGTTCAGCCACCCGGGGTTATTTGCGGACGCAGCGCGATCTTCCGGGCCGTCCGATTCGGGCAGTTCTGCGGTTCCGATCACCATGTGTTCATTCTGCCACTGACTGTACGATGAATGCATGTTTGTACGCGTCTCGAAACCAGCAAACCGAGGGTTCGCGCAACGCGTGGCTGTTCCTCTCGCCTTCCTCGTAGCAAGCGGACTGCTGTTGAGCATCGTTGGGTGTTCCCCCAAGACCGTCGAACCGACACCGAGCCCGACACAGGCACAAGAGCCGAAGCCCACGGAAATTCCAGAGCCAGAGCCAACTCCTGAACCGCCTTCGTTTGACAAGTCGGCATACTCGATCGACGACCCCAATTCGATTTGGGTCGTTGCAAATAAACTGCGCCAATTGAATCCAGCGGGGTATGTGCCGAATGATCTTGTGGTTCCCAATGTGGAAAGCACGAATGGGCAACCCCTGCGTCAAGTCGCTGCCACTGCCACGGAGCAGATGGTCGCGGCCGCTGCTGCCGAAGGGATCTCGATCTACATCATCAGCGCATATCGCAGCTATGACACCCAAGTGAGTGTGTATGGCGGCTTTGTCGCGAACCAGGGCCAAGCATTCGCAGACACCACGTCAGCGCGACCCGGTCACTCTGAGCATCAGACGGGCCTCAGCGTAGACTTCGCTGGCGCAGATGACTGCATGCTCGACGGTTGCTTTGCGAACACACCAGCAGGCCAATGGCTCCACAACAGGTCCGCCGAATTCGGCTTCACCGAGCGATACCCCTTCGGGTACGACGCCGTAACCGGGTACATGCCCGAGCCATGGCACTACCGCTACGTCGGCACCGACCTCGCCCTCGAGCTCAAGGCCCAGGGCATACTGACGCTCGAAGAGTTCTTTGGGCTTCCCCCCGCTCCCGACTATGCAGGTTAGGGTTCGCCCCTCAAGACACGCAAAAGCTACGCAGACAGCTGCTCAGGCACATCGAGTCCGAGCAACGCGTTCTCGACTACCTCGCTGAGAGCGGGGTGGATCCAATACTGTCCACGCGCCGCGGTGTGCGCATCGATGCCAAAGCTCATCACGGAAAGAATCACTTGGATGAGGTTTGAAGCTTGATATCCCATGATGTGCGCTCCCAAGATGGTGCCGTCACGCCGATCTGCGATGACTTTGCACACACCGAATTCGTCTTCCATCGCCCACCCGTAGGCGGTATCGCCGTAGTGCTGGGTTTTCGTGGTCACGTGCTCGGCGCCGATCTGTGAGATTGCCTCTTTCTCGGTGAGGCCCACCTGTGCAATCTCAGGATCACTGAATACCCCGGCCGGCACAGCATGATGTCGCGTCTGGATCAAATCTTCCGGGTGCTCGAGGTTGTGCGCGACCACTCGCGCCTCGTGATTCGCAACGTGTTTGAGCTGGAACGGCGAGGACACATCTCCAAGCGCATACAGCCCACGAACCGGCACCCCTTTTACGAGTACTCGCTGGTACTCATCGACTTTGATACGCCCATCGGCATGGAGATCGAGACCCGCTTCCTCCGCTCCCACGAGATCAGAGTTTGGGCGTCTTCCTGTGGCCAAAAGCACCACGTCGAACTCGCTGGATTCTGCGCTTAGTGATTCTGCTCCCGTGCTCTCGCTCAGATCAGCGACGACCCCGCCGCCCTCACGCGCGATGAACCGCTCGGCCTCGCACCCAAAGCGAATACTCCACCGCTTGGACGCCACCTTTGTGAACGCTTCGGCAATCTCGTCGTCAAGGCTTCGCAGCATTCGGTCTCCTCGCACGAGCTGCACGACCTCAGAGCCAAGACCAGAGAAGACACCAGCGAACTCGCAGGCAATATAGCCACCACCGATCACGAGTACCCGCTTCGGGAGACTGTCGATACGCATCACCGTGTCTGAGGTGTGAATATCGGGCAAGTCAATACCCGGAATATCGGGAAGTACCGCACGCGATCCCGCAGCGATCACGAGTTGTTCGGCTTCGACGCGCGTCCCGTCTTCAGCAACGAATGCGCGATGCCCGTCGAGTTGCACCCTTTGTGAGACGAGCTCGATGTTCGGTAGCTCGATGCGGTAGCTTTCTCCGCCCGCAGAGATGGGATCGATGCGCCCGAAGACCCGGTCTCGTATGCCCACCCAATCGACGTTCTCGGTCTGCATAGTAACCCCGAGCCGCGCTGCTTCTTCCGGAGTTCTCGCCAGCGCCGCCGGCCGAACAAACATCTTTGTTGGAATGCAGCCAACGTTCAAACAGGTGCCACCAAAGACCCCTTGCTCAGCAATCGCGACGAGCTTATCGTCCCAAAACGGGGTGATGAGCGAATTACCCGAACCTGAGCCAATAACTGCGAGATTCACCTGTTGCGTGTGCATGAAACACCTTCCGTTTCTCCCACCATATCGATCGAATTCTTGAAGTGCACCACCGAGCTTCTGCGAAGGCAGGTGCCAGCGTTAAGCTCGATGCGTGAGCACAAGATCTCCCGCACGACCGGGCCCGGTGTATGTCATCGGTCGTGCACTACTGATCCCGCTGCTCTGGGTCATGTTTCGGCCCCACATCATCGGTCGTGAGCATGTTCCGTTTCACGGGCCAGTGCTACTCGCAAGCAACCATCTATCGGGGTTCGACACAATCCTGATCCCCTCGTTTTCTCCTCGCACCGTACAGTTTCTCGCGAAGGAGTCACTTTTCAAGAGCCGCCTCGGACGCTGGTTCTTTACGAGCATCGGCGCGATCCCGGTGCACCGCGAAGCTTCCACTGCCGCCCAGTCTGCGCTCAATGCGGGCCGAGAAGTGCTCGCGGCAGGAAGCGTGTTCGCCGTGTTCCCTGAGGGGAGCCGGTCACGCGACGGCCGCCTGTATCTGGGGCGAAGTGGTGCCGCGTGGCTCGCGCTCGAGACCCATGCGACAGTCGTGCCGGTCGGGCTGATCGGCACAAACCGTGGGCTTCGCGACCCACACACCGGGAAGAGAACCCGCACTTCGATCCAATTTGGCGCACCGCTCGATCTGTCTGATCTCGCGTCGCTCCCAGCTGGCCGCGCCCGCAAGGAAGCAACCGAACGCATCATGACAGCCATTCAGGCGCTCACCGGTCAAGACCGGGCCGACACCTATGCCTCGGGTGGCCGCGGGGCATAGCATTGCGTGCATGAACGCTGAGGTTTTGAATTCTGACATTTTACATGCTGACGTCATCATTGTTGGCGCAGGGCTCTCGGGGTTGGTCGCCGCACGCGAGGCGTTTCAGTCGGGCCTGCGCACCATCATCGTTGATCAGGAAGGGTCTCAGAATATTGGCGGTCAGGCCTGGTGGTCGTTCGGTGGCCTGTTTCTCGTCGACTCCCCAGAGCAACGCCGTTTCGGGGTGAAAGATTCATTCGAGCTCGCTTGGCAGGACTGGCAAGGAAGCGCGCAATGGGATCGTTTCGATCGCGAACAGGCTGGCGACGGGCAGGGCACAGACCAGTGGGCGGCGCGCTGGGGGCGAGCGTACGTCGAATGGGCAGCTGGTGAGAAACGCGCGTGGATCCGAGATGTGGGAATCGACCTCACCCCGGTCGTCGGTTGGGCCGAGCGCGGTGCTCTGTCGGCGACTGGGCACGGAAACTCAGTTCCGCGGTTCCATATTCCCTGGGGCACGGGGACAGGCGTGGTGGATCCGTTCATCGCTGCTGCTCGGGAAGCCGAAGCGGCAGGCCTCACCCAGTTCAAGCACCGGCACCGCGTTGACCGTCTCATCGTTGAAAATGGGGCCGTCGTGGGGGTGCAAGGCACGCGGCTTGCAGCGGATGACGGTGCACGCGCGGTTGCTTCGAACCGAGAAGCGATCGGCGAGTTTGAATTTCGTGCAGATGCAGTGATCGTCGCAAGCGGTGGCATCGGCGGAAACCACGAGCTCGTGCGCAAGCACTGGCCGGAGCGTCTGGGTACCGCGCCAGCGCACATGGTGACGGGCGTGCCCGCATATGTCGATGGGCGCATGATTGAGATCGCCGGCGACGCGGGTGCACACCTCGTCAATCAAGACCGCATGTGGCACTATACCGAAGGCATACAAAACTGGCGGCCAGTCTGGCCCGGCCACGCGATTCGAATTCTGCCTGGCCCCTCACCACTGTGGCTCGATGCACTCGGGCGCCGGCTCCCAGTTCCAGGGCTTCCAGGCCATGACACGCTCGGCACGCTGAAGCTCCTCCGCACGCTTCCTGGGCTCTCCAAGCACGATCATTCGTGGTTCATCGTCACCAGTCGCATGGCAGCAAAAGAGTTTGCCCTGTCTGGATCAGAACAGAACCCAGACCTCACGGGTCGCGACCGTACGCTTCTGCTGAAAACGCGGCTGGGGCGTGGCGCGCCGGGGCCCGTCCAGTCGTTCATCGACAACGGCGAAGACTTTGTGGTGGCCGACACCATTGAAGAGCTGGTCGCGCAGATGAACGCCCTCACCGACGAACCGCTCCTCGATCCGGAAGCCATCGAGCAGATAGTACGTGCACGTGACGCGGAGTTCGACAACCCGTTCTCAAAAGATGCGCAAGCGATGAGTATCCAGAATTCTCGCCGTTACCTGGGTGACAAACTCACTCGTACAACGAAACCTCACCGGCTCCAAGACCCGAGCGCTGGGCCGCTCATTGCGGTCAAACTCCATGTGCTCACCCGCAAGACGCTCGGCGGCGTTCAAACAGATCTCTCGTCTCGTGCGCTCGGCACTAATGGCGAGCCCATTCCGGGGTTATACGCAGCAGGAGAGGCCGCTGGGTTTGGTGGCGGTGGCCTGCATGGGTACAACGCGCTCGAGGGCACCTTCCTTGGCGGATGCCTATTTTCAGGGCTGGCCGCGGGACGGGCCGTCGCTGGAAAGACCCGTGCTGGAAGGGCTTCTGCCGAGCGCTAACCCGCGTAGCACCGATCGAGCTTTCGAGTGTGCGCTTCAGACCAGAGCTCGTTTTGCTTCAGAACTTCGCGGTACTCTTCCTCGCTCAGGTTGTCGAGATCCATCTCGAACATGCCTAACTGCGCGTCAATGAGTTCAGTGAACTCGGGGTCGTCAGTCACGGCCCGAAGTTCTTCGTAGTACGCAAACTCATCATCGTAACTGAGATCGTAGTTGTCCAGCGCGTTACAGAATGCTTCGTTCTCGGTACCCATCCAAGGCGCATCTTGCAGCTCAGAATTACCATTCGCGTCGGGCGATTCATACTGCTCGAACTGATCGAGCTGATCAACCATTTGGTCTGTGCTCTCCGCAATCAGCGAACCAAACACCCCAGCGAACACAAAGAACAAAATGACCGCAAGGGCGTCGAGGAGCAGACGCACGTATCCGACGATGGTGCCAGCAAGCGCGAGCCCGCGCCCGCTCTCCCCTGTGCGCTTGATCTGGCTCAGCGCGATATGCCCGAAGATGATGCCGACGAGGCTAAAGAAGAACGCCCCAATGAGCGCGATGATCGCGAATACGTTGGTCGGTGGTTTCGACACCGGCATATTTGGGGTCTGCGGCGAATACTGAAACTGCGGCTGCGCGGGCGGATACACCGGAGGGGGCTGCTGGGTCATACCCTCAATGTTAGTGGAGTGAGAACTATCGTTCTCTGGGGAAACTCGCTACTGCGATGACACTTCGCCGGTGAGAGAATCGCGAAGCGCTCCAGAGCGAACAATGCCCTCGGAGATGGCGCGCATCGTGTGATCTTCTACAGAGGTATCCGCCTTTGCGCGTTCCACTTCCTGGAACCCCACACGAATCTCCTCTTCCAAACCGGCAAGAACTTTCTGCTGGATGGACTCGGGGAGACGGAGGAAATTATCGCTAAGCATGTTTTCAAGCATAGTTGATCGTCAGTAAAGCAAGAATTGCGCGGTCTCCGTGCTGTCGACTCCACCAGCCATTACGCCTAGGTGATACGACGCTCCGCCCGCGACGACCGCATCACGACTGATATCGCATGTTTCCTTGCTTGACCGTGTTCGGTCCCATGAGATTGATTCGCTCTCAAGTGTTTCTTCTGGGTCAAGGATCACTGCGAGACTTTCTGGCGCTTTTTGGCAGTCAGTTGATCGCCATACTTCATCGCTTCCGCTTGCAATTGTGAATGACATCCCCGCAGTGCCAAGATCAGCAATGCACGCATCATTGCCAGAGTTCGTCACCGACAACGAAAGCTCGGGATTCTCTCCCACCCCATATGAGGGCTGGCTCAACACCGGAATAACCTCAAGTTGTGAGGCCTCGCACGCCGGAGTTTCGGGCGCTTCAGTTTCCTCAGTTTCTGGCTGATCAACGAGATCCGTCGGCACTTCGACGGTCTCGACATTCTTTGCACCACCGCTCGAACCGGGCCGCACAATAATCAGTACGACTGCGGCAATAACAGCGATGAGGGCGAGCAACACAATGATCCGCCTGCGCACATAGACGCTTCGATCTTTCGCGGTGGCCATGGCCACATGGTACCCCGTGAGAGCGCTAGAGCCGCTTCAACATGCGGGTGTTGCCAAGCGTGTTCGGTTTCACTCGTGCCAGATCAAGAAACTCAGCGACACCCTCATCTTGTGAGCGTAGAAGCTCAGCGTATACATCCGCGGCAACGAGTTCTGTGTTCTCGTTTACCGCTTCAAAGCCGTGGCGACCAAAGAACTCGGTCTCGAACGTGAGGCAGAATAGTTGCTGCAACCCGAGGTCTCGTGCCCGCTCTTCGAGCGCCTCGAGGATCGTGTGACCGACCCCCCTACCCAGGTGCTCTTCAGATACACCGAGCGTGCGCACTTCACCGAGGTGTTCCCACATGACATGGAGTGCGCCGTAGCCGACCACTCTTCCGTGCTCGTCGAAAGCCACGGTGAACTCGGGCACCGCCCCATAGAGCTCTACAAGGTCTTTCCCCAGCAGGATTCGCCTGGCGACGAGCGGTTCCATCAGATTCACGATGTGCGCTATGTCCTGAGTCGTAGCGGGCCGGGTGTGTATTACACCCGGCCCGCTCACGCTGTTCTCACTCGTCGTCATGCTGCGAGTCTAGTAGTTCTTACTCGCCAGCTCCGGGGGTCAAACCTGTCGCGGCTGCGGCTGCGGCCGCTGAGGCCGAAGCCTTTCCGTGTGACCTGTTTGAGCCACCCTTTGTCTCAAACGTGAACGCACCGTCGACGAAGTCAACTGCCACGGTGTCACCCGCGAGCAGCTCAGCACCCAAGATACGTTCTGACAGGCTGTCCTCGATCTCCCGTTGAATTGCGCGGCGAAGCGGTCGCGCACCCAGCGTCGGATCGTACCCGATCTCGGAGAGACGCTCACGCGCGGGCTGCGAAACCTCGATGTGCATGTCGCGGTCGAGGAGGCGATCCTTCAGCTGTTTCACGAAGAGATCGACAATCTGCAGCAGCTCGGGCTTCGAAAGCTGCGGGAACACGATCGTGTCATCGACTCGGTTCAAGAACTCGGGCTTGAAGTGCTTCTTCAGCTCCTCGTTGACCTTGCCCTTCATCGTCTCGTACCCGACCTGCGAGTCGCCCTCAAGCTGGAAGCCCACAGGGCCTCCAGCAATCGCGGTAGAACCGAGGTTCGTGGTCATGATAATGACGGTGTTCTTGAAGTCAACAACCCGGCCTTGGCCGTCGGTCAATCGACCCTCTTCAAGCACCTGAAGCAGTGAGTTGAAGATGTCAGGGTGTGCCTTCTCGATTTCGTCGAAAAGCACCACGGAGAACGGCTTGCGGCGCACCTTTTCGGTGAGCTGACCGCCCTCTTCGAACCCAACGAACCCTGGAGGGGCACCGAAGAGCCGTGAGATGGTGTGCTTCTCGCCGTACTCAGACATATCAAGTGAGATGAGCGCGTCTTCGTCGTCGAACAAGAACTCGGCAAGTGCCTTCGCGAGCTCCGTCTTTCCGACACCGGTGGGGCCAGCGAAGATAAACGATCCCGAGGGACGCTTCGGATCCTTGAGCCCTGCACGCTGACGCCTGATGGTCTTCGCAAGCGCAGAGATTGCCTCGTTCTGCCCAATGACGCGCTGGTGCAGTGCGTCTTCCATGAAGCGCAGACGCGAAGTCTCTTCTTCCGTGAGCTTGAAGACAGGAATACCCGTTGCCTGTGCAAGCACCTCGGCGATGAGACCCTCATCAACCTCGGCGTTCGTTGCAACATCGCCGGCACGCCATTGCTTCTCGAGACGCAGACGCTCGGCGATCAGCTTCTTCTCTTCGTCGCGCTTGTTCGCGGCCTTCTCGAAGTCCTGGCCCTCGATCGCCTGCTCTTTGTCGGCGCGAACGACCGCAATCTTCTCGTCGAATTCACGCAGCTCGGGCGGGCTCGAAAGAATCGACAAGCGCAAACGCGCGCCAGCCTCATCGATCAAGTCGATTGCCTTATCTGGCAAGAAGCGATCCTGCACATAGCGGTCCGCCAGATTCACCGCGGCGACGATTGCGCCGTCGGTGATGGACACCTTATGGTGTGCCTCGTAACGGTCGCGGAGCCCCTTCAAAATATTGATGGAGTGCGGCAGCGACGGCTCGTTCACCATGATCGACTGGAAGCGGCGCTCGAGCGCTGCGTCCTTCTCGAAGTGCTTACGGAACTCGTCGAGGGTGGTTGCACCAATCGTTTGCAGTTCGCCACGTGCGAGCAGCGGCTTGAGAATATTCGCCGCGTCGATCGCGCCTTCTGCGGCACCAGCACCCACGAGGGTGTGGATCTCATCAATAAAGATAATAATGTCGCCGCGGTTGCGGATCTCCTTGGTGACCTTCTTGAGTCGCTCTTCAAAGTCACCGCGGTACCGGCTGCCTGCGATCATCGATGAGAGATCAAGCACGTACACCTGCTTGTCTTTCAGCGTCTCAGGAACTTCACCCTTGATAATTGCCTGGGCGAGGCCCTCGACGACGGCAGTCTTGCCGACGCCTGGTTCACCAATGAGCACTGGGTTGTTCTTCGTGCGGCGCGAGAGGATCTGCATGACCCGCTCAACTTCCTTCTCCCGGCCAATAACCGGGTCGAGCTTACCTTCGCGAGCGGCCTGGGTGAGGTTCCGACCAAACTGATCAAGTACCTGCGAGCCCTTCGGCTCGTTCCCAGTCTCGGGAGCGCCAACTGTCGCGCTCTCTTTGCCCGCCTGGTAGCCCGACAACAGCTGAATCACTGCCTGGCGCACGCGATTGAGATCGGCGCCTAGCTTTACGAGCACCTGGGCGGCGACTCCCTCTCCCTCACGAATGAGGCCAAGGAGGATGTGCTCGGTGCCGATGTAGTTATGGCCGAGTTGCAGCGACTCACGGAGGCTGAGCTCGAGCATCTTCTTCGCGCGCGGCGTGAATGGGATGTGACCCGAAGGTGGCTGCTGCCCGGTACCGATGATCTCGGTCACCTGCGCGCGCACCGCATCGAGCGAAATATCGAGCTGTTCGAGCGCCTTCGCGGCAACGCCCTCCCCCTCGTGAATGAGGCCGAGGAGTATGTGCTCAGTACCAATGTAGTTGTGGTTGAGCAGCTTCGCCTCTTCTTGGGCGAGCACGATCACGCGCCTGGCGCGGTCAGTGAATCTCTCAAACATCTTTACCCTCCTTGACGGTTCACGCGGGCGCGGATCCGTCGATAAATACAGGCTACGTGCCTGAAGCTTGGCGCGGGCCGATGTTCGCCGAAGGCGTGCAGACTGTCATGTTGCAACTTGACAGTCTCACAAGAACCGCGCAAACTTATCGATAAGCGATAATAATGATAATCGATAAGGAGGATGACATGTCCACATCCGATCCGCTGACCTACCGACCTTCCACCGGAGACCGAATTGGCATCATAATCTTCATGGTCATCGGGCTCGCGCTCGTGGCGTGGAGCGCAATCGCATCGGTGCTCTATATCGCCGAAGTCGTAGGCGGGAAGGGCATCAAAGCTACGGTCAGTCTCGTTGACACCACCGTTGAGGTGCCCGTTGGGAGCTCGGGAGCCAGCGTTCCCATGTTGATCGACTCGGCATCCGTCTCCGCCGACCACCTCTCGGGCACCGCATTTGGCACCGCAATCATCTCTGCCGTACTCGGGTTTATCGTCGTCGCCACCATCGTGACCTGCCTCACGCTGCTTGCAAGAAACAGCCTGCGTGGGAAAATCTTCAGCCGAGGCAATACACGACTCGTCGTCGCGGCGGGCATGACGGCCCTCATGGGATTCGGTATGAGTTCGGTGTTGGATCGTATGGTCGGAAATGAAGTGCTCCTCAGTATGCACAGCGATGCGCTCGAAAATGTCGCCGTGCTCACCGCAGAGCCGATGCCGTTCGTGCTCCTCGCATTTGCCTTCGGCATCGTGGCAACTGCCTACACCATCGGCGCGAAGATGCAGCGTGAAACAGAGGGACTCGTATGAGCCCCGCAGAGCCCGAGGAGGGTCACACGATCCACTGCCGGCTCGATGAATTGCTCCTCGAGCGGAGCATGACGCTCACCGAGCTCAGTGAGCGAGTTGGGGTGAGTATCGTCAACCTCTCGGTCCTCAAGAACGACCGGGCAAAAGCGGTCAGGTTCTCGACCCTCACCGCAATTTGCCGGGTTCTCGAGTGCGAGGTCGGCGAACTCCTCGTCATCAAGGATTAGCCCAGTCTTCCACACACTTACCCAACCCTTCTCCTTCTCACCCTCCCCTCTCCCACTCCCTTTTCACCTCTCACCCTCCCTTTCCCCTCTCACCCTCCCGCTCTATCTCTACCCTCCCCCGCTCCATCTCTCCCCTCCCGGGCGAGGCGTCAGAATCTGCTGTATCAATACTTTGAATGAGCAAATTTCGACGCCTTGCACGGGTGGGTGAGTGTGCGCGCAAGGCGGGTGACGGTGAGGCGTGGTGCGCGCAGCGCGGTTTATTTGGGGAGCAAATCAAGAAGCATCGGATGTGGCTTTGCCACAATTCCGAGGAGAAGCGCTATTCGAGCCGCAGTCTTCTGCGGGGTTTCCAGCACGTCTTCTGCCAGTAACCGAATCACCAGGTACCCAGCCGCACGAGCCCGGTCAAGCCTGCGCAAGTCATGCGCGTATTGCGCCCGACTTGTGCGATGCTGCTCTCCGTCGTACTCAATGATGAGCTTCTTTCCGCCGTGCACAAAGTCAAAGCGGCCGATCCAACCTTTGTCATCTTCAAGATCAACTTGCAGTTCAACACCCTTGGTCAGGCAGAATGCCGTAAGCATAAGCCAGGTGAGAGTCTCCATTCGCGACTCATTGCGAGCTGTGGCCAGCCCGACGGCCGTCTGAAGCACGCGAGCTCCCCGCCCGCGAAATTGCCCGATCGCCATTCTTAGAGCTTCGGGGTCTGCAAGCGCTGGCTGATACCCATTCGGTCGTATGAGGTGGTCGATCGCGACAACGATCTCACGTAATGGCAAGTAACCCGCGGCTTGCAATAGTGCGGTGGCTGGAGTGACTATTGGCACACCTCGATGCATCGACGTTTGGGTGTTTGCCGAGAACCGGTGCCCAACTACTCCACGAGCACGGCTGCGCGTATGCGTCGGCTGCGCTGTGATGTGAAGCTCCTCTCGAGCACGAATCGGACACCCATAGATAAGCAGCGCGGAATGATGGCTCACGACCTCGCCAGGCCGGAGTCTCGGCAATAGGAGCATTGCGCTGTGCGACACGCGTTCCGCTAGGTTTCTGCCCGCGTCGAGAGGTTCAGTCAGGCTGCGTACACCGACAAACGGCGTTTGAAAACGTGAATGACGAAGTACCCCGGCCCCGGCCCCGACTCCGAGCGATTGGGCCTCGCTCACCGAGAAGGAGCGCGCGAGCTTCGGAATGGAAACTCTCGGACGTGGCATGTGTCGATCATTGGTCAATTTCATGGGTCGCGGAGCTCAAAACCAGGACATGTGGAGAAGTTGAGCTCATATACGCGATCTGGGTCTCTGTGGAGAGCGATAATCGGCGCAGGGCCATCCCGATCCACCCATCCCGAACCACGCGAGGCGTCGAAGTTTGCTCAATCAGGAAGTCGAAAGAACGAGCATCGACGCCTCGCGTGGTCAGACTGGGGTGGCTGGGATGGGGGGAACTACGAAGCCGAAGGAGTGGCTGGCGCTACTGGCTCAATTGGTTCAACCACGACTGCGGTGCCATACGCACAGAATTCGGTGAAGCTTCCAATTGCTCCCGAGTCAAACCGCATACCGATGACCGCGTTTGCACCACGCTGCTGCGCTTCAGCCCACATGCGCTGCATGACTTCCCATCGTGATTCGTAGATCACTTTCGTGTATTCGGGCATCTCACCACCGGCGAGCGAACGAAACCCGGCAGTGAAATTCTGCCCGAAGTTCGCCGACCTCACAGTAAGCCCCATGACCTCGCCGAACACCTGCGTGACCCGGTACCCGGGAACATCATTCGTGGTGACAACAAACATGCTGAATCTCCTTCTCCTAATAAACCAGAATGGAACTGCCCGTTACTGCAGCGCCGAAGTGAGTCGCGCGAGCCCGTCGAGCAACTGCGACCGCAACGGCTGCCTCGCCCATTCTTCTGGAAGAAGAATGCGTGAGTTCGCGCGGTAGTAATCCACCACCTCGTCGAGTTCACGCACGAAACTCTCGCCGTGCACGACCATCGAGATCTCCATGTTCAGACCAAACGAGCGCGGATCCATATTTGATGAGCCGACAACTGCGACCGTGTCATCGATCGTAAAGTGCTTCGAGTGAAGAATGTATGGCGGGCGGTACATCCAAATCTGCACTCCTGCAGTGAGCAGTTCTTCGTAGTACGAGCGCTGGGAGTGATAGACGATCGCCTGATCCCCAATCTCAGAAACAAATAGTTCCACCTCGACGCCACGAGCCGTTGCGGCCCGCAGCGCGTTCATGATCGAGCCGTCAGGCACGAAGTACGGACTCGTGATGCTGATACGTTTCTGCGCGGTATAGAGCAGCGACACAAACACTTGGAGGTTATTTTCCGTGCCGTATCCCGGTCCGCTCGGCACGATCTGGCATTCGAGGTCACCGGGGAGATTCGTGGGGGTCCCATTGATGTTCAACCGCTCGAGGTACTTGCCCGTCTCGAGATACCAATCTCCCTGAAACACAGCTTCAAGCCCGAGCACGATAGGGCCTTCGACCCGCACCATAATGTCGCGCCAGTGGAGCCCTCTTCGTTTATTCTTCGGCAGGTTGTAACTCGAGTCGACTAGGTTCTGAGACCCGGTGAACCCAACCTTTCCGTCAACTACGATGAGCTTACGGTGGTTACGTAGATCTGGCCGAAGGTACTCTTTCCACGGTCGAATGGGCAGCATGTATGCCCACTCTGCGCCCATCTCGGTGAGCGTTGCCGCGGTGCGCCGCTTGCCAGGGTTTCGGAGCGCTGAGAGGTGGTCGAGCAGTACACGCACTGTCACGCCACGTTCTCGCGCGTCTCGCATCGCCTGAAACACGACATCGGTCGTTTGGTCGTGCACAAGAATGTAGAACTCAATGTGCACGTAGTCTTCGGCTTCCCGAATAGCCTCGGCCATGCGTTCAAAAGACAATTCGTAATCAATTGTCATCGATGCAGAATTCCCTCGGAGCATCGGTTGCGCGCCGAGCGATTGACCGAGCTTCACCGCACTTTCAAGCCCGAGCGGCATGTCTCTTGAGTCAGCGATAAGCACGCGCTCTTCACGCTCGGCAATGTCAGCCACATACTGGTTAATGGCGCCCTGTTTTTCTTCGCGTTGTTTGGGAAGTCTTTTACTCCCCAAAATGAGAAACACGATAAGACCGGGTACCGGCAAGAAGAAAATAGCCATGAGCCAAGCCATACCAGCGGTTGGGCGACGGTTTCTCGGCACGAGAAATAGGGCCACCAACCGGATGACATTGTCAACTACGAGAACAAAAATTGTCCACAAATAGGGCCAATTCCAACCAGAGAATATGTCCATTCTCGCCCCTCGCAGCCCAATGACAGTGCCCGATTTCGGGCACTGAAGCTACTTTAGCGACAAATGGGAGTTATTCGTCACGTGTGGGAAGACCAGCCTTTTGCCGCTCTTCATTCTCGATCTCACGAAAGATACGTCGTTCGGTGCGATCTGCACGAAGAATGAGCCGCAATACGAGCCAGAAGAACAGGCCAATGAAGAGGGTCGGAGCAATCGACCAGAGCGCGTTCACCCACCAGTTATCCATAACTCACAACTGTACTCGGCTCCACAGGGTGTTTCCTGGACGTAGGCTACTTGACGAGGGGGAACAGGATCGTTTCACGGATGCCAAGCCCCGTGAGTGCCATGAGTAGACGATCCATCCCCATTCCCATGCCACCGGTTGGGGGCATGGCGTGCTCGAGCGCGCGCAAGAAGTCTTCGTCAATGGGCATTGCCTCGTCGTCTCCGCGGGCACCCTCAGCCGCCTGCTGAGTAAACCGCTCACGCTGCACGACCGGATCAATGAGCTCCGAGTATCCTGTTGCGAGCTCAAAGCCACGCACGTAGAGGTCCCATTTCTCGACCACACCGGGAATGGAACGGTGGTGACGAGTCAGCGGGCTCGTTTCCACCGGAAAGTCCATGACGAAAGTTGGGCCAGTGAAGGAATCAATGACGAAGTGCTCCCACAGCTCTTCGACGAGTTTGCCATGATTGGGCAAATGCACTTCTACGCCCTCGGTGTCTGCGAGTTCGAGCAGCTCCTCGACGGAGGTCTCGGGAGTAATTTCCCGCCCGGCCGCCTCAGACAGTGAGCCGTACATGGATACACGAGCCCAGTCACCACCGAGGTCGAATAGTGTGCCATCGGCCCATTTCACCACGTGCGTGCCTTCGCGCTCGGTGCCGATGTTTGCGGCGAGCGCAGCGTTCTGCACCAGGTCTTGAGTAAGATCGGCGATGCCGTTGTAGTCGGTGTAGGCCTGGTACGACTCGAGCATCGCGAACTCTGGGCTGTGCGTTGAGTCAGCGCCTTCGTTTCTGAAGTTACGATTGATCTCGAAGACCCGCTCGAGGCCTCCGACCGCGGCGCGCTTCAGGAAGAGTTCGGGTGCGATGCGCAGGAAGAGCTCCATGTCGAACGCATTCGAGTTCGTGATGAACGGACGCGCAGAAGCGCCACCGTGCATGGTTTGCAGCATCGGGGTTTCAACCTCAATGAAATCACGTTCGGCAAACGTCTGACGCAGACTGGCCATTGTGCGGGCGCGGGTAACCACGTTGATGCGCGCCTGCTCACGTGCGATGAGATCGAGGTAGCGCTGACGCACTCGCGTCTCCTCGTTCAACTCACTGTGAAGATTGGGCAGCGGCGCGATCGCCTTCGACGCGACCTGCCAGTCGCGCACCATGATCGACAGTTCGCCGCGGCGGCTCGAGATGACCTCGCCGCTCACAAACAGGTGATCACCTAAGTCAGTGAGTTCTTTGTACTCGACGAGTGATTCTTCGCCCACCTCAGCGAGGCTGAGCATCGCCTGCACTCGCGTTCCGTCACCCGATTGGATCGACGCGAAGCAGAGCTTGCCTGTGTTGCGCTGGAAAACGATACGGCCGGCAACGCCAACGGTCTCCCCCGAAGCCGTGTCCGGGGTGTCTTCGAGATGCCCAAACTTTGCGCGCACCGCAGGAATCGTGGTGGTCACGGGTACCGCAACGGGATACGCGCCACCTGCCAAATTGCCCGCAGCGTTGAGCTTTGCGCGCTTCTCGAGACGTACTCGCTTCTGCTCGAAGATTTCTTCTTCAGTTGCGGCGTCAGGAGCAGCGTGGCTCGGCGCGGTGTTCTCGCTCATTGTGGCGGGTTCCTCCGTTGTGTTGGTGTACCCATCTATCTTAGGCGAGGTCTCACCTGCTCGACCCCAGAACGGGCTCTTGCTCTGTGCGAGTTAAGCACCCAGGTCAGGGTCTGACGAGTGGCGCCCCAGTTCTTCTTCAACTGCGGCGCGCACCGTCCCACCGATGATGCGGTCGGCACGAGAAATTCCGAGCCCTTCAAGCGCATGAATGGCGTCATGCACCGCATTTCGTGCCTGCTCAGTCGCGACGCTCACTGCGGCGGCGTATCCGGCTCGCTCGTCTTCACCGACAATCACGGGTTCCGCTCCCATCTCGACGACGAGTGCTTGACCGATGGGTTGCACGACCGTAGGTGACGTCACCGCGATAGTCGCGCCAGAGAGCCGCGCGAGGTCAAGGCTTGTGCCGGTAAACACGATTGCTGGGTGGAGCGCGATGGGAATGACACCGGCGGCGGGGGCAAGCACTGACGTGCCGTACTCGGGTGCTGTGTGGATCACAAGCTGCCCCGGCTGCCAGGCGTTCAAGGCGGCGAGACCGGAAATGAGCCCTGGAAGCTCACTTCCTGGCACCGCGAGCAGCACGAGCTCTGCGCGGCGAACAATTTCTTGCACCTCGAGTATGGGGACGCCGGGGAGCATGGCCTCCACGCGTTCTTTGCCCTCTTCGCTGATCGCGTTTACTCCGACAATCGCGTGTCCGGCCCCCGCGAGCGCGCGGCCGAGCACCGGGCCAACCCGTCCGGCACCGATAATGCCGATCCCGAGCCGACTAGCCTGCGGGTCGTTCACTGGTGTCTCCGCTCTGCACGCGCAGAATCTCGGTTTGTAGTTCGTCGAAGACACGTCTTGCGTCTTCGAGCGCGAGCCCTCTTCGCTCGAGACTGACCGGCCCCATCACGGTGTGCGCGTGGATAGATGCGAGTCCGAGCATATGGTGGATCCACGGCCTGCGCAGTTCGATGGACTGCGCACGCACGACGGGCATGATGGCAAGCGACCGAGTGAGAAATCCGCGCCGAATGCGGAACGTCGCACTGTTTGGAGCGTCCTCTGGAATGTCGATGCGAACTCCCGCACGCGCCTTCCCAAACCAGAGCACCCACCCAGACCGGGGGCCTGCGCCAATGTAGCCCTCACCCGTGCCTGAAAGCCCGTCAGTGAGCCCTGCAGTTGTGCCGGGCACGAGCGATTCAATGATTCGAATGACATCGTGCTCAGGCCCGACCGGGAGCACGAGGTTCTGGGTCGGGCTCTGCCCGCCCTGTGCGACTGAGTAGCCCGCAAGCGTCACGCGCACGCGCCACCAGCCAAATGGACGCCACATGAGCGGTTGGCGTGCTTCGATTGCGTGGATGCGCCCGAATGGGATCGAATCCGTCACCGTCGATGTCAGCCCTGACCCGATCCGCACCGCTTCACGGCCACGTGAAAGCGTGAAGTTGAAGCCCTTGTTGAACTGGCTAAAGATGATCGCGAACATCACGAGGATGAGCGGAATGATGGTGAGGAGGGAGGCAGCCCCCGCGCCAAAGAAGTCGAGTGCGAGACCGACGATACCAAAGACGAGAGCTGCAACCAGCAGACCAAGGGTGAATACTGCCTCCCAGCTGAGCGCGATGCTGCCGAGCAGTCGGCCGACCGGCACACGAACGAGTGCTTCGGAAGCTGTGGCTTCGGGATCCATGTCGAAATCAGCGAAGTCTTGAGCGCGCTGCGTCAACCGATCGTTCGCTGGCGCATATTCGGTGCCGTCGTATGACACCGCAGCCGTTGCCTGCATATCCGTTGCAGGCTGCTCTAGGGTGCGACCGTCGCGGTGGGCTGCCGCCAACTGCAGAATCTGTTCGCGTACCGCCTTGGCATCGCGATGCCCGAGGTACGCGAGTTCAACTTTGCCGCCCTGCCCAGCGGTGAGCACGGCAATCTTGGTGAGCCCAACCATCCGTGCGAGGAGTGACCGCTGCAGGTTCACACTCTGCACTCGATCGAGTGGAGCCCTGCGGTGCTGACGAAAAATGACGCCACTTCGCGCTTCAACTGTGTCTGCGGTAATGCGGTATGTCTGAAAGCGCCACGCTATCCACGAAAGCAATACGACGAGCAGGAGAATGCCCACCACGCCGCCGATCACGATGATCACGAGCCCTTGCTCAGCCAGATAGTTAACGAGGGTGAGAATGTTCCCGCCGCCTTCGAGATCGTCATCACCTCCCGTGACAAAGATTTCGACGATCACGTCGCGCAGGTTTGCGATGATGACACCGATAATCACGAGGAGAAAAAGCCCTCCGCGCAACACTGGCGACAGCGGGTGTAGCCTGCGCCACCCGTCGGCGTCCGGGGTGCCAGGAAGCTCGAGACTCGCGTCTTCCACTTGACCTGTCACAGGCCAGACCTCCGCGATTCAGCGAGTTCAATGAGGCGGTCACGCAGCGCCTCGGCGTCCTCGCGAGTGAGGCCGGGGAGTTGCACACCCGTGACGACCGCTGCAGTGACGAATTTGAGTGTCGAGAGCCCAAGCGCGCGAAGTAACGGTCCCCGGTTCACATCAACGAGCTGCAGCCTGCCGTAGGGCACAGCGACGATGCGTTCGAACATAATGCCGCGCCGAAAGAGCAGGTCGTCTTCGCGCAGCACGTATCCGATGGCCTTCACGCGTCGGAAGGAAAACAGTGAGTTCACGACAAAAAGCACGACGAGGGCTGCGAGACCAATGGATAGCCAGGGCGCCAGATCGCCGTCTCGCACCACCCACAACACCACAAGCACCACGAGCGGCACCAACGACGTCACAAGATTAATCACGAGATCTGCCACCGCATACTTTGGCGACACACGGTGCCAGTCGGGTTCAGTATCGGAAAGAATCTGTTCGCTGCTCGGCCGCTCATTCCCGGGCTGCTCATCCATCAGTTGCTCATTCACGTCTCCAGCCTAGCGACACCGGGTTCTTCATCATCTTCATCTTGCTCCCCCGGTGGGACCCGACACATGCGTTCGACAATGAGCGAACACGCGAGCAGCGCAAGGCCTGCGGCAGACGTCACCGCCATCGGCATCCACGTTTCTGTGGGTGCTGGCACGCTCCGCCCAATGAACACGAGCAGCAGCCCGCCGCCAAAACCCGCAAAGAGAGAGCCAACAATCTGCCCGGCTCTGGCAGTTGCCAAGAGTCTGACCGCCTGGAAGGGGTTGACCGCCCCGGTTCCCGTCGCGACGTGGCGCCGCAATCTGAGTCCGAGCACAATGAGCAGAGCTGCGAGCAGTACGAGCGTAATCGACATTGAGTAGGGCGGCACAAGCGGGGAGCCGCCTCGCGCCTTGAGAATGAACTGCAGCGAGAGTCCCAGGCCGAGCCCGACGGCAATCGCCGCAAAGAGGTTCATCGGGTTCAATCGCTGAAACTGTGGGGTGCGAGTCATGTCGTCCCCTCTTCAAGCGGTGAAGTCGTGTCGCCGATACGAGCAAGCAAGTCTGCGACGCGGCCGTGCCCCATGAGTACCGCGTTCTCGTCAAGGTCGAGCCAGGGTGAGAGCACGAAGTCGCGTTCATGCGCACGCGGATGAGGGACGGTGAGCCGTTCGTCTTGAATCACGCGACCGCCAAACAAGATGAGGTCGATATCGAGTGTGCGGTTGCCCCATCGTTCATTTCTGACGCGGCCGTGCTCGAGTTCAGTACGTTGCATTGCGTCGAGCAACTCGTTCGGTGAGAGCGTCGTGTCGGCTGTTGCGATGCCATTGATGTACTTCGGGGCGTCTGGATCTGGCCCATCGAGTGTGAGCGCAACCGTTTCGCGAAGCGGGGAAGCACGGAAATTCGTTAGCCCTGAAAGTGAGCCGAGCTCTGCCTGAGCTGCGCGAATCGTCTCCCCACGGTCGCCGAGGTTAGCCCCGAACGCGAGCAGTACGGGGACGACTTGGGCGATCATCGGACGCCCCTGTGCCGCACGACGGAAACGGAGACATCGGCGAACTCAGCATCGATGGGGGCATCGGGTTTGTGGATCGTCACGCGCGCCTCGGTGACGGCGTCAAACGAGAGCGCCACCTCGGCTACTCGCTCGGCGACCGTCTCGATGAGGTCAACTGGATCGTTCGAGACCGCGTACACGATCGCGTCGGCAAGTTCACCGTAGTGCACTGTGCTCGCGAGATCGTCTCCGCGGGCCGCGGCGTGCAGGTCAACCTGCACCTCGGCGTCCACGAGAAACTTTTGACCATTCTTCCGTTCGAAATCGAACACCCCATGGTGCGCGAACACCTCGAGCCCGGTCAGCCGAATGTGGTCTTGTCCACGAGCTGGCTCAGGTGACAGCGCAGGTTCAGCAGACAACGAAGCCGTGGGCACCTGTTCGCCCCAGGCGCGTTCAACAGCGAGAGCCGTAGACGTCGATGCAACATCGTGCACGCGCACACCCCAGGCTCCCGCACGCGCAGCAAACGCACTGACGACCGCCGTTGCAAGGTCACGAGATTCGACGGCAGTACCCGTCACAGTTCCCACCAAGGCCCCTGGCACTCCCTCGAGTGCTTCCGAGATCATCCGCTTTCGAGAGGCACCAATGAGCACCGGGTACCCGAGTGTCTGCAGCGTAGTGATCTCTCGTAAGATCTCCCAACACTGGTCACCGGTTTTATCGAAACCGAGACCGGGGTCGAGGATAAGTCGTGACTCGTCGACGCCAGCCGCACGGGCATCTGCCGCTACGAGGGCGAGCGCCTCGCGCACTTCCCTCACCACATCGGCATAGTGAGAACGCGTGTGCGACAGATCTGGGATGCCACGCCAGTGACCAGCAATGTACGAAACATTGGCTTTCTGAGAAGCATCTGCAGCAACCAAGAGCATCTCAGGATCGTGCAGGCCACCAGAGACGTCGTTGATGTATCTAGCACCGGCGGTCACCGCGGCCGCGGCCGTCTCCGCATGAATCGTGTCGACCGATACCGCGATGCCGTCTGCAGAGAGCGCGCTGATGATCGGGATCACGCGCGCAACTTCAACGTCCCGCGGTACCGGGGTGGCTCCAGGTCGAGTTGACTCGCCACCCACATCGATAATGGTTGCGCCCTCTGCCACGAGCCTGCGCGCTTGCGCGAGCGCAGTGTCGGGGTCTAAGTATTTACCGCCATCGCTAAACGAATCAGCGGTGACGTTCAAAATACCCATCACGTGTACCGGGTTCACAGCTCCGGCCTCTCCTGGCCAGATGCAATAAGAGCCATCACTTCGGCGCGTGCCACCGGTTCTGACAGGCTTCCTCGCGAGGCAATGGTCACGGCCGTAACATCCACTTCACGCACGCCACGGTCGGTTACACACCCGTGGCTGGCTTCGAGCACAACGAGCGCACCCCTCGGTGCGAGCCCATCTTCGAGTGCTTGCACAATCTGTTCGCCGAGCCGTTCTTGCACCTGAGGGCGAGCGGCAAGCGCAGCAACGACACGTGGGAGGGTGCTCAGGCCAACGACGCGTCCCCCCGGCTGGTACGCAATATGCGCACGACCCCGAAAAGGCAGGAGGTGATGCTCGCACACCGACCGCAACGAGATGTCACGAAGCAGCACGAGTTCGCCCGTGTCTTCGTCCAAGGGAAGCGCGTCGCTCAAGAGTTCGACGGGATCAACACCCATGCCAGCAAAGAACTCTGCGTACGAGTCAGCGACTCTGCCCGGTGTCGCTGACAGCTCAGCGCTGTCGGGATCTGCCCCAATGGCGCTGAGCAATTCGCGCACCGCCAGAACGATCCGTTCCCGATCCACCCCAGCGTTCACGGTCTCTCCCTACTCGATCGTAGTGTCCGGTGTTGCCGGAGCACCCGGCGCCGCAGTTCCGCTCTCGGGGCCGCTCACAGGGCCGCTTTCTGCGCCGCTCGGTGCGGCAGGATCCGCTACCGGAACCGTGGGAGGCACGGGGACGTCAATCGGTGGGCGGTTGGACACGGGACGCTCGCTGCCCGACAGCCATACCGGGCGCGGATCGAGCTTTGTGACGTGCTGAAAGATGTCTGCGAGCTGGTTGTGATCAAGCGTTTCCTTTTCGAGAAGCTCGCGTGCAAGCAAGTCAAGGGTGTCGCGGTTCTTTACAAGCAGCTCATACGCTTCATTGTGGGCCTGCTCAAGGAACGCACGCACTTCGGTGTCGATTTGCACCGCAACGCCCTCGGAGTAGTCGCGGGACTGTCCGAACTCGCCCATGAAGGCGCCAGGCTGTGCCTGGCCGAGCTTCACGGGACCGACGGTGACTGTCATGCCATAGTCGGTGACCATTTTGCGCGCGGTCGAGGTTGCCTTCTCAATATCGTTTCCAGCGCCCGTAGTCGGGTCGTGGAACACGAGCTCTTCAGCAACGCGGCCACCCAGCGCATACGCCAGCTGATCTTGCAGCTCATTACGAGTGATTGAGTATTTGTCTTCGAGCGGGATCACCATGGTGTAGCCGAGTGCACGACCGCGCGGAAGGATAGTGATCTTCGTGACCGGGTCTGTGTGGTTGAGCGCGGCAGCAACCAGTGCATGACCACCCTCGTGGTACGCGGTGATGAGCCGTTCGCGATCCTTCATCATTCGGGTACGCCGTTGGGGGCCCGCAATGACGCGGTCAATCGCCTCATCGAGCGCACGATTATCGATGAGCTGTGCGTTGGAGCGCGCAGTCAACAGTGCGGCCTCGTTCAAGACGTTCGCGAGATCTGCTCCCGAGAACCCAGGGGTTTTACGCGCGACTACTTCGAGGTCAACATTTTGGGAGAGCGGCTTGCCCTTCGAATGCACCTCAAGGATCTTGCGGCGGCCCTTCATATCGGGCGCATCCACACCGATCTGCCGGTCGAAACGCCCCGGGCGCAGGAGCGCCGGATCGAGCATGTCTGCTCGGTTTGTCGCCGCGATCATGATGACGTTCGACTTCGGATCAAACCCATCCATCTCAACAAGCAGCTGGTTGAGCGTCTGTTCACGTTCATCGTGACCGCCGCCCATCCCTTGACCGCGACGCTGACCGACCGCGTCAATCTCGTCAATGAAGATGATGGCTGGGGCATTTGCCTTCGCCTCTTTGAAAAGGTCGCGAACACGGCTTGCGCCAACGCCCACAAACATCTCAACGAAATCTGAACCTGAGATCGAATAGAACGGTACGCCTGCCTCACCGGCGACAGCCCGCGCGAGCAGCGTCTTTCCTGTGCCGGGAGGGCCGTAGAGCAGCACACCTTTCGGGATACGCGCGCCCACAGCGAGGAAACGCGATGCATCTTCCAAGAAATCTTTAATCTCTTCGAGCTCTTCAACCGCTTCATCAGCGCCAGCGACGTCGGCGAACGTCACTACCGGGGTCTCTTTGCTGACGAGCTTCGCCTTCGACTTGCCAAACTGCATGACGCCACGGCCGCCACCCTGCATCGACGACATCATCCACCACAGCAGTACACCGATGAGCAGCAGCGGCAACAGAATGCCAAGAATTGACCAGAACGGATTTGGCTGCGGCACGACATCGTTGAAGCCGTCTTTGGGTTCGGCCTTATCAATCGCCTGAACAATCTCTTCACCACGCTGATTCACGTAGTAGAAATAAACGTTCTCTGACCCCGTGTCTTTGTCGACCTTCTCGAGCGTCAGATTCACGCGCTGGTCGCCGTCAACAATTTCGGCCTGTTTGACGCTGCCATCTGCGATGAGTTCAAGTCCGCGGTCGGTCTTCACCTCAGCAGAGTTGCCACCGGAGAGGAATGACCACCCAATCATCACGAAGACGAGCGCAATGATGAAGTAGAGGAGCGGTCCTCGGAGCAGGCGTCGGCCCTTCGATGGGGTCTCAGGCGATTTGTCAGCCAAGTGCGGGCCTTTCGGTTGGCATCAGTTCAGCAGCATCAACGTACAGCAGGCTAAGCGTATCCGAGGCGTCTGACACTTCTGAGGTTCAGACCCCAATGTACGCTCTGGGCGGATCGCCCACCACATTACGTAGGGTTAGTCCCCGCTGTAAACGTGCGGGGCAAGAATCGCAACGTCTCGCAGATTTCGGTAGTTCTCGGCGTAATCTAGACCATATCCGACGACGAACTCAACCGGAATATCGAACCCGACGTAAGCCACGTCGACCTCCACCTTGAGCGCTTCGGGTTTACGGAGCATGGTGCAGATCCGCACCGACTTCGCACCGCGAATTTCAAGGTTCTCTTTGAGCCATGAAAGCGTCAACCCCGAATCAATGATGTCTTCCACAATGAGTACATCACGACCAGTGATGTCTGCATCGAGGTCCTTGAGAATACGCACAACGCCACTCGACTTCGTACCGGCACCGTACGAAGAGACCGCCATCCAATCCATCTGCGCGTGAAAATTCAGTTCGCGCGCGAGATCTGCCATCACCATAACCGCGCCTTTCAGCACGCCGACGAGCAGCGGTGGCTCCGCAGGGTAGTCACGCTCGATCTCTCGCGCGAGCTCTGCGAGCCTCGACTGCAATTCGGCTTCGGTATACAGCACTTCGGTGAGATCATCGCCAAGTCTTTTTGCTTCCATGCGTCCATCGTAGTGCGCAGGTTCTCGGTGCAGTATCAGGAGTTAATCGCGCGGCGACCCATGCTGCGCGGCGAACCGTAGCCCTCCGGAGTTCCGAGTGACTCGCATGCCGGGCACAAAGATCGGCCCCTGCCCGCTCCAATTCGCCAGCAGATCGGCGATCGCAAGTGTGTGCGTGCGGCTGAGTGCTACAGCAAACACCTGCTTCGCAACACGGTGGATCACCCGCTGCCGCACTGCCGCAGGGAGCTCGGTGAGCACGAACACCCCCTCCGGCCGCACAAGTGCGGTCGCTCCGGGGTCGCCGGCGAACTCAACGTTCATTTCCACATGCTCTAAAACCATTTGCGCCGCCCATTCATCGAGGGCTGCAGCGTCTTCTCGCGCGAGGTCAGCGCTCCGAGCCAAACCAACCTGTGCCCCACGGCCAAGCACCTCTTCGAGCACGGGGATCAATGTCTCGCGCACACGAACGCGGGTATACGTGTGGTCACGGTTGTGCGGATCGCTCCAGAACTCGAGCCCACGCTCAGCGCATGCCGCTTCGGTTGTGGCCCGGCGTATTTCCGGAACTTCAGCCAGAAACGGCCGAAGCAGCACCGTGCCTGGCCGAAGCTCTCGGCTGGACGGAATCCCCGCAATGCTGCGCGTCCCAGACCCCCGGGTGAGTGCAAGCAGCACTTGCTCGGCTTGGTCGTCACGCGTGTGCGCGGTGAGCACCGCAACGGCACCCGTGCGCTCGGCGACCTCGGCAAATGCCGCGTACCGTGCGGTGCGCGCTGCCGACTCGGGGCCCTCGGTTCGTGTGCGGGTCACGTCGACTCCGACCCGCTGCACGATGACCGGGTCAAGGCCAAGCTCGCGCGCCTGCCCGGCCGCACGCTCGGCGATCTCGGCAGACCTCTCCTGCAGACCGTGATCCACCACGATCGCGCCGCCGCGCAGGTGCCCGGACCCTGCCTCGGCTGCGAGCGCAGAAGCGAGGGCGAGCGAGTCGGCTCCGCCGGAAAGTCCCACGAGCGCAAGTGGCCCGCCGCCCTGGCCCGAGTCGCTCTTACCCGGATCCACCGTCTGCAGCGCACGCCGCACCGAGAGTCGAGTCAGCATATAGGTTGGGTGATTCACACTCCCAACGCTACCGTCGGGTAATCTTGATTTCGGTATTACATCCCAACTCACATCCCATTCAAGGCCGCAAGACGGCCTCAAGCACGAAGGAGCGCGCATGACCGCCGCATTCGACGCCGTCATCGAAATTCCCAAGGGAAGTCGCAACAAGTACGAAATTGACCACGAAACTGGCCGCGTATACCTCGACCGCGTGCTCTACACCGGTTTTGTGTACCCGGCAGACTACGGCTACTTCGAGGAGACGCTGGGTGAGGATAACGACCCGCTCGACGTACTCGTGCTGCTCGACTACCCGGTTTACCCCGGCGTAGGTATCAAGGTGCGCCCGGTTGGTGTGCTCAAAATGAGCGATGAGGCTGGTGGGGATGACAAGGTCATTGCGGTGCAGCACAAGGATCCGCGTTGGAGTCACATTCAGGATGTCGATGACATTGCCGAGTACACCCGCAAGGAGATCACACACTTCTTTGAGCGTTACAAGGATCTCGAAGAGGGCAAGTGGGTCAAGGTCGATGCTTGGGGTTCGGCAGCCGACGCAGAGAAGCTGATCGTTGAGGCGCAGGAGCGGCTCGCAGCGCAGGGCCACTAGGCTTCAGCGCGCGTATGAGCATTCACATATTTGACGATGCCTCAGAGCTCGGTCGTTTTTCGGCCGAGCTCATCGTTGAGGCAATCAAGGCACGTCCCGATGCCGTGATCGGTCTTGCAACTGGTTCGACTCCCCTGCCGGTGTATCGCGCATGGGCGGAGATTGTTGCTGAGCGCAATATCGATGTCTCTCGGGTGCGAGGGTTCGCGCTCGACGAGTACGCAGATCTCGATCCGGAGCATCCTGAGAGCTACCATGCGGTTATTGCGCGCGACGTCGTAGCCTCCGTTGGGCTGACACCCGAGCTCGTCGCAGTGCCGTCATCGGTGGGCACGCCCGAAGCTGCCACCGCATACGAGGCAGCGATTGCCGATGCCGGTGGCATTGACGTGCAGATTCTTGGAATCGGCAGAAACGGTCATCTCGCATTCAACGAACCGGGCTCGTCGATGGATTCACGCACGCGCCGAGTTGCGCTCACGCCAGAAACGATCGCCGATAATGCCCGTTTCTTCGACACACTCACAGACGTGCCGACTGAAGGCTTCACGCAAGGGCTCGGCACGGTGATGGAAGCCCGCAGTCTCATCATTGTCGCGACAGGAGAGGCAAAAGCGGCTGCAATCGCAGCGGCTATTCATGGGCCCGTCACCGAAGATCTCCCAGCGAGCATCGTCCAACGTCACCCAAATGTGGTGTTTGTGCTCGACACAGCAGCGGCTTCACTGCTGACGGGTCATCCGTAGCTCAAGCTCGTATATACAAGAAGACCCCTGGCAAACGCCAGGGGTCTTCTTGTTAGTTCACCATGCCCTTTCGGGCTGGAAGAAACTAGATCTTGCGGATGTTCGTGGCCTGTGGGCCGCGAGCGCCATCCTCAGTGTCGAACTCAACCTGCTGGTTCTCTTCGAGATCACGACGGCCATTGCCCTCGATTGCACTGAAGTGCGCGAAGAGGTCTGCAGACCCGTCGTCAGGAGCGATAAAGCCGTAGCCCTTTTCGGAGTTGAACCATTTTACGATGCCGGTTGCCATGAAAGCATTCCTTTGTGATGCGGAGCCGCTTGCGCGGCTCAAAATTGTTCGCGCAAAATACGCGAGCTTACTGGTATCAGCGTGCCAGCCCGGGGAAACACACCAGCGACTGGATGACACTGAAGCGAAAGCAATCGGAAAGAAAGCGCCGATACAGCAACCTTAGCCTACGTTCACCCCATTTGCGGTATAATATTTTCGACACGAAGCAGATACGGGTCTCTGGCACTACCGTTGAAACATGCCCTCAGCACCGCACACAGCCACCCCTCGCTGGTGTGTAGTGGCTTATGCAGCCATCGATGAGGACAGCGTCGCGCGGTATTCGGTAGTGGGGCTCACCACGCTTGGAGAACAGCTCTCCGAAGAGATTATTCCAGCCGAAGACCTCGCCGCGTGCGTTACCCGGATCGAGGCCACACACCATCCACGCTGGGTCTGGCATGACACCGCCTCGATATATCCGCAACTCTTGATGCAGGGGGTACGCGTCGAACGCTGTCACGATCTCCGGTTGTGCCACCAGATACTTCGTGCTGCCGAGCGCGTGCCGCAGCGTGAGACGTTACTCGACGATGCACGGTGGTCGATTCCTAGCGCCCCACCCGAGGATGTGGGAGCCGAAACTGCCCCCGCACTCTTTGAGGTGGCGGCTACAGAGCGTCGAGGTGGGGTGCCCGACAAGCTTCCGGAGGTGCTACGCGAGTTCGAACGCCAGAGATCGGCACTCGCAGCGTCAACGCACGGTGGTGGGCTTGGAGTGTTACTTGCCGCGGAATCTGCGGGAGCGCTCATCGCGGCCGAACTCACTATTGCTGGGGTGCCGTGGGACGTAGAAGAACACGACCGTATCCTCTCTGACGCGCTCGGCCCGCGACCACCAACTGGCACAAAGCCAGAAAAGATGGTGAGAGCTGGCAACGAAGTGCGCACCCATCTCGGAGATATGACAGCAAATCTCGACTCAGCTCCGAAGCTCTTGCGCTCGCTGCGGGCAGCAGGTATTGAAGTGTCCTCAACCTCGCAGTGGGAGCTGAGCGAGCATGAGCATCCCGCGATCCAGCCTCTTTTGCACTATAAAAAACTTGCGCGTTTGCTGTCTGCGAATGGGTGGGTGTGGCTCGATGAGTGGGTGCGCGAGCATCGCTACCGCCCGATCTATATTCCCGGTGGCGTGGTGACCGGGCGGTGGGCTTCAAGCGGTGGCGGTGCCCTCCAAATTCCCAGGTCGCTTCGACCGGCCCTCCGTGCTGACGATGGCTGGCTACTCGTGTCTGCTGACGTTTCGCAGCTCGAGCCGCGCGTGCTCGCGGCGATGTCGGGTGACCGCGCAATGATCGAGGCGGGAGCAGGCAAAGATTTGTATGCGGGCATTGTCGATAGCGGGGTGGTTCAGAGCCGGTCCGAAGCAAAGATTGCCGTACTGGGAGCAATGTATGGATCGACGAGCGGCGACAGCGGGCGCCTTGTACCCAAGCTCCGCCTGGCTTTCCCCGCCGCTATGCAACTTGTAGATGATGCGGCAGCCGAGGGTGAGCGGGGCGGAGTCGTCTCAACGTGGCTCGGCCGGAGCTCGCCTAAGCCCGATCCAGACTGGTACAACGTGCAATCGGCAGCGAGCATGCCCGGCGCTTCCCGACTCACCGAAAACCTCGCAAAGCGAAGTGCCCGAGACCGAGGACGGTTCACAAGAAACTTCGTGGTGCAGGGCACGGCCGCAGAGTGGGCTCTCGTATGGATGGCCGAGCTCCGACAAAAGCTCAGCACATTTGCGCCTGTCGCAGATTCGCACGCCGCGCACGCATCTGGTCCGGTGTTTGCACACCATCCACACCTCACGTTTTTTCTGCATGATGAGGTCATCGTTCACACACCGAAAGTGCACGCCGACGGGGTCGCGCAGGCAGTCATCGATGCGGCCGAGGTTGCCGGTCGACGATTGTTTGGAACTTCCCCAATCGATTTCACACTCGACCTGCACATCACTGAACGAGCCCAGAAAGACTAACCAGGCGACACGGCACCGATGTGCCTCGCATATCAGCATCGAGTATTCTGCGTAAGTGACTCGGATTCTATTTTTTGAACCCCGCATTGCGGGAAACACTGGCAACACGATTCGGCTTGCCGCCGGCACCGGCGCAGAACTGCATCTTGTGCAACCGTTGTTTGACTTCGAGGATAAGAAGGTGCGACGCGCAGGGCTCGATTACCACGATCTCGCCGTCGTGCACCTTCACGATTCGTTCGAAGCTGCGCTCGAGGCACTACTACCCGCCCGCATCTTCGCGTTCACCGCGCACACTGAACGGCGCTACACCGACGTCACCTACAATTCGAGTGATGTACTGCTCTTTGGCCCGGAGCCCACGGGTTTACCCGATGAGGTTCTTGAGCACGAGGCAATTACTGACAGACTGCGCATCCCGATGGTTGCCGGACGCCGTTCGATGAACCTCGCAAACTGCGCTTCTATCGCAATTTACGAGGCGTGGCGGCAACAAGGCTTCAGTGGCGCCGTCTGACCGTAGCTGGCGGCCCATTGAAACGCAACCCCCTCCCCTCCGAGATACACCGAGCATTACGCTCGGGTCAACACGAACTCGGACCAACACGGAGGAGGCAATCATGCATGATCAAAATAATGATTCGCAGTCACAGAAGGCTCCGGAGCACCCGACTGCTACCGCGCCGCCATCAGTCGAAGAGTCGGTTTACGAGGAGGCCGAGCACGTCGGTAAGGACGGGCTGGACGCCGCCGATCCGCCTTCCGCGAAAAATAAACAGTCTGATAAAGATGCCCCGGCGTCAGGTGACGCGCCCACGCCACTTGACCCCGACGAGGCGGCCGATGTCGCTGAGACACGCGAGGAAGCTGTCGAAGCGAAGGGTAAAAAGGGCGGCGAGGATCGTCAGGACGAAGACATCATCTCGCTCGATGTTCCAGACTGAGCCGTATGCAGACCGAAACGCATGATTGAGGTTCGACGCTAGCTCGCGGTTTCACGCAATACTGCTGCAGAGATCGACTCGTCACCGTCGTTGAATCGAATCGTTCGGTGCGCCGTCTCGTCGTTTGCAAGCACCGTAGTGATGACCTGCGCCACGTTTGCGCGTGAGACGGTGCCAGACTCGGCTGCCTGGGTGTCGATTAGACCGGTCGGCTCTTCAAGTGTGAGCCCGCTTGGCCCAAGGATTGTCCAGTCGAGCGAGCTGTGCCGCAAATGCGTGTCGGCCGCGGCCTTCGCCTCGGCATAGTGGAAAAACGAGTTCGCCGGATCCACTCCGTGCTCTGCGGAGGCATCAAAGTACGACACCATGACATATCGAGAAACCTCGGCCTGTATCGCGGCATCCATCGTGCGAATTGCCGCGTCCTGATCCACCGCGATCGTGCGTTCGGGGTTGCCACCGCCCGCACCTGCCGACCACACCACCGCGTCATGCCCCGAAATGAGGGCAGCGAGTTGGTCAACGTCACACTGCTCGACGTCAGCCACCAATGGAGTGGCCCCCGCCGCTTGCACGTCAGCTGCATGCTCTGGGTTGCGGATCACCGCTGTGACCTCGTCACCTCGCTCCGTGAGTATCGGCTCCGTGAGAAGCGCGATTTTGCCATGTCCACCGAAGATAATGATGCGTGCCATGACCCCACACTACGCCGAAGCGCGCTCGCGTTCACGTGCGTGGCAGGCGGCACACACAGATTCATACTCAACCGTGCCATCGTCGATCGCGACTTGGTCACCGTCGAAGACCGCTGAACCATTGATCTTGCGCAGGTTCATCGTTGCTTTCGATCCGCAACGGCAGAGTGTGCGGATCTCTTCAATCTCATGGGCAATACTCAGGAGCCTGGCAGCTCCGGGAAAATTATTGCCGCGGAAGTCGGTGCGCAGCCCGTACGCGATGACTGTCACTCCGATACGTACAGCGACGTCGAGCAACTCATCTGCTTGCTGTTCGGAGAGAAATTGTGCTTCATCAACGAGGATTACGGTGATGTCATCTGAGACCGGCAGGGTGTCGCCGCGCTCCCAGAGGTAGTCAACAGGCCGTTCAACCCCGAGCCTCGACACAATATGTTCGCCACCCTTCACGTCCACCGTCGGCTTCACAATCATGATGCGCTTCCCCAGCGAATCATAGTTGTGCGCGACTTGGAGGAGGGCGGTGCTCTTACCGGCGTTCATCGCCGCGTATCGAAAGTGCAGTTTCGCCATGGGATCGACTGTACCGTTGATTTGTGTGCCTCTTGGCGGAGGGCAGTCAAGTTTGTGCAGGGCCACCCTGATACCGTTGCCTCGTGGTTACCGGAGCAATTATCTCTTGGACGATATTCGTCGCAGCAGGCGCTGTCGTTGGCGTCGCGTTGTGGATCAAACACCGCGATAAGCGCCGCTAACCCTTCACGGACGTGAAGTGAATCTCATGTTGTGACACGTTTTTGCATAGACGCATGACGCGACTTCAAAAAATTTCTCCTTTTTCGTCAGATTCCTACAGAGATAGATGTCTACCCCATTGAAGATGCCTAGGCTGGCGTCGGGATTTGGGGGAATCAATGGGTACAACGAT
Source organism: Leucobacter sp. (assembly GCA_052106035.1). Taxonomy (GTDB): domain Bacteria; phylum Actinomycetota; class Actinomycetes; order Actinomycetales; family Microbacteriaceae; genus Leucobacter. Next base: position 59,666 of record JBQEBC010000001.1, on the reverse strand, counting down.
CGAGCTTGGTGTCGCTTCAGACATGTCCCTCGTCGAGCTCACGCGCGGAGGGCAGACCAGCGCATATGGAGAACTCTGGCGCCGCCATTCGGGGGCAGTAATCGCGGCTACGCGAAATTTCACTGGGTTCGATCCTGACGATGTTGTACAGGAGTGCTTCGTCAAGATACTTGATCAGATTCAGGCCGGGCAGGGGCCGGGGACTGCATTTCGCGCGTACGCCATCATGACGGCACGAAATATTGCGATCAATATGTCGCGCAAGCGCGCGAACAGCGAGCTCACCGGATCTCCAGATGAGACATTCGAGAACGTGGGCTACACAAAGATCGATACGGCTGAGAAGGTGCTCAACAGCAGTTTCACGCTGGGAACGTTTCGATCGTTGCCTACGAGGTGGCAGGAGATCCTCTGGTACCGAGACGTAGAGGAACTTTCGATCCGAGAATGCAGCTCATATTTGGGAATGAGCGAGAATGCGACTAGCGTGCTCCTCAAACGCGCCAGGGAAGGATTCAAGCAGGCATGGATCGCTGCCAACTTGAACCCTGAGCGAGATCTCTCATCAGATTGCCAGTGGGTTACAGAGAATCTGCCAAAGTATGCCAGAGGAAAGTCCGTTTCGCGCACCAAACGGAAACTCGAATCACACCTGGCGACGTGCCCCAGGTGTGCGATCGTGGCGGAAGAATCAAATGATCTCCATCGCAAACTCGCTTTGGTGCTTCTTCCCGCTCTCCTTGGTGGGTCAGCTGCTTCCGGGTACGTTGCCTGGATTCAATCGGGTGGAAATCAAGTCGCTGCCACCCAAGCAGCGAGCACAGTTGCTACAACAACGCCGACACCCAGTGGGGCCGCATTCAAGCCCCTCGTTGCCGCCTCCGCTGGAGCCGTGGCAATCTCCCTCGCTGTTGCTGGTGTTGTCTGGGGGATCTCCCCGGAGCCCCAAAGCCTCTCGCAGGGGGATCCCCATCACCCAACGAGTGGTCCTACAAGTGACCCCACTCTCGAGCATCAAGACGATTCCGAGCACTCTCCAGAACTCACATCATTGAGTTCGGTGTCCTCCACAGAGCTTGATCCGCTCTCCGTGTTGAGTACCCTCCGCCCGCTGCCCGCTGCCGCAGTGACACAAACGCCAACGACAAGCCCAATCACCAACGTCACCGAACCTGTAATTGCAGCTCCCACTCCTGAAGAGGTCGTTAAAGAAAAGCCCGCACTTCCAGATCCGACACCAGACGAGACCGTTGAGGAAGCGCCTGCCATAACCCCATCCACACTGACTGCGGCACCCGTAGACGGCATCGAGACCGGAATTTACCCACAGCTTGTCGGCACTGCCGTTCCAGGCGCACACATCCACATTAAGGTGACCAACGACACCGGAGTTATCGTTACAGCTGACACCGTTGCAGACGTGAATGGAGTATGGAACTACACTCCCGAACACATCATGGGCACGCTCACGGTGGAGGCCTCCCAGACTTTCACGCACGAAGGCGTAGACGTACAAGAGGAGCCCTCGACGATCGGAGTCTTTCACGTCGGAGATGGGTTACGCATGAACATATCTTGGGCTACCCCACATGAAACGACGATTACGGTCACGGGGCTCGGCACGCCAACAAAGAATCAGGTCGTCAACGTGTACTCCAGCGCTTTGGGCGCACTGATCATTTCACATCAGGCGGAAACAGCACCCGGTGAAGTCAGCATTACTGTACCCTTCCACTTCGCGCACTTAGGAGAACTGGTGTACTGGCAAGGCGACACGTCCGAGGGCCCGAAGCGGACCTGGCAGCATTAAGATCGATAGCACTTTTTGATGTGCCAGCACAAGGGGGTTCCAGATAGCCTCGTCCGCTCGTAGTTTCGAACCATGAACGGATTATTTGTAGCACTCATTGTTATTGCCATCATTCTCGCGCTTGTAGGCGGCTTCGTGAAGGCCGTGAGCTTCTTACTCTGGGTGGGCATCGTCCTACTCGTCATCGCAGTCATTATGTGGCTGCTGCGGAGTATCAGCGGCAGTCGTCGCTAGCGGATCACAACAATTGGCTCCTCGCGGACTTTCGGCGAGGAGCCAATTGTCTATGTAGCGATGTTTCGGCTCCTGTCTGGCCGAACCATCTCCTCCGGGCTCGACTACCTAGCTTCGAAGTCTGGTCATGTCAACCCGATCGAACGCGAGAAGCTAACTCTCTAACCTGGACGAACCCACTCGTTGCCGAAAGGAGTAAGTAATGAATGCAGAACGTGGAAACACGAAGCACGGCCCCGAACTCGATGAGGAAATGAAGCACGAAGTACAGGGCATGGTACAAGGACACGGACGACCACACGCGGAACCATTTCGCGAGACCGAACCGCTGCCAGACGACACTGATAGCGAGGAAGTGCAGAGCGCTTTCGAAGGCGAGTCCCTCAGTGGTGAGGAGAGCGTCGATGAATAGTCAGGCAGAGCTCCAGGAAGTACTCGTCTCAGCGGGAGAGTCGACGGTCATCTATACCGACGGCTCAACTGCGCTGCCCCAGGTCGAAGAAGAAGCGCGGCGCGATGCGCTGATTTCTCGTGTTGAAGAGGTTGGTGCACCCGCGGCCGACGTCGTGGCACTCGAGCAGGCACTCCCTCACGGCGACGGCACGCCAAGCCCATCAGCTCGATATTTGCTCGCGCGAGATGGCCGAGTTGAGATAGACGCCACTTTTCCGGAACCCCGGCTGGGGTCTGAGCGCGTCTATTTCGGAACCGTTCCGCTACTTGTTCCGTTCCTGCGACACTCGATTCGCAGTGTGCGGTACCTCGTGGTCGAGACGGGGCGTGAGGGTGCAGAGGTGCGACTTGAGCGCGCGGATCGTCACGCCTCGGAGCAGACCGAAACAATAGAAGGGCGCACTGATAGCTTGACCAAAGTGCAAGCGGGCGGCTATTCACATGCGCGGTATCAACGGTCGGCGGAGGAAGTCTGGAAGCACAATCAAACTGATGTCGCCAGCGTCATCGACAAGCTTGTCGAGCAGCAGCGTCCCGAATTTATTGTGCTTTCGGGTGACGTGCGTGCGCGACAGATGTTGAAGAGTCGCCTGAGCGAGGCTGCTACCGCCCTCGTCGTGGAACACGACGTTCATACACGGGCAGAAGGCTCAGACGATGAGGGCCTTGCGATGACCATATCTGAGCTTGCCGAGCAGCACAGAAACAGTGAGCTCAAGAGCACTATCGACCGCGCGAAAGCCGACGATGGCAGTTCGGGCGCGCAGGGTATTTCAGAGGTGGTCGACGCGCTCCAACAGGCTCGCGTCGACACTCTAGTGCTGGACGCACGACTTCTCGAAAGTGACAGGACGCTCCGCGCCCTCGAGGCCGAGCCATGGATCGCGGAAAGTGATTCCGACAGCCTCGACGCACGCTCGCTTGGAGATTTCCCTCTTGCTGACGTGCTGGCGCGCGCCGCGATCATCACCGGGGCTCGCGTGCTCATTCGCGAAGAGGAGTTCGCCTCAGAAGACGAACCTCGGTCTGATAGCGAGCCTGACGATCCAATTGCTGCGCTGCGTTGGGCGAACGACCCCAACAACGCATAGTGCCAGCGGCTTATCGAAAAAAGACGCTGGGCCTATCTACCTACGCACCTGAAAGAGAAGGAGATGACGTTCATGGACTTGGCTGCCACATACGGAAAGCCGCGCACAATTGGCGTGGAGCAAGAGTTTCTCCTGGTGGATCCGGAGAATGGGCGTCCTGTGGCCGCATCCGATTGTATATTGCCGGTTACCCGCTCCAGGCCTGTCCCAGCGAGCCATCCGAAGGATAAGCCCCCGACCAAACCTCGACTCGATAGTGAAGTAAAACAGGAGCAGATCGAGGTCGTCACTCCCCCGTGCAACACGCTTGACGAGGTAGCGCAAACGATAGTTGCGAGTCGTCGACTGGTCGATGAACGGGCCCAAGAGTTCGGTCTGCGGGCGGTGGCGCTGGGTACGAGTGTATTGCCAGTGACCTCGCGTCTTGCAGAAAGTGCACGCTACGGCGCAATGAAGGATCAGTTCGGGCTTACTTTCAATGAGCAACTGACGTGTGGCCTCCACGTTCATGTCGGTATCTCAAGCGACGAGGAAGGAGTGGCAGTACTCGATCGCATCCGCCCATGGTTGCCCGCGCTGCTCGCTATGAGTTCGAACTCCCCGTTTTGGGACGGCAAGGACAGCGGATACGCCAGCTATCGGTATCAAGCATGGGGTCGCTGGCCCACCTCCGGGCCCTACGACATCTTCGGATCTGCGGCGGCATACCGTCGTGCCGTCAGCTCATTGATCGACACCGAGGTCCCGCTCGATTCCGGCATGATCTACTTCGATGCCAGGCTGTGTGAACACTTTCCAACGGTCGAAGTGCGTGTCGCCGACATTTGCATGGACGCCGACCACGCCGTAGCGATTGCGGCTCTCGTTCGAGCCCTCGTCGAGACGGCAGCCCAAGAATGGCAGAATGACATTCAGCCTGAGCCAGTTCCCACTGAATCGCTGCGTCTAGCAATGTGGTCGGCGAGTCGATTCGGTCTTACGAAGACTCTACTGAACCCGCTTCTCGGCACGCCCTGCGATGCACGGATAGTGATAGATGCGTTGCTTGCTCATGTGCACCCGGTATTGCTCAGTAGTGGAGACCATCTGCGCACGGAAAGCACTATTGATTACATCTTCCGCGAGGGGACTGGGTCGGAGCGTCAGCAAGCAACATTGCGCCGAACTGGCAGCCCACGCGCCGTCGTCACCGATGCCATTGAGCTCACTCATCGGTCAGGCGCGCAAACACCTATCGACGCCCCCGCATAGCTTCCAAACCTTGGATTCATTATGACCCTGTACATCGCGATATAGGCATCAGTCAACGGCCTGTGAAATTACGTGCTCAGTGCCAGACTAATTACGTGGCTCCCCTTCCCGAGGGTTCGAGCAGACTGTGGCGAAGTAGGAATCTGGGAGGCCGAGGAGCGCACCGATAGAAAGGAAGACTTATGTGCCGCCTATTTGGCTACGTGTCTCAGTCACCTACTTCCCCGCTCAAGGAACTGGGTGAAGAAGAATTTGAAGAGTTCACGGCGCTTTCACGTGTCCACTCTGACGGCTGGGGCATGGCCTGGAAGGATGCCGAAACAGGGCTGATACGCGTCAGACGGTCGCCTCAACGCGCAGACGCCGACCCCGAGTATGCGGATCTCACAGCGCGGCCGCTTGGGGCCGCGGGGTTTGTGCATTTGCGCTGGGCAACCGGCGGGCTTGCTGTGGGCGAAGAGAACACTCACCCCTTTCTCGATGACAATATGGCTTTTGCTCATAATGGTCACCTTGAGCCCATTGACCAGCTCGAAGCAGTGCTCACCGCCGAGTCCAAGTCGCGGCTCCGTGGCACAACCGACAGCGAGCGATACTTCCAACTTATTCGTCAGTCAATTCAAGAGGTCGGCAACGAGAAGGCAGGTGTGACGAAAGCACTCCGAGTGCTGATGCGGTTGTTCCCGCACGCGAGTCTTAACGCGCTTCTTCTCACCAGCACGCAACTGTTCGCAATTCACGTCAATAGTCGGGCCGACTCACCGCATGAACAATTGCGTGAGATGTTCGAGTCACCAGACGTAGTGCCCGCACGCCACGAGGATGAGTACTACGCGATGGACTACCAATCCACAGAAACCTGCTTCCACGTGATCTCGAGCGGGCTGGCGCACGAGGGGTGGGCTTCTGCTGCTTCAGATGCGGCCGTGGCGGTTAACTTCAAGACTCGCGACCGCGAACGCCTTGACTTTCTCCCGCACTCAGCGCTCGCGCTCCGCACCTAGTTTGAATGCTCGACCACTGAAGTGAGATGCGGGAGTACAAAAGAACCCCCGCAAGTAGAAGCCTTGCGAGGGTTCAGCAGTGGCGTAATGACCACTACGTGGCTCCGACCGGCATCGATCCGGTGACCTTTCGATTTTCAGTCGAACGCTCTACCAACTGAGCTACAGAGCCAGGCGATCCATTGAACTGGAAACCAGACCAAAGGTGATCCCCTGAGATAAAGAAACCCCTCCGAAGAAGGGTTCTTTACCTGGCGACCCTGACGGGACTTGAACCCGCGACCTCCGCCGTGACAGGGCGGCGCGCTAACCAACTGCGCTACAGGGCCATGGTGATATTTAATTGTAGTTCGGTAGTTGTGACCCCAACGGGATTCGAACCCGTGCTGCCGCCGTGAAAGGGCGGTGTCCTAGGCCACTAAACGATGGGGCCGAAGCGATTTTCGCGCTTGCTACCGAGATATGAGCTTATGGCACAAACACAGTGGTGCGCAAATCGGCGACGCGGTGGTGCAACTCTGGCGTGTCGGACCACTGCGAAGCATCCCTACCCCCCAAGCGCACGCTGCACTCGGTTGAGCGAGATGTTCTCGAGACGCTGCACTCCGCCCCCAGTACGTTGCTCAAAGTGGTACCCCATACGACCCTGGCTCAGCATGCCGATGAGTTGGGGTTCGTCAGGGTTCCACATGATCCAGGTGGGTTGCCCGTGAATGTTTGGTCCGAGGAAGGTAAATTCGATCTCCGACTGACCAATGCGCTGGATTTGCGGCGTGAGCCGATCAGTGGAGAGCGCTACGATGCCATCCCCGTTTTGATGCGCCTCGCTCATAGTTCGATCCTATCTAAGTCACCCAGAAATTTCGATGCAGAACCTGCACCAGACACCGAGGAGGCGATCATGCCTCGGCGTAAAAGGCGCCTATGACGCGCGCCAGCCCAAATAGGTCATCGATGTGAGCAAGTTCGCGAGCCGAATGCATCGAGAGGAGCGGCACCCCTACATCGACTGTGCGAATACCGATGCGCGTCGCGGTGAGCGGCCCAATGGTGGATCCGCACGGCGAGGTGTTGTTCGACACAAATGTCTGCGTGTGCACCCCGGCGGTCTCGCAGACGCGCTGCCACAGCGCCGTCCCATGCGCATCAGTGGCGTACCGCTGGTTCGCATTGACTTTGAGCATGGGCCCCTGGCCCGCGAGCGGTTTCACGTTCGGGTCATGCTTCTCCGAGTAGTTTGGGTGCACGGAGTGCCCAGCGTCGGCGGAAAGGTGCCATGATGCTGCCATCGCGCGTGCCGCGTCTTCGACGCTCGCGGCGAGCCCGGCACGAAGTCTGCCGAGCACTTCCTCGAGGAACGGCCCTGACGCCCCTGAGCGGGTCTCGGACCCGAGTTCCTCATGGTCGAAGGATGCGAACACCGTGACCGAACCTGCGGCCGGCTCCGTCTCGATAAGCGCGACGAGACCAGCAAATGTCGAGCTGAGGTTGTCGAGGCGGGCTGAGGCAAGAAACTCTTCGTTCGCGCCAATGCGCGCACCACTTTGGGTGTCGTAAAGGCGCACATCCACTCCAACGATGTCCCCCGGCTGCGGCAGATTCGCCGCCTGGGCAAGAATGTCGAGCACCGACGTGTCAGGCGACGACACCGCAAGCACGGGCTGCACGTGGCGTTGCTTGTCGAGGGTGAGTCCATTGTTTACGCCGCGATCGAGGTGGATCGCGAGCTGCGGAATACGAGCAACTGCGGGGGTCTGCACAAGATGCTCCTCACCTGCCTTCGTCACGATACGACCGGCGAACCCGAGGTCACGGTCGAGCCACGAGTTGATGAGCGGGCCGCCGTACACTTCGACTCCTGCCTGCGACCAGCCGTCGGAGATGAAGTCTGGGCTGGGCTTCAGCACGAATCCCGGCGAATCTGTGTGCGCGCCGAGCACGCGGACAGGGCTAGTGGCCGTCACCGCGCTCCCCGCACGCCACGCGATAATCGCACCGTCACGCACAACGAAACCGCTGGTGCCGGGTGTTACCTCGCCCCAGCTGTCGGTTTCGTCATGTGGCGTGAAGCCTGCGGCTTCGAAGATGCCGGCCGAGAACCGTGCCGCGTGGTAGGAACTCGGTGACGAAGAAACGAAGTCGATGAACTCTTGAATATAAGCATCGCGGTTCGCGAGCAGTCCCTCGGCCATGACCTCTACTTCGTTTCGGCGGCGCTTGCTGCCGCGTTTTCGTCGATGTCGGCAAACGTTTCGGCGTCGGTCGTGGTATCAGTTTCCGCCTTCGGCGCGACGAACGCCGCCGCGAACTCAGCGAGCAAGCGTGCACCAAACCCGGTGGATCCCTGGCTGCGCCAGAGGTCGTCACTGTCCACCTCCATAGTCGCCGCGATGTCGAGGTGGCCCCAGGGCAGGCCGTCCACGAACTCATTCAAGAACAGGGCTGCGAGAATCGCACCGCCGTAGGGGCCGCCAATGTTCGAGAGATCAGCGATGTTCGACTTCAACTGGTCGCGGTAGCGGTGGTCGAGGGGCAGCGGCCAGATCCGCTCGTCCGTCAGCTTGGCTGCTGCTGCAAGCTGCTCTGCGACGTCCTCGTTGTTGGACAGCGTCGCAGCGGTGCTGAGACCGAGCGCTGCCATCGCGTTGCCAGTGAGTGTCGCGATGTCGACGATGGCGTCTGGGCGACGCTCCTCTTCGGTGGCGAGCACGAGGCCGTCAGCCATAACGAGACGACCCTCTGCGTCAGAGTTCTTCACCTCAACGGTCTTCCCGCCGCGCATGGTGAGCACATCACCAATCTTCGTCGCGGTGCCCGAGAGCATGTTGTCGGTGCACATGAGCCATCCGGTCACGACGGCATTGACGCCGAGCTCGCGGAGCGCGGTCATCGCTGCAAATACGGCTCCCGCCCCCATCATGTCGAGCTTCATGCTTCCCATTGAGTTCGCGGGCTTCAGGCTGATGCCGCCCGAGTCAAACATGATGCCTTTGCCGATGAGCGCGAGGTGCGGGGTCTTCTCAGTTGCGCCATCTGGCGTGTAGCGGAGCTTGATCATGCGCGGCTCTTCGACTGAGCCAGCGTTCACACCAAGCAGGCCGCCTGTGCCGAGCTCGATGAGCGCGTCACGGTCGAATATCTCAACTTCGAGCCCGTGCTCGGGCCCAAGCTTCTCGGCGATCTCAGCGAAGCGCTCTGCGTTCAGGTGACGCGGAGGGGTGTTTCCAAGGTCACGTGCGAGGCCAGCGATGCGGGCGAGCACGAGCGCGCGATCCACACCCTCTTGAGCCGTGGCGCGATCTTCGTCAGCCACACCAAGCACAAGCGTTTCAAGCGCAACGTTCTTCGCTTCGCCCTTCAACGCCTCGAATCGGTAGCGGGCAAGCACAGCACCCTCAGTTGCAGCGAGCGCAGCATCGTGCGCGGAGATGTCGTCGCCAACGACTTCGGTGAGGTCGACCGCGAGTGCCGCCGAATCCCCCGCTACGCGGGTGAATGATGCGACCGCGTCGCGCAGGTCTGCAGCCGACTTGAGGCCTTTGCCCGCACCGACGAGCACGCACATTGACGCACCCGGAAGCTTGAGCGTCTGCCCGGCAGCCCCGGTGAATCCGGCGACCTTCAGCGCCTCACGGGTGAGCCCGGAAACGCACTCGCAGGTAGGCAAATCCCCCTCCGCCGCAACGAAGCACGCGCGTGCTGGCGCAGCGTCGATTTCGGCGGTTGAGCCAAGCGAAACAGTTGCCTGAAGCTTGAGCGAGGGGACGGGATCGAACGATGAATCAATCACAACAGTCATGAGTTCTACCTTACCCTCGCAGGCTGAACTCTCACCGGCTGGGCCAGGCAGCTATGTTAGTCAGCCGCGAGGGCGGCAACGGGCGAAATGCGGATCGCTCGGCGGGCGGGTGCCGCTGCGGCGATCAGCGCGAGCCCGACTCCGAAGACGACGACACCTCCGAGGATCGGCCACGGAATTGTGGGGGCCGCAAGCCCCACCTGCGCTCCCATGAGTGACTGAGCAGCGATCCACCCGTAGAAGATGCCCAGCACCAGGCCGAACCCGAGGGCCGCCATTGCCAGCTGAGTGCTCTCGGCGAGCACCATTTTGCGCACCTGGGTTCCGGTGAATCCGAGGGCACGCAGTAATCCGAGCTCCCGCGTGCGCTGTAAGACACTGAGCGAGAGCGTGTTCACGAGACCTACAGCGGCGATCACCGCCGAGAACCCGACCAGGCCAGTAAAGATCGCTGTGGTCACGGCAAAGGTTTCGTCGAGCTCTGCCGCGGCCGAGACATCGTCAGAGAAGTATTGAAGCGTCATACTTTCGTAGCTACTGAGCGCAACGGCGAACATCGTGATGAGCGTCACTCCGATGACGAGCCCGATGGTCGAGCGGGCGCTCCGCTCGGGGAACCGCACGGCGTTTGCTGCCGCAATTGAACCGGTCGGGCCCCGATGAATGATGCGTCCGGTGAGCCGCAATACAGGCGGCATGATGAAATGGGCACCAATTGCGACGCCAGTGAACGAGAATAGCCCACCAAAGAAGCAGATGAGCAGCGCGAGCGGGGACACGAGACTCACGAGCAATCCGAGCGCAATAAGTGCAGCACCACAGATCAGCAAGATCCACGCCCAAACGGTGCGCGCGGTGCGCGTGCGCGCTGCCTCAGGTCGCAGTTCGACCGCAGCGCCGGTAGCCGCGATTGGTGAGACGGCACCGACTCGGCGCGATCCACCCCACGCGGCCAGCCAGGTTGTAAGCGCGACAACGATGACCGCGAAGAACGCGAGCGGGTCAAACAAGGGGTAGTTTCGACCCACGGGCAGCCACCCCCATGCGGGGCCGAAAGCGACGACGACGGCGCAGAGCGCCTCGGCCAGCACGAGCCCGATGAGCGCGCCGACTGTTCCCATGAAAAGCCCCTCACGGGCGACGCTCGCGCGCACGCTTCTCGAAGTGGATCCGATGAGTCGGTACAACGCGATCGTTCGCGTGCGCCCGGCAATGACCGTCGCGAAGGTGTTTGCTGTGACGATCGACCCGACGTACAGCGCGATCACGATGAAAACGAACGACACCATCAGCAGCATAAGCCTGAACGTGCCCGACCCCTCAACCAAACCAGGGTCGACTGCCGCGGCCAGAATGCCGGTGAACAGGATGAGTGTGACAGCGAACAGCGTGCTCAATGCCGAAACAATGAGCGTTGCAGCATGCTCGCGGAAGGTTCCAGATGCCCGGACACTCATGACGCCAAGCTTTGCTGCTCGAGTCCAAGCATTGTGGCAGAGATTTGCTCGGCGGTCATCGCACCGCGGTCAGCGACGATGCGGCCGTCTGCCAGGAAGAGAATGCGGTCAGCATGGCTCGCCGCAATCGGATCATGCGTGACCATGGCAATGCTTTGCCCGACGGCGTCGGCGGCGCGTCTCAGTAGCTCCAGCACGTCGCGTCCAGTGCGCGAGTCGAGGGCTCCGGTCGGCTCGTCGGCAAAGATAATGTCGGGCCTCGTGGCGAGGGCGCGCGCGATTGCGACGCGCTGCTGCTGCCCGCCAGAGAGCTCGTTTGGGCGGTGGTCAACGCGAGCAGTGAGCCCAAGGTTCGCAATGAGCGCATCGATGCGCATCATCTCACTCGCATCGGGCTTCTTCCCGTCGAGCTGGAACGGCAGCAGAATGTTGCTGCGCACGTCAAGCGTTGGCACCAGGTTGAAGGATTGGAAGACAAAGCCGATCCTGCGCCTACGCATCTTCGTCAGTTCAGCGTCACCCAAGTTCGTGATGTTCTCGCCGCCGAGCCATACTTGGCCCCCGCTTGGTGTATCGAGCCCAGCCATAATGTGCATGAGTGTTGACTTGCCAGACCCCGATGGCCCCATGATTGCCGTGAACTGTCCACGAACAAGACTGATCGATACGTCTCTGAGCGCGGTGACGCGCTGCGCCCCGTCACCGTAGTACTTTTCCAGTTGCACGGCCGTCGCGACGGTGCTCGTCGTTGCCGGCGCTGTCTTATGCACGGTCGCCGGCGCGACGTCTCTCTGATTCTCCATACTTCGAAGTTACGGCGTCGTTGCAGGCAGCGGATCGGCCTTGGGTACCACACGTGTGGCACTCAGGTACCGAGCAACACCCGCAACTATATGCAGGGGAATGTATTTTGCTGGTGTGCGTTACAGCCCATATGAAAGCATTCGGATTCCTCTCTTTTGGTCATTACGGCGCGGTTCCAGGCTCTCGCGTGCAGACCGCCGGCGATATGCTCAAGCAAACGATCGAGCTCACTGAGGGTGCTGATGAGATCGGGGTGAATGGCGCTTACGTGCGAGTGCATCACTTTGCGCGTCAGGCAGCCTCACCGATCCCGCTCCTCACCGCAATGGCCGCTCGCACGAAGCACATCGAGGTCGGCACCGGGGTCATTGACATGCGCTACGAAAACCCGCTCTACCTCGCTGAGGAAGCAGCGGCGCTCGATCTCATTGCTGACGGCAGGCTCGCGCTCGGCATCAGCCGGGGATCCCCCGAACCCGCGCTCCGTGGATACGAGAACTTTGGGTACTCGGGGTCCGGGGATCCGCGCGGGGCAGATCTTGCACACGAGAAGTTCGAGCTATTCCTTCGCGCGATTGACGGGGAAGCACTGGCGGAGAGCGATCCGCAAATGGCGCCTCCAGGCAAGCTGCGCATCGAACCGCACTCCCCGACGCTTCGTGACCACGTGTGGTGGGGCGCCGGATCCCGTGCCACCGCAGAAGAAACCGGTCGCCGCGGGCTCAACCTCATGAGCTCGACCCTACTCACCGAGGCGAGCGGGGAACCATTCCACGTGCTGCAACGGGAGCAGATCGAAGGGTTCCGCGCCGCATACCGCGATGCCGGCCACACCGGAACTCCTCGCGTCTCAGTGAGCCGCAGCGTGTTCCCGATCATGAACCAGCAAGACGAAATGTATTTCGGGCTTCCCTCGCGCGAAAGCCGCGATCAGGTTGGCGTGATCGATGGGATGCGCTCGACGTTCGGTAAGACCTATGCCGCAGCGCCCGACAAGTTGATCGAAGAGCTGCTTGCAGACGAAGCCGTCATGGCGGCAGACACCCTCATGCTCACGATCCCGAACCAACTCGGTGTCGCTTATAATACATCACTCCTAGAAGCGTTTGCGAAGCATGTCGCACCATCGTTGGGATGGAAACCCAATTGGGAAGGACCCGTTGAGGGTTACCCTGTATGACATGATCTTCAATCACGTCCTCACAACCGATGAGAGCAAGGAGGTCTTTCCCTATCTTCAAAGCCTCTTAACAACAGATCGTTTTCAAGCCCACGGTATCGTTCAGACCCACAATGAGATCGAGCAATGGCATATTGAAGTAAATCGTCCGACTGATCAGTGGTTCGCAGTCAATGAGCATGGGCATACTCATGAGTATCGTGACGGCGTGACCTTCCATAGGGGTGAGCCAGTCGACCATCCGACAACTGTTTCAAGTGAGCTCGTAGGTCCGATGATAGCTGCGTTCCCAGAGCGATTACGCTGGTGGGGAGAAAGCGACCACGATTTCCGACCAATACTCATGGAGCACATCGGCCAGCGATCAAATCTTGTTACTTTTGAACATGGTTCAGACCCGTCAATGCGCTGCACTATGGTCATCGACACCGAGCTTGGTCTCGTCACCCGTGTGATGCAATTCAACGCACCCTACATCGTCTTGCTCGATGTGGAACGCGATAAAGCCGTAGAAAGAATCACACCTCAGTCGTTCCCAAAACCCGAAGTAATCTATCCCGACTATTGATTACTCATCTAGATGCTGCGGTCGAAGTCCTTCGTCAACTGCGCTCTCTACATCTCGGGAAGCGTCACGAATTCCGGCGGCGACGGCTTTGCGAATCACCCAATACAAGACGTAAAAACCAACGCCGAAGAGCACAACGGTAAAAACCAGACTGGTAAGTGGATCGCCCATCCGCCTACCTTAACAAAGCCCGAACTCCGCGTTCAATATTCTCACCCACCAAGTCAGCTCGGCCCCGAATACAACCTGCACATTCTTGAGTCGTTCGCGAAGCACGTAGCGCCCTCGCTCGGCTGGAAGCCCAACACAGAGGGGCCGGTCTTGGGATACTCTTCGTGACATGAAGCACAACTTCACTGTCAGTGTTCCCATCAACGATCGGCGCCGCGCGATGTTGTTCTATCGGAATGTGCTTGATCTGCGCCCGGTCGGAGCGCCGTCAGATGACGGGATACCCGAACCTCTGCAGTTCGCAATCGGCGACAGTACTCTATTGGCGTTAATTCCCGCAGACGGACTTGATTGGGTGCTCGGGGAGCAGCCCCTCGCACCCCCGGGCCACAGTGAATGCCTGCTGGGATTCAACGCAGGCAGTGACGCCGAGGTCGATGAGATTGTGCAGCGGGTCAGGGACTCGGAAGGCTCGGTTATCGCCGAAGCATCTTGCCAGGATTGGGGATATACGGCGCTATGCGCTGACCCTGACGGTCATGTCTGGGAGATAGTGGCATCCTCGTCACCATCGTGATAACCACCTCGACCCCAAGTACAACACGCACGTGCTCGAGTCGTTCACCACGCACGTGGCGCCGATGATAACGGTGCCCTAGTCGGCGCCGATGACGTCGCCGCGCAGTCGAATCGCGTCTCAGAGTAACGCGCAGATAGCGCTGGAATCCGTCGGGGCGAGGAAGTCAGTGCGATCGCCGCTGTCATACGATGATTACGGTGTTACACTGTAACACAGGAGGTATAGACATGACGACATCAACGTTGACCCTGCGGCTCGCGGAGAAAGAGAAGAAACTTCTCGCTGACTACGCGAAAACGTTTGGCATGTCGGTTTCCGAGTTCGTTCGAACGTCTGCACTAGAGAAGGTCGAAGATGAGCTTGATCTCCGTGCATGGGATGAGGCGAAGAGTCAGTTCGACGCAAATCCACAGTCGCTGACCGCGGAAGAGATCGCAGCGAAGTATCTCTAAATGTGGCGACTGTTTTACTCGCAGCGCGCCGACAAGCAGCTTGCTAAATTTGACCCAGGTGTGCGGCGAGTTGTCGTTGCGTGGCTCAATAAGAACATCGACGGCTGCACTGATCCGCGTGCGACAGGTAAAGGCCTGACTGCGGGACACTCCGGAAAGTGGCGTTACCGTGTCGGCGACTACCGCATCCTCTGCGAGATCCGAGATTCAGAACTCGTCGTGCTTGCCATCGAGATCGGTCATCGCCGCGACGTCTACCGTTAGCCCGTCGAGGGTTACGCGTTTAAATCTGCCGCGGGAGACTACGCGCTGGCCTGCGCCACCAGCGCTCCATCAACATATGCGTAGACAGGCTGAGGTCTGAATCCCGCAAACAGCACAGTGCGATGTTTATCGATCTGGACTGCGTGCTGTTCGTTCACACCAACTTCGAACGTCCAAGTCTTAATAGTGTTGAGGGACGTGAATCGAACAGTGTCGATGACGCTCTGTCCATCAACCGTGATCGAGAGTCGGCCCCAGAACTTATCGAAGGAGACGTCGACGGTGTGTTGTTCCTGCGTACCGACGACAAACCTCATGATCATAGCGCTAGCGTATCAACGGGCGACTCCGAACACGTCTCAACCGAATGTTCTCATTCAGGCAAGCCCCGTCCGAATCTGAGTTACCAGTTCAGCGATATCCCCCTTCGGCAGGTCAACACCAGCGTCCGCGAGTCGTTTTCGAAGTGCATCGGTCACGTCGTCTGCACTTGCTGTGCCTGCGGCGTCTCTCACTTCGGCAACGATTGCTGCGACGGTCTCAACTTCCTCTTCGCTCCGTTCCCCAAGCGCACTGAATTCGTCTCGTTGGTCTCGGTCCAAGTGTTCGCGGGATTCGTCCTCAATGCGATGCACGTTCTCGTCAGTCATTGCTCTCCTCTCGCCGATACAACCAACTTACGCGTGATTGCTTCTGCGTAAACCAGGCTTGTCGATAGGAGCTGTCTTTGATACGAGGTCGCAAAGTCACGACGAGTGCGAGCATTGTTCCGGCCGAGAGCAGAGCAACCGCACCCATGCACGAGGCGAACGTTCCAACCCCCACGAGGAGCGCGACGACTGTTCCTGAGATGCCACACAGCACAGACAACGTCGCGCCGAACCTTTGTATAAACCTCAGGCTGGCCAGATTCTGCGGGGTGAACTCCCTCAGCACTCGCACGACGCCGGGTGTACACCGTCGAGTGAGCCTTGCGAACGGGACAACGCACGCAAAGATCGCAATCACCCACGGCACGCGCGTCGCCCACCACAGTGCGGAATGCGGCGCGGGCATCGGGAGCTGCGCGATCCACATCAAGGCAACAATCGTCAAGATGATGGGCATATGCCACAGGTACACATCCATTGCCAGCGTTCCTGCGCGCTCCACAAATCGAGCGACAACAGGTACGCGCGTCGCTCGGTCGAGCGTTGGGCGTATGAATTGCACCCCAAAGAATTGGGCTGTTCCGAGCAGTGCGATGGCCGTGGTCGGCGGATTCAAATTCACCAGCATGTCGGGCGACCACCCGTTGGCGACCAAAGCCCCAAGGGCCACGAGTGCTGTGAGCATGCCTGAGATGAGCTGTGGGCGAGTCCATGCGCGGCTTCCGCCGTCCAACAAAACGAACCCGAGCTGCTGCATGAGCGGCCACACGAGTATGAAGTTCACGTACCCGAACGGCAAACCGGTGTGCGCTCCTAAGAGGTCACACAACAGCACCCCGGCCCCAAGGGCGGCAATCGTCGCGATCGGTCGCCGCTCATGCGCCCACGCCATCGCGGGAACCAACGCGGTGACCCCGAAATACACAGCAAGAAACCACAACGGTTGGCCGACCCGCAGGCTCGCTTCGTCGATGAGTGACGGATCCGCCCCAAACATGCGAGCAACACACAAAGCACTCCCTACCGCCGTAATCATCACAATTGCCGGGACAGCTAGCCGTCTCACTCGCCCTGCGACGTATTCCCCCGCACTCGCGCCACTCGCACGCATTCGACGCCACTGCAGAAGAGAGACGTACCCGCCCGCGATGAAGAACAGCGGCATGATTTGGATAACCCAGGTCACCGGAGCAAACCAGGGCTGTCCCGAGAGCGCCACACTTGTGACAAGGCCCTCACCGGGCACATACTCCACACCCACCATGAGCGAGTGCAGCACGACCACCACCAGGAGACAGCCGGCTCGCACGGCGTCGATCGTTGCGTCCCGAGGCGGGCGAATTGCTGGGATCGTGCTCTGAGTAGTGGTTCGGGTGAATGTCATTACGGCTCCTTGGAATATGTTCAAGGAGCAACGTACGTGTGTGCAGTTATCGTGCGCATCACTCGGAAGAGCGATCTGCGAGGCTACGAATGAGTGACGTGATCACCCTCCCGGGGTGATCAATCCTGATTCGTACGCAGCAACAACAACCTGTGCTCGATCCCGGAGACCAAGTTTGCTCAGCGTTCGGGACACATGGGTTTTCACGGTCTGCTCAGCGAGAAACAGCTGCGTCGCGATCTCAGCGTTTGATAACCCCTGTGCAATAAGTTTCATGACGTCAAGCTCTCTCGCGGTGAGCGGGGAGAGCGCAGTCGAGGTCTCCCGTGGCGCCGGACGCGCGGCATAATCCGCAATAAGTTTGCTCGTGATTGACGGAGCAAGCAGTGAGTCCCCAGCAGCTACGATGCGCACTGCCGAGACAAGATCCTCCGCCGTCGAATCTTTCAGTAGAAAACCGCTCGCGCCTGCCCGAAGTGCCGCGAACACATACTCGTCAGCATCGAACGTCGTCAGCATAATCACCCTGGGGTGTGCGAGACCGGGCATCTCGAGGATTGCCCGGGTCGCATCGAGTCCATTCATCTGTGGCATACGAATATCCATGAGCACCACATCAGGTCGGGCTCGCCGAACAAGTTGCACAGCTTCGCTGCCATCGGCCCCGTCACCAACGACGACGATATCCTCCTGAGCGTTCAATAACGCCCGAAACCCCTGACGTACCATTGCCTGATCGTCGATAATTGCCACCCTGATAGTGGATTCGTCTGCTTGCAGCGGCGCCATACTCCCGATCGTAATGGTTTGCCTCGCCCGAAGCATCACTCTCCAGTATTCCAAGGATCATCCCGCAGAGTGATGCCCTGTCCGTGGGAGTTCCGTACCTTAATCGACATGAACCTCTTCGCAACACGAGCCGCAATAGGAGAAACTGACATGGTGAACTCCAAATCGGCCACTCAGAACCCGTCGTTGATGAGCTTCACAGGGCTCGCGCGGGATCTTGCATTCGTAATGCCGGGGTTCGTGATCTCATTCCTCGCCTTCGTCGTCTTGCTTCCGCTGACGATTCTTTCCTTCGCCACCGCCATCGTGTGGGTCGGGGCGCTGTTACTTCCGACGATACTTCTCCTCGCATCTGCATTCGCGGAACTCTCTCGACTCCGAGCACGCGCCTGGGGCATCGACCTGCCACCTGTCCACTACGCACCCCGCCAACCCGGGATTATGGGGCTTCTGCGCCGGGTGTTGGAGCCCCGCCGCTGGATCGACTTGGCTTTTGAAACCGTTGTGGCATTCCCCCTACGGTTGTTCACGTTCGTGATTTCGGCAGCCTGGATCGTGGGCGCACTCGCAGGTACCACCTATTTCGCGTGGGGCTTCTTCCTACCGCGAGACCAAGACACGCTCGCTGGGTTGATTCTCACATCACTCTTCGAGAATGTGCCCGTCTTTGTGTCTCAATCGTTTTTGCTCGACGCCGGGTTCAACTTCGTCATTGGTTGCATCCTTCTCGTCACGCTGCCTCTCGTAGCACGGGGGCTCGCCACCCTCGACGCGGCCGCAACTCGGGCCGCCCTTGGGCGTACTGTCTCGAGCCGTGGGTGGGCATGGATTGCTGCCGTCTTCTTCGCAGTACCGTCCATCGCGATCAATTGGCCGCTGTTCGCAACGCTCTATTCGATACCGGTACCGATTGCGATGCTCCTCTCACTCGCCTTTGCTGGAGCGCTTCTCCTTGCGATTCGCTGGCCCCTCGTTGGTATTGCGCTCCAAACCGTCGCAGTCGTGTTCACCGCGCTTACAGCAGTTGGAGCAGACGCACCCTGGCCGTGGCCAGTCATGGTAATCATTCTGCAGGCGGCGCTCGTGCTCCTGCTCAGCCTGCGTCGAACCTGGCCATGGTTCGTCATTGCCTGGATTTTGCCGCAAGCGGGAGCTGTCGTCACCGCGGTACTCGTTGGCACTGAGGCCGATTTCAATGGCGGCGCGAACGCGAACATCATTGTGTGCGCGAGCGTGTCTCTCTTCGCGGGAGTCATGGGCATCATTGTGCGCCAGCTCATTTCGAGTCGCGGAGCATTGCGTGCCGAGCAACGCACCAACGCAGCGCTCAGCGCACAGCGGCGTGAACTCGATGAACGCACCAGAATTGCCCAAGAGCTTCATGATGTCGTAGCTCACAGCATGTCAATCATCAGCGTCCAAGCGACGACGGCTCCGTATCGATTCCCTGGCCTCGACGCCGCGCTTGAACAAGAGTTTGAGACAATCGCTCACTCATCCAGACAGGCTCTGTCTGAAATGAGAGGCTTGCTCACGTTGCTCCGTTCATCGGACAACGACGCCGAGGCACCCCTCGCACCACAACCAACGTTGAACGACATTCCGGCGCTGGTTGAGGCGACTCGCCAATCCGGAACCGCGATCACCCTTCAGATGATGCAGCAAGATACAGCCTCAGTCGAGGCCCTGCCGGTGGCGGCGGTTACGGGTCTCACGGCCTATCGCATTGTGCAGGAGGCACTTGCTAACGCGGTAAGGCACGCGCCGGGGGCTGCAATCGATGTCGTTATGAGTACCGAACTGCAAGACACTCAAGTGCACGTCTTGAGCATCGACGTTCTGAACGGACAAGCACTGGATCACGCTGACCAGCCCGAGTCCCCTGGTGCTGGGTTTGGTCTCTCTGGGGTACGCGAACGTACGATCGCGCTCGGTGGCTCGGTCGATGCCGGCCCGACCGAATCCGGCGGGTTCCGGCTCCGAGTAACACTCCCCCTTGCCTCTTCGTGACCCGACGCTCTTTGCGATCCGATGCTCGCCCCGCCATTCGTCGGTAACGAACTTTTGGTTGTGGATCGAGACGCACTCGTGTAACTTCGTCGGTGTGAAGAAATAACGCACTCCTGTTCCGCGCCTGAGGCGCCAGGTTTGTGTGGGCTCACTCTCACATCGATGATTCAGTGACATGGATCTCCATCGGTGAATTGGCGTGCCGCTCTCTTCGCAATCTGGCAATGCCCCGCGGAACCCCTGCACGGTTTCGAAAGACGGCCATCATGCCCGCACACACCAATACTCCACAAGCCTCCTCCGCACGTCCTTCCTCTGCACGTCCCTCCTCAGCACAGCGTGCTGCCGCGCAGGTCTCCTCCGGCGAGGCTTCTCAGTTCACACACCTCACAGTGACCGATCTCGCGAAGGAGTACGGCGACCGACGTGTGCTCACCGACATCTCGTTCACCGCAGCCCCGGGCGATCGTGTCGGCTTGGTCGGCGAGAACGGCACCGGGAAGTCAACGCTACTCCGACTGCTCGCAGGGCTCGAGGAGCCCGATTCGGGCACAGTGAACATGCCAAAGTCGGTCGGATTACTGTTGCAGGAGCTTCCGTACTCCCTGGAGACTCCGATCGGTCGAGTACTCGACGACGCACAACGGGAGAGTCTCGACGTGATCGAACGCATCGAACGAATCGGCACCGAGTTCTCAGAGCGGCCAGACGATCCAACGACCGAACACGCATACGCCGAAGCGCTCGACGAGGCCGAGCGCACACAGGCATGGTCGGCAGCATCGCGCCGCGGCGATATTGTGTCTGGTCTCGGGCTCGGAGGCATTGCCGAACATCGCCCGGTCGAAGAGCTATCCGGCGGCCAGCGGCTTCGCTTGGCGCTCGCAGCACTCCTCCTCCGCGCCCCTCACACTCTGCTGCTCGACGAACCTTCGAACCACCTCGATGACGAATCAGCAGCGTACCTCGAACGGGTGCTGATGACGTGGCCCGGCATCGTCATTGTTGCGAGCCACGACCGCACACTGCTCGATGCGGTGACGACGCGCATCTTTGATCTCGATCCAATGCCAGTCGCGGCACGCGAACTCGCGAATGCTGAGCTTCGCACGGATCCAGAGATATCGACCGAAACAGCTGAGCAGCGCTCAACAGACGACACTGGGTCGGGCTTCGGCGTGCGCGTGTGGGGTGTGGGGTATTCGGCTGCACGAAGCGCTCGTCAAGCAGAAATGCGTCGCTGGCGCGAACAATACGAACATGAGCAGGCAACTGTCGCTGCGCTCGCGCACGAGATCGCGGTCGGATCGCGCGAGGTCAACCGCAAACACGAGTCAAAGTCAGAGTCTCGCATTACGAAAAAATTCTATGCCGACAAAGACGCGAAGGTGACGGCCCGGCGCGCACGCAACGCGAGTGTACGCCTCGATGCGCTCGAGCGGGGTCGAGTGCGCCGCCCACCAGAGCCGCTCCGATTCCATGGGTTCGTAGACGCGGTTCCCTCGCCCTCAGAAGCCCTTGAGACAGGAACTCCTCCTACCGAATCAACGCATCCCGAACCGGCGCTCTTCGCGCATCGTGTTTCTGTCGCGGGCAGGCTGCGTGAGACTTCAGTGCGTCTCGATCCACATGACAGGGTGCTTCTCACTGGTGCGAACGGCACGGGAAAATCCACGCTGCTCGCGTTGCTTGCGGGTGAACTCGACCCAGATCATGGTGTCGTTGAGCGGCGCACGAGAGTCGACTATCTCCCGCAAGAGGTGTCTTTTTCCCGACCCGAACGTACGGCTTCTGAGGTGTATCGCAACGCCGTGGGCGTTGAAGTTGCCGAGCGCATCTCGCTCGAGAAAACCGGGCTTCTCGCTGAGAGAGACCTCGAGAAACCGGTCAAGCATCTAAGCGTCGGGCAGCGTCGCAGACTTGCGCTCGCGACGCTCGTCGCCGACCCACCGCCCGTACTGTTGCTCGACGAGCCCACAAACCATCTCTCGCTCACACTCGTCGAGGAACTCGAGGAGGCGCTACGTGGCTTTAAAGGTGCGCTGATCGTCGCGTCTCACGACCGGTGGCTGCGCTCGAGATGGGAGGCACAAATCGGTGGGAGAATAGAGAGGTTATGACCCACTCCTCGCTCTTCGGTGATCTCATTCGGTTCCACCCGCGCCAGGGTGAGTGGACAGTTGCTGCACGGGCGACGCTTTCGGCAGTCATCCCGCTGCTCGTATTGTTCAGCGTGAATCGTCTCGACTGGGCATTGTTTGCCGCCTTTACGGCGATGTCGTCGCTGTTTGGCCGAAACCAGCCTCTCCTCCCCAGACTGCGAATGCAGTTCGAGGCCGGTGTCTCACTGATCGTCGCGACCATGGTTGGCGTGGGTGTTGGGCTGTCTCCTCACCGTACGTGGCTTGCGATCCCAGTCATCGCCGTGTTTGCTACTTTCATGGCGGTGGTCGCGCACAAACGTAACTGGCACCCGGGCGGCGTGATCTTCCAGGTGTTTGCGGTGGGCGCGCTCTCGTCTGCCGCACGCACACTGTCAGATTTCACTCCTGCGATCACCATCTCGGTGGCCACACTCATCTTGGTGCTGATCCTCACGTATCTCACCTCAATGCTGCGTCACCTGTGGCGACGAAACATCTCCCGACAACCGCATGAGTGGATCGGTGCCAAAGCACGCCCCGAGGCACTTCCCGGTCACGGACCGGAGTGGCCGTGGCACCACTACGTTGTGCGATACGGACTCGGAATTGTGGTCGCCGGCGTGATCGCGACTGCAATCGGTATTGGGCACCCCTATTGGGCGATGGTGTCTGTGACCGTGCCGCTCGCCGCCGCCACAAGTTCGGGGCGATCACTGCGTGGCGTGCAGCGTGTGTTCGGTACCCTCGCGGGAGTGCTTGTCACCTGGGTGGTGCTCTCTTTCGCTCCATCTCCGATTGCGCTCATCATTGTGATCGGCATCGCACAGGCGGGCGCTGAACTTTTTGTCGGCAGAAACTACGGATTCGCGCTGCTGTTTATCACTCCGCTCGCGCTCTGCATGGTGCAACTCGGCCACCCGGTGCCCGTTGGGGAGCTCATTGCAGATCGTGCAATCGAGACGGTACTTGGCGTGGCTGTGGGTCTCTCAATCACCTTGCTCACGCACGAGCGCAAGCAGCGCGGTGATACTGACTGAGTGGCGCGCGGGTTCCCAAGTTACCGAGCGGCGCGTAACGTACATGCGTATGACGACGCATTTTTATACGGCCTCGAGCCTCGACGGGTTTATTGCGACACCCGATCATTCGCTTGAGTGGCTCTTCAGTCAAAATTTCGACTCCGAAGGGCCCATGGCGTACCCGGCGTTCATCGAAGGCATTGGCGCGCTCATCATGGGCGCATCAACGTACGAGTGGTTGCTCCGCAATCAAGAGGAGTGGGAATATACGTTGCCGACATGGGTGTTTACGCACCGCGACCTCCCCGTACCCCAGGGCGCAGACGTACGGTTCGTACGCGGTGACGTTGCTGCTGTTCATGCGGAAGCGGCAACCTCGGTAGCTAAAGCGCCCGGCGCAAAGGATATCTGGGTCATGGGTGGCGGCGACCTCGCTGGCCAGTTTACTGACGCCGGTTTACTTGACGAGGTGTGGGTACAGTTTGCCCCGGTCACGCTCGGCGCCGGCCAACCACTGCTCCCGCGAGCTCTGAATCTTGAAGTCATCGATGTGGCCCGCAACCAGGATTTTCTCTGCGGACATTACCGCGTGCTCGGCCAACGACCCACGGCATAGCTGATTGAGGCAACCTTGTTGAGGGCAGTCAGATCGCTACCCAACCCTGTTGATGCTTCGCTCACAGTGCGCGGTTGTGCGCCCACCCTCGGTGACACACCGCTAGGCCTGTGAACAACCCCAGATATGTCGGTAGTCCCGGGCACACTAAACACATGTGCCCCTCAACCGATCTTTCCGACCAGCTCACCACGCAGCTCACCACGCTGTGCAGTGCCGCGGGATTGATCGCGTCAGACGGATCGCTCACCACAACCGTCGCGTCACTCGAAAGCTCTGCCGTGGTGAATCTCGCACGCCTCGCGACCGAGCTCGGACACGCAGCCGAACGCATCGGGCTCGCCGCCGCCGGCGTGATCAGCGTTCGGTCCACCCGTGCAGCCGGGCATTCCGGGCTCGCGCAACAGCTCGGGCACCGAAACGCGGCCTCACTCATGCAACATGTTACCGGGAGCACCCGCGGCGAGGCAGCCAGGCAGGTACGCGTTGGGGAATCCCTGTTCGATGAGGCGCAGCCAGCGCACTCGGTGACGCCACCCGATTCAACAGACCCGCTTGGCACGTCACCGGTTGCCCCGCGCACCCTCTGGCATGCGCCGCTGCGCGCCGCGCTCTTAGGTGGCGCCCTCACGTCCGCGCAACACGACGCGATCAAACGCGGACTTGGCGAGCCACCCACCGACTTCAACACCGACACCAACCTCGCTACCAACCACGGCAACAATAATCAGGCCACCACCCAGGCAGCAATCGAAGCGTGGTCACTCGCCGCCGATAGTCTCATCGCAGAAGCCACCCTCGTCACTGTCGAAGAGCTCGCGAAACAGGCCCGAGCAATTCGTGACATCATCGACCCCGAAGGCGCCGATGCCCGCTACCTCGGAAGGTACGCAGCACGCTCGTTTCGCATGTGGACCGATCAAGACGGTCTCGCCCACGGCAAGTTCGTCTTCGACGACGAATCCGCCGCCTGGATACGTGGCGTGATCGATACCGCGCTCCGCCCTCGACGCGGCGGGCCCAGGTTTATCGACCCGACACAGCAAGCCGCCGCGGACAACCTTGTCAATGATCCGCGCAGCAACGAGCAACTCGCCCACGACCTCCTCGTT
The DNA here is from genome assembly GCA_052106035.1 of Leucobacter sp. Classification (GTDB taxonomy): domain Bacteria; phylum Actinomycetota; class Actinomycetes; order Actinomycetales; family Microbacteriaceae; genus Leucobacter. The sequence goes on along the minus strand of JBQEBC010000001.1, from coordinate 34,824 downwards.
GACGTGCTCAAAGCAGGCACGATCGCTGATGCAGAGACCGTGCTCGGGGCGCGGCAAGCTGGCGTACGCATCGTGCAGATTGTTGACCGTAACGCATATGAGAAGGCCAATCACGCAGGGCAACACGGCGCGGTGTCTGGAACGATCACTCGGTTCGAAGACGACTGCGCCACGCTCCCCGCCTCGGTCGCAGCTCAGCAGCAATGCAACTCGGGGAGTGTGCCCGTGACCGTTGACCGACACGGCAACCCCCTCAATGTGGGCCGCGAGCAGCGGCTCTACACCCCGAAGCAACGCATCGCGCTCGCGATCCGTGATGGCGGATGCAGGTGGGCGGGATGTGACCGGCCAGCAAGCTACTGCGAAGCACACCACATCGACGAATGGTCAGCAGACCACGGTCGCACCGACATCGATCGCGGTATCCTGCTCTGCCGCTTCCACCACATGCAACTCCATAACAATGGCTGGCACATCACCCGCGACGGGCTCAACGAATTCCAACTCCACGCACCACCCGATTCACCCGAGCCGTCACGGGCACCTGCGCCATCAAGGACACCCGTATCTTCAAAGGTACCGGCGTCATCCGAGCGGTCTAGATCATCAGCGTCACCCGGGTCACCAGACCAGGCGCAGACCACCACGCCCATGAGCACCACTCTGCCCGCAACTGAGCTACGCGCGCCGCTCCTCCTCAGGTATGCGTGGCAACACGCAACCCCACCACCGAAACGATTCCGACAAATCGCGTTGGTGCACGCAATACACTCCTGATGCTGCAGTACCGGCGTTGCAGAGCCGATGTTGCAGTACCGACGCCGAGTCCGAAGCTGTGATGCGCACGCTGAACAACGAACGCAGTAGCCGTAATGCGGTAGCCGTAATGCAGTGGCAGAATTAACGAATGACGAGCAGCGCACCCGGGTTTACTATCAGAGCGTTTTCGAGCGAAGACACTGATGCCGTAATCGAACTTTGGTCTGTGAGCGGCCTCACGAAGCCCTGGAACGATCCAAAGAAAGACATTGAACGCAAGCTCACCGTACAATCTGAACTCTTTGTGGTCGCAGTCGACCATGAAGGTCGCATCGTCGGAAGTCTCATGGGTGGTTACGACGGCCATCGAGGCTCAATAAACTACCTTGCCTCGGCCCCCAATCTCCGAGGTAACGGAATTGGGCTTGCACTGATGCAACACGTCGAGAAAGCACTTCTGAATATGGGTTGCCCAAAGATAAACCTGCAGGTCCGACCCACCAATGACGGGGTCGTGAGCTACTACGAGCGCATGGGATACGACGTTGCCGAGATCATCGACCTCGGCAAACGTCTCATCGAGGACTAGCCTTTAAACCCTGCGAAAAAGTCGGATACTGCTGACTACTCTTCGGAGTCCTCTACATCTGCATCATCATCATCACTGTCGTCGTCATCGTCGCTGTCGCTGTCGCTGTCGTCGTCGCTGTCATCAGCCTCATCGGTATCATCAACATCGACGCCATCAATCTCGTCGTCGAAGTCTGAGTAGTCGTTATCCATGACGTCGTCGTCAGAGTCAGCATCATCCTCGTCCGAGAGTTCATCTGCAGCTTCTTGCGCTACGGCTTTCTCCTCCTCGGTCTGACGAGCCTGAGCATCGCGGAACTGCGCAAGCCGCTCAGACCACGGCACCCATTCAGGCGCAAGCACTGAGCCTTCGCCAGGAAGCAGCTCAACTTCAAGCACGGTCACAGGCTGATCCTCGCCAACCTTGGCAAGGGCCGCAGCCCAACGCCAGCCTGGATATCCCTGAAGTGTGCACTCGAAATACAAGGTCACTGTACGGCTGTCGTGTACGTCGTGGCCGTCATCAGCACCAATCGACAGCGGGTCAGTGATGTCAGACAACGCGGCACGGGCGATATCGCGTGAGTTCAGCAGCACCGGATCAGGCTCAACCGGGTCAGAAGCCTCTACCGGGTCAGAAGCCTCTACCTTCTCAGGAGACTCAACCCCGTCCGACGATTCTGCGAGTCCGGAAGGCTCAACCGTTTCCGAAGACTCGACACCCTCAGGAGATCCCTGATTCTCTACTGTGTCATCCATTTCAGACATCAAAATCATCCGCTACATGTCGCAACATCTCAGCAACCTTTCGCGACGCCTGCCGCTCGGGGTATTGACCTGCCTTGAGCTTGCCACCAACGCTGTCGAGCAGCTTCACAAGATCCTCAATTATGAGCGCCATCTCGTCGGCCGACTTCCGGTTCCGCTTCGCAAGGCGCGGCGTATCCAACACCCGAACCGAAAGAGCCTGCGGGCCGCGACGCCCCTCAGCGACGCTGAACTCCACTCGAGTACCTGTGCCGACTTCAGCGTCTTCGGGAAGCACTGAGGCATGCAAATACACCTGCTGGCCATCATCACCTTGGATGAAACCGAAGCCCTTTTCCTCGTCGTAGAACCTGACCTTGCCGTTCGGCATGTCTCGCCCTTTCCTTGGGATGTACACGGGATCACTTCGGCTAGACGCCGAGACAGCCCGGGCGCGGGAAGTTCACCACGCTCATCCCAGCATTCTATCCGTTTACCCACAGGCAAACGCGTAAGCCCGTCGCCCCGTAGGCGAATCCGGTGTGGCGCACGGTGAACCAGGGTAAACTTGTGAGGATGAGCCCGGAGCTGAGCACTAAAACGAGCACTGAGATGACACTGAGATGAGCGCTGAGATGAACACCGAGACGACCTCCGAAGAACAGAGCACTCCGTCACGGTTTGAGCGCATTCTTGCTTACGCGACCATCACGATCATCGTCGTCGCTCTCGGCTCGTACTTTGCTACGCTCATCGTCGGCATGAACGATCGTCAGGCCGTTGCCGAGGGCGCATGGGTGTTTGTGTTTGGGCTTTCCATGTATGCGTTGCCAGTCGGTTTCGTCTTACTCATTGTGCTCTTGGTCGTCGCACAGCGCAGGCGCAGCCGCGAGGCTCGCGAGGGAAAGAGTTAACACATCCCCACCATGAGCGGCACGCTTCCTCTCTCTTCCCATCTCGCTTCGCTTGATCGAGCGGGGTTGCTTTCGCTTGCAAGTTCGCGCCGAATCGCGTCACCCACGACAGTCAACGATCCTCTCGACCTTGCACAGGAGTTGCTGAAGCCCGATTCAATCTCGCAGGCACTCACCCTGCTCACACGCGAAGAGTTGCATACGCTCGATGCAATTCATCGGGCACAACCCGTGGGCACTCTGCATGAAAGCGCAGTTGCCAGTTTGCTCGCGCACGGGCTTATCGCAGCTGGTCCGACTCCCCTCTCGGAGGTCGCGCAGACGCTTGAGTCTCAACTCGCGATTCAGGGCATCTCACCGTCTGAGCTGCAGGACTCATTGGGGGCCACGCCACTTCCCAATCTCACAGACAACGGCGCAATCGACACGGGCACAGCCGCCGACACTTCTGGCTGGTTCGCGCAGGCACTCACTGCGTCAGGACAGGTTGCTTGGATGCTCCGCGACCTCGGGCGCGCCCCCGCGAAGCTCAACAGGAATGGTGTCGTGGCTTCGGCATGGGTGAAGTCGCTCGTCGAACGTCTTTCCATTCCCCGCGGTGCGGAGCTCGTCGAACTCGTGCGTGCGACTGGTCTCGCCGTACCAGTGGGCACCGGGTTCGTCGCTCGCGCCGATGCGTGGCTCGCATCTGAGCACGAAACACGGTGGGTTGTACTCGCTCAGGCTGCGATTACTTTCATGCCGAAGCGTCTGCTCGATATGCTCCGTGCCGGTGAGTTTGCGGAAGAAACTTCACAGTCGGGCTCGAAAGATTCCCACCCTGTAATTTCCCACGTCATTGACGCATTCCCCGCTCAATTTCCGCTCGCGACCCCTGCAACTCTTGCCGCGATTGATCGCGCCGCACAGCTCTGGGAGCGACTGGGTATCACTATGCACGGCCATCTCAGCAGCGGCGGTGCTCAAGTGTTATATGACTCAGAGTTCATACCCACCGGATGGCCTGCAGCTGCCCCTGGAATCTACGTTCAGCCTGATCTCACCGTTGTGATCCCTGGCCCCCTCCCCGTCGCTGACGAATCCGCGCTCGCTACGATCGCCGTTCCTGAGCAGCTCGGTGTCGCGTCAACGCTTCGCATCACTGAGGCGTCACTTGGCGAAGCATTCGACCGCGGTTTGGACGCTCAAACAATCAGAGACATGCTTGAGCGGCTCACCGTCTCGGGTATCCCTCAGCCACTCGACTACCTGATTACTGCGCTCAGTGAGCGAGCAGGCAGCGTGATCGTGACACAAAACTTTAGTGAGCACGGCCGAAGCCGCATTGATTTTGCGCAGGAGGCACTACGCAACACGGTGCTGGTGGATCGGCGGCTCGCGCACCTGCAGCTCCACGAGCCACCGGCCGCACCGCTCACAGACACCGCAATTGCACCGCTGTATTCCAAGTTGCGCGCGGATCACGTGCTCGCCGCGCTGCTCGATGCCCGGTACCCGGCAAAGACTGAGTCGCAGGCGCACGCAGCAGCAGAAGCGCAGGCGGATCGCAAAGCTGCGGAGGCACACGCTTTCGAGGCCAGCACCGAGGCACCTGCAGACCCCGTGGAAGAACTCGTCGATCGTGTGCTTGCGGCAACACACGCGAGCCCGAGCGACATTGGCCGCCAGGTGACACTTGCGATTCGTGATCGCAGTTCAATTAAAGTCACGGTTGAAATCCGCGGAGCGGTGCGTGACTTCACCATCGTTCCCGTATCCCTTGCTGCGGGTCGCATGCGAGCGCTCGACGAGATCGCAGGCGTCGAACGAACACTTCCGCTAGAAGCGATAACTGCTGTCGCACCCGTCACGTAGTCACCGTTGTTCACTCAGACACGGTAAAATGGTTCGTTATGACTCTCGGCCCACTCATCGTACAAAGCGATCACACTGTACTTCTCGAGGTGGCGCACCCCGATGCTGAGGATGCACGTCATGAACTTGCAGTGTTCGCAGAGCTTGAGCGCGCTCCTGAGCACATCCACACGTATCGAGTAACTCGCCTGGGTCTGTGGAATGCGCGTGCTGCTGGGCATACCGCAGAGGAAATTCTTGCGACACTCAACCGGTACGCAAAGTTTCCGGTGCCGAGTGGGGTCGCAGCAGAAATCTCAGACACGATGCGTAGGTACGGCCGACTCACTATCGAGCGCACCAACGAGGGCGATCTCATCCTTCGCTCCGATGAGTCCGCGATTCTGCGTGAGGTCTCCTCCGCGAAGAAGATCGCCCCGCTGCTTGGCAACAAGATCGATGACTTCACAATGCCCGTCGAGTCGTGGGCACGGGGCGAGCTTAAACAGCAGCTTGTAGCACGCGGATGGCCTGCCGAGGACCTTGCTGGATATACTCCCGGCGAACCGTACGATATTGAGCTCGATCAGCGAGATTGGCATCTGCGTGACTATCAGCTGAAGGCCGTCGAGGCGTTTCAACGGGGCGGTTCGGGGGTCGTCGTGCTTCCCTGTGGCGCTGGTAAGACACTCGTTGGTGCGGCAGCGATGGCTGCAGTTGGCGCGAAGACCCTCATTCTGGTGACGAACGCAGTCTCCGCACGCCAGTGGCGTGACGAGCTGTTACGCCGCACCAGTCTCACCGAAGATGAGATCGGCGAGTATTCGGGGCAGGTGAAAGAGGTCAAGCCCGTCACCATCGCGACGTACCAAATTCTCACGAGCAAACGGAAAGGTGAGTACGCTCACCTTTCGCTGCTCAGCGCGCAAGACTGGGGTGTCATCATCTACGACGAAGTGCACTTGCTGCCAGCCCCCGTATTCAAGTTGACCGCAGAGCTACAGGCGCGTCGTCGCCTAGGACTCACCGCGACACTCGTGCGCGAGGATGGTCGTGAAGGGGACGTTTTTAGCCTCATCGGCCCGAAACGCTACGATGCCGCGTGGAAAGACATCGAGGCGCAAGGATTCATTGCCCCCGCGGCGTGCTTCGAGATCCGCATCGATCTACCCGAAGCCGAGCGGCTCGGGTACGCGATCGCTGAGGACCAGGATCGGTACCGGATCGCGTCGTCTACGCCACAGAAGGAACACATCGCGCAGCAGATTATCGACCGTCATCCGGGTGAAAGCGTGCTCGTGATTGGTCAGTACATTGACCAGCTCGAGTCGATGGCCGAAACACTTGGGGCACCCCTTATCACTGGGCAGACCCCGGTGAACGAGCGTGAGGAGCTCTTCCAGGCGTTCCGCGACGGTGAAGAGAAGATTCTTGTTGTGTCGAAGGTCGCAAACTTCTCGGTGGATCTTCCTGACGCATCTGTCGCCGTACAGATCTCGGGTTCCTTCGGGTCGCGGCAGGAAGAGGCGCAGCGCCTTGGCCGGCTACTCCGCCCCAAGGCGAAGGGGCTCACCGCGTCGTTCTACACACTCATCGCGCGTGACACGGTGGATCAGGACTTCGCGCAGAACCGCCAACGGTTCCTCGCAGAGCAGGGGTACGCCTACACGATCATGAATGCTGGAGATCTGATGGAGGCTCCGTCGGCCCTGGCCTCCCCATAAGCCACACATACGCACCGAGTACGAGCACGGTACCGCCGAGACCGACTGCCCACCAGGGCATGCCGGGAATGTTCGGCGCAGCTCCAGCGGCAGCAATATCGCCGACTGGTGTGGGGAGGATCCGTTGCGCCGTGACCAAAATACGGTGTGAGTTAATCCCGAGCGGGGTACACGTGACGAGCGTCACAAGATCCTCGCCGAGGCGCGGATACAGCGACTCAGTGTTCTCTGGATCAACTACCTTGGTCTCAAAAATGCTGTACGTGAGTACCTCACCAAAGACTTCGATCTGAAACGTATCCCCAATGGACAACTTATCGAGGTCGTTGAAGAGCGTTGCTTCAGCAAGCCCTCGATGCGCGGTGAGCACGGAGTGTTGGGATTCCCCACCGACCGGAAGCGAAGTTCCTTGGAGGTGACCTACCCCCTGCGCAAGTGTTTCGTCAGAAGTTCCATGGTAAATCGGAAGATCTACGCTGATCGCAGGAATACGCAGGCGCCCCATGGCACCTGCTGCGTCTCCCTGCAGTAAACCGTTGTATTCGGCGTCGTCGGTCGCTGCACCCTCGGCAATGGGCTTTCGAGCATTTGCTGTAAGTAGTGCCCCAGACACTAACTCATCGTTATAGGCGCGAGCTTCGACGAGTTCCCGCTGCATGGAATCGAAACCACTCGACACCGCCGCGTGTTGAAGCTCAACCACAACCTTTGATTGATCATACTGCGACAACCACGCCGCTGTTGCAGGGTAGAAGAAGATGATAGCCCCCGCGAAAGCGATTACTGCAATCACGAGCGCTCCCTTTGGGAGGGTCCATCGAAGAGGCCCCTCTGCCGTCGTTTGTTCCTGCTTGTGACTCCTGCGAACCCCGGCTGGAGAAACCGAGGCGCGATTACGGGGTGCGCTCATTTTGGTTCCTCCCACTGGGGGATGTACGGGGCCTGCAGTGTGTCAATGGGACACCATAACGGCAGAGGGGCAGATGGGAGAGGTCGGGGCGCGATGCCCCGACCTCAGAGTCTCACTTCGTCATGCGGGATTCCCTATGACGTCGTGACACGAGGAGCGCTGCGCCAGCAGCGGTGAGCAAAAGCGCAAGGCCGCCTGCCATGAACGCCGCTGTTCCAGTAGAACCGGTGAGCGGAAGGTTCGGCGTCGTACGCTTCGGGTTATCGATGACCTGCTGGACAGTCGCGGTACCCGCGGAATTCAGCGTGACACATGTCCACCCATCACCGGCGATCGTGTGACCGACAGGTGGTACTGTCTCCTTGAGGCAGTATGGCTCCGTCGTATCAGCACCGTTGCCAACCCACACGTGGGCGAACGTGAGTAGACCGTTTGCATCGGTCTCCATCTCGTCCACTACCATCGTGCGATCTGCCTCAGATGCTTCACCGGTCCAAAGTTGGAACTTTGCTCCCTGCAGTGTGGCTTCAGTGCCGGTCTCCTGCTTGAGCACCTGTACCTTGCCCCAGTTCGTCTGTGCCGGGCCAATGGTTACATCGACGTCCTCAAGGTTTCGAACTGCGTCGTTCACGAGCTCGCCGGCATCGGTCACGGTGGTGACGATCGTCACAACGTATTCGTCACCAGTGAAGAGCTGTGCCTGCGGAATGGTCACGGTAACGGTCTGACCCGCTACCCCAACCACGCTCGGAGCCATTGCGGTACCGTTCTGGGTCACTGTCGAGCTGACATAGGTGAGCTTCGGATCGAGCACATCGGTGATGAGCATGTCAGTCGTGTATGTCTGGCCCGATACTGTCCTCGGCACGGTTGTGGTGATTGTCCACGTGACGTTATTGCCTTCGGGCTCCGAAACAGTCTTCGTCGGGAGGTCAGCAAGCAAGTTCTTCGGATAAACATGCACGTTGTAGTTCCACGCATCGTCAGTCGCTGCCCGGTGAGGAACACTCACGAGGAACGGATCCGATACATCCACCACATTTGGGCCGCCAGGCAGCTCAGTCACGAGGTACAGTCCGAGCGGAAGGCCGCTGTAGGTAATCATGCCGTTCGTGTCCGTCAACGTTGACGCTGAGACCGTTTCCACACCATAGTCGCCTGTGACCATAGCCGGAGTGAATCCGTCAGGAACGAGTTCCCACCCTTCAACCGTTCCCAAATCAATCGCAGTACCGAGATGGGTCACGCGTTCAAGTTTGAACGGTACATCTTCGACGCTGCCCCCGAGTGCGGTGAGCGCACTTCCTGAGAGTGCGGTACCGGTACCAGGCAAGTTACTAGGCGTGCCCGCGTGCTTATGCAGCACGATCGAACCACCGCCAGTTGGTGCGACAATATCACCCGGACTCGCGGAGGCGACTGTTGCCCCGAGAGCAAATACTCCCGTCAGCGCAAGCGCTGCGGTTCCGATGACGGAAAGGGCGCGTTGCGCGATTCCCCTCCGCGGTTGTGGATTCATGATGGTGTTCCTTTCTGAGCGACGCCCCCTCGAGCGCCCTGTGGTTACCGTTGTTCTTTCGTGTTTAATGAGTCGAGATACCGATGGCGTGCGATCGTTGCCCATGTTCATTTCCGCACCATCCGTTCAACTCGTTGGCGTCGTTCGATCCACCAGGCTGCTGCGGCGAGCGCTACGGCGAGCGCTGCGAATGAGATGCCAATGCCCGCGTAGAGTTCATTCGAAATCCCTCCAGTAAAAGGCACCTGAATAGACGGAGCGAGCTTGTTTACGAAGCGATACACGACTTCCTGCCCAAGCGGCACCGCGACCGTGTCTCCTGCGGTGACTGGTTGCCACGTGGTGCACGTGTTCCCTGACATCGTTTGGCAGATCTCTACTCGGTCAAGCAGGTAGGCCAGATTGGCGCCTTGCGTGGTGAAGGCTTCTTCAACCGTGTATGGAATTGCCGCTGTGATTTCAAAGGTATTCGATGCATTCTTCGTCTCGGCGCCTACGGCTGAGTGGTCGTCACCCGGGTCAGTCGTGTTTGTCGCGCTGAGCGTCCAATCAGCTGGAGTGCCGCTCCCGCCGCCTTCGACTGCTTTGAGCAGCACGAGTGTTGTTGTACAAATGACCACGTTGGTGATCTCATATTCGTTCAGCCCGGCAACCAGCGTCTGCTCATTTCCATTGGGGTTGAGCGGCACCGTCACTTCGCCGTTTGCCCATGTGACCGTCTTCGACTGGGCAACGCATCCGGGCATTCCTTCAATTGAGGCGTCTTCGTTGACCGTGACGACATCTCCGGCAACCACGCCATCGATTGTGTCCCCCCAGCTGCCCGTGAGTGGATTCTCAGAGGCATCCGTAACTTCAAGTGTTGCCGAGATTCCAGCAGGAAGGCTTCCAACCTGCGCTTCCGAGTCATAGATCGTGTTGCCCAAGCTGTCTTCTACAACCCAGACCTTCTCGACCGTGAGGCTCGCTGCTTTGGGGATCGCCCGGTTGATCACAGTGCACGCGGTGATCAGCCCATGAGACACCGGGACGGTAAAGCTTGCACTACTCACGTCAGTCGTCACGGTTCCAGCGGTACCCGTGCAGCTTGCGCTCTGGAATGCGTAATCATCTTGCTGCGTCTCAGAGATTGTGACGTTGTGGACACTCAGATCTTCAAACGCGAGTTCGAAGTTTGTGCCGCTCGTAGTAGTGGTCTGTTGCACCGGGGCTCCCGCGATGACAGTCCCAGTAGCTGTGAATTTCCAGTCTGCAGCGCTCGTACTGGTGACGTTTCCAAACTCGTCTTGCAACTGTTTCACCACACTTATCGTGCCGCCACAGTTTTGAAGAGCTAGCGTTCGAAGCGTGGTTTCGAGGTCATCAAAGTTTCCAGCGAGGTAATAGTCCGAACCTTGGGTTGGGCCGGTGATCGCTTGCAAATTGAGGTACGAGTTTGTCGAGAGACCGACTCCAATACCCACGATCTTCGAGGGAGCACCGGAAGGACCAGTCGAGGCCTTTACCGCGTTGGCCGAGAGAACTGCCTGCTCGATTGCTCGGAAGTTCACTGTTTGGTTCTGACTACTGCCCGTGGCACCGTGAGCCGTTGGATCTCCGTCGGTGAGAAATACCACCATGTCGTAACCCTTCACGAGTCGCAGCGCAGCATCCCAGTTCGTGTAGCCGTTGCCATTGCCTGCACTGGGGAGGCCGTTCTGGATTTGGTTTGCCGCACCCGCCCAACCCGTGTTCGTTCCCGCCGATCCTTGTATCGCGAGGTTGTACGCGGCACCACCGTTCATCGTCTGCGCAGTGGTATCAAATCTGAACATCGAAACGGTGGACGGAGTGCCTCCGAGCCCTCCATCTCCAACAAATAGTTTTGCCGCATTCTTAAAGGCAGTCATTTCCGTCGCATTAATCGATGCCGAGGTGTCAAACACCATCGCAATGGAGATGCCACAGGCACCAGGGAAGTCTGGATTCACGCGGGCGTTCACCCAGGCTCCACTCACATCAGTATTTGGGGACGACTTATCCGCTGTAACGTTCTTGATGGTGTTGGAACTGTTCGCCGAGATATCGACTTTGAACCGATACGGTGTCGCCGCCTTTGCGTTTTGATAGGGGCCTGTTCCCAGTGCAGGTATCGCGTTCCATCCGCTTGGGACGCCAGTTTCCACCACCCAAACACCGGGTGCGTTGGCGTTCGAAACAGAAATCGTGCAGGTGCCGTCGGCGACGGTAGTACATGTACCCAGTTCAGTAGTTGACGGGGTTCCCGGGTTTCCACCCGTTGAGGTGTATGCCGTGTAGGTCGCGCCGGACACGGGCGCAGCATCGAGCACACCTGATCCAGTACGGTCACCGATCTTTGTGATCTTCAACTGTGTCGTTCCGCAATTACTTGGTGGCTCGAAAGCGACCGGTGCAGACCAGTTCATGAGGTTCGCCGATGGCGCATTATTGTTGTTGAACGAACGCACATACGCGGTTGATCCCATGATTGGCGGGCACCCGGGGCTTCCCTGCTGAATGCTGCTCAGTGGGATCTGCAGCTTCACTGTCGTGCCGGAGTCAAGCAGTACACCAGACAGAGTGGTGCAGTTACTCAAGTTCGGGACATAGCTGTTTGACGAATAGGTGCAATAACGCACGACGTAAGGGCTGTTTCCAGTCTTCCCAATGAAAATCACCTGGCCGCCCTGACTGCGGTTTGGCTGTGGCACGAGGCCTTGACCGTTCGGGTTTGCCCATCGTTCGGCCGCGTTAGTGTATTCGATTGCCCACGAGTCAGACCCGGTAGCGCTCGGTCGTTGGAAGGAGATCAGCAGGTTACTCCCGCTCACCGAGGTCGCAAAGCTGCCTTCGACGAACTGCGCACTCTGCGAAGCGGTATCAATGTCTTTCCATGCCCAGTTGGTCGTGTTGCTATTATCTTGATCATTCTGATATCCGCCGACTCCCTGGGCACCGGGAGGTGCTGCCATGAGACCCAGTGTTAACTCAGAGGACGATGCGAGTTTCTGGAGCTGCGTGGCATCCGATGCGTCGGCGGTGCCGGCCGTCCCTTCCGCCGGAGCGGGCCCGAATGCAAGTTGCGGCGGCGCTGCGATTTGGGTGAGTGCCACCGGAATCGTGGTCCATTCTGCAACGTCTCCTGAAGTGAGCGATCCGCTTATGCGATATGGCGTATCGGTCGCACGCACATCGATAGGCGTGCGGGATGCATCATTGTCATCGATCAGCTCTGTCACAAGGAATGTTCCTGCGACGGGATCTTCATCAGCGCCTGTGTAGCCAGTTTGACCCGTGTTATCGGCGACGGTCATCGATGTCGCATCAACCCACTGCGAATCAGCGCCATCGTCTTTGACTGCGTCGTTTCGCGGGCCTTCTACAGTTACCGTTGCGTGAACCACAAGGGCGCCATTGAGATCAACTGCCACCCATCGCAGATACGGTGGCGTGGGTGTTGCGTCTACGTTCGGTTCAGCCGACTTTCCAGGCTTCGCAGCTGGTTGCGGAGCCTGGTTCGCTGGTGCGCTTGGCGCCGAAGCACCATCTGAGACGTCTGGAGAAGCAGGCTCGACCGGTGCCGGAGCTGGCACCGGCACCGGTACGGCTTCGGGTGCCGGAGCCTGAGCAGGTGCAGGAGCAGGATCAGGAGCAGATTCAGGGGCTGGGGCCGGCACCGGAGCAGCCACGGGCTCAGGAGCCGGGGCTGCTGGTGCTGGTGCTGGTGCTGGTGCTGGAGCTGGAGCTGGAGTAGCAGCTTGCTCAGCGCTTTGCACTCCCGCGCCTTCGGGCGCGGTCTCCCCCTCGGCCATCGCTGGCGTCGTACCAATCATGACAAGCGCAACGCTCGATGCGATTGCCACTGTTTGGCGTATCGCCCATCCCCCGCGCATTTTCTTATTTGCGTGTGAACTCACCCGTCGAGTCGTTAGTAGACCCGCCCCCCGGTGATTCGACGCCCGCCATATTCCCATGGTGGCCTCACTCCCTCGTGTCATTGGCCACGTTAGGAGCTGGTACGAGACAAAAGATCAGGAAGAACTACGTAATTCTCGGCCGGACAGCGTGTAATAACTACGTAGGCCTTGTGAATTTCCCATTTCGGGCGCATGCTTACGGCGGGGGTAACTGAAAATGGATAAAATTTGGGGCGATTCGGCGACGCCAAATACTCTGGCCGAAGCACCGACACCACGTCTGGTGTTTGAACAGACAGCGAGCAAACGCGTGCAGCGCATCAAGGCTGCGCTGACTCCAGCGGGCTCCTGTGTCGTGCTCACCGGGGAAGCTGGGTCTGGGAAGTCCTACATCGCGCAGGCAGCTGCATCGGCGTATGCGCAGGCAGCAGGACACCAAGTGGATCGCATCGTGCTCGAGTCGTTCGCGGAACTGGCACACCTTGATCCCAGTGTCGGAGCAGAACATGCACGGAACGAAAGCGACCGAATCATCGAGCTGCTCAGCAAACGGCACACGCTCGCTGCACTCGTTATCGTTGCACTCGGCATCGACAAGTATTCGCACGATGATGCTTCGGTGCTCGAGCACCTGGTGCGCAGCGGAAAGTTGCGAATCGTGTGCACTGCCCACGAACTCAGCGGCGGCGCAGATCGCCTCGCCCGAAACCCCGATGTTCGGCAGTTCGGTGTTTCACCATTGTCGCTCAAAGAAAGTAATGACCTTCTCTCCAATCTGTTTGGTGTAGATCGAATCACCGACGGATGTCTGCAGCGATGGCATACAGCGACCCGCGGCAACGCTCACGCGCTCATCACGATTGCGCTCGCTGCTGAGAAACTTGGCGTCGTACAGCGGGCGGATCGCTACGCGTGGGTAGAAGTACGCGACGATGCGCCCTCCCAAGATTTCATCACCCATCTCGGAACGCTCACCCCTGCGGAGTACGCAAACCTGGAGCTCGTTGCGTATGCGTCGAGCATCTCAGAGCCACAACTTTTGCGCTTGCTCGACTCAAATACCGTCACTTCATTGCTGTCCCGGCAAATTCTCGCGGTCCAATCCGATGCGCGCGGCAACACCATGCTTGCAACGAGACTTCCGATCACGGGTGACGCGATTCGGGCAAAGATTTCTCCTGTGCGACGCGCACATCTTGCCGCTTTGTGTTTCGATGCGCTGAATGCCGAGGACATTTCCACCACATTTTTGGCCACGGGTCGACTGCGGCTCGTACGGTTTGGAATTGATAGCGGTCGGCGTGTACCCATTGACTGGGTCTGGCAGGCACTCCGCGAAAGCGCACGGTCAACAGACCTGCATTTCGTGCTTTCGCTCGCGCTCACCGCGATCCCTCACGAGGATCCACAGCGATCGGCCGATGCGATTCTACGAGCCTGCGAGATTGCCCACTTTCTGGGCGAGCACCAAGCACTGCGCGACGCGGTGGAGGAGCTCGAAAACCTGCTCGCGGCCGATGACCGCCTGCCCCACGTGTCTGCGACAACGCAGTTGGAACTGAGGCTCACCGCTGCATATCTGCACGCCATGCGCTTAGGCGATGTTTCAGGTTCGCTTGCCCAGATATTAGACGAGGAACAGCGCTGGCGGTCGGAGGGAATAGACATTACCTATGTCGCACAGGCTCACCGTGTGCGTCTGCTCGCGGTGAACGGCCAGCTTGGTGCGGCATTCGAAGCGCGCGAAGCGTTTCCAGCAAACCGCGATCTCGAGGCCGAGTTCCTCACGCTCCCCGCCCAGGTGTTTGAGGCATTCATTCACATACAACGCGGGTCGTTTAAGCAGGCGCTCGAGATAGCGACTACCACGCGACAGCTTTCTTTGCTGCATGATCTCCCTCCTGCCGCATCTGGAGGACTCGAAACACTCGCCATTTTCCTTGCACATTGGGCCCGAGGTACGGCCGGCGCCGCAAAGCGGGTGCTCGAGTCGCTCCCACCCGCAGGCAGACTTGACCACGCATCCGCGTACTCTCAATCAGGGCTCATCGACCTTGCAATGTCATTGATTTCAGTCCAAGACGGTCGATGGTCTGACGCAGCGGAACTCTCCAAGCGCACGCTCGGAACCCTTTCTGAACATGACCCGTTCGGAATATACGAAGTGTTGCAGGCGGTCGCGGCGCTGTCACGCGCAGTGCTCGGCGACGCTGAGGGCGCAAAGCAGGCGCTCTACGAAACAGAACGAACTACACCGGGACTCTCACTTGCGCTCAACGGCATTGTGCAGATTCTTACGCTGCGGACTCGGCATTGGCTACGCGACACGAAGTTAGTTACCCGCGCCTTTGAACTTGCCGCGTGGGCTCGCACTGAGAACTTAGCGCTCATTGAGCTCGAGGCACTCGATATTGCCGCACACGAACTTTCGAGGCCAGACCCGGCGTTGTTGGAGCGAGCAGAGTTGCTCGCCGGCCTCATCGATTCCCCAATTGGGGAGGCACTGCTTGCACACGTGCAGGTGTTGACGCGCACCGACGTGGGGGTGGAACCAGAGGAGCGACTCCTGTCTGAGCTCGGTGTGTGGTTACCGTTCCCACCCACCAGCGAACTCACCGGACGCGAGCGCGAGATCGCCCTCTTTACGTCCCTCGGGTACCCGTCAAAACATGTCGCCGAGCGACTGTATTTGTCGGCCCGTACGGTGGAGACGCACCTCGCTCACGTGTACGCGAAGCTTGGGCTCAACGGGCGCGAAGCTCTCCGCGAATGGTTCTCCACGCAACGCGAACATTTGGCGTGAGTCTCAAGACTCCCCGCCAGCATTCAGCAGGTTCATAGCAAATCATCAGAGACTGTGAACATGAATACTCAGCGAAAAGGACCAAGAATCCTCATCGTCGACGACGAGCCGAACATTCGGGAGCTCCTCACTACGAGCCTCCGGTTCGCTGGCTTCGGCGTACGCGCGGTCGGAAACGGCGCGCAAACCATCTCAGCCGTACTTGAGGAAGAGCCTGATCTCATCATCCTCGATGTCATGCTGCCAGACATGAATGGCTTCAGCGTCACGAAGCGACTTCGTTCTGCCGGGTACACCGCCCCTATCATCTTCCTCACCGCAAAAGACGACACCGAGGACAAAATCGAGGGACTCAATGTGGGCGGTGACGACTACGTCACCAAGCCATTCAGTCTCGATGAAATTGTCGCCCGCATCAATGCAGTGCTGCGCCGCACGATTCAAGAAGATGAAGAATCGATGCTTGAGGTTGGCCCCATCGCACTCGATCAAGACACCCACGAGGTTACTGTGGCAGGCACCTCAGTCGAGCTCTCTCCGACCGAGTTCAAGCTGTTGCGATACCTCATGCAGAACGCGAACCGTGTACTTTCCAAGTCACAGATTCTCGACCATGTGTGGGAATACGATTTCAACGGTGACGCAGGCATCGTTGAGTCTTACATTTCGTATCTCCGCAGGAAACTCGATCCACTGACCGAAGAGTCGCTCATCCAGACGAAGCGCGGGTTCGGGTACATGCTCAAGGCTGAACTCAACCAGTAACGTCAAACCAGTGATTCAGAAGAACGATCTCGGGGAACGGTGGGCGGACGTATCGCTCCGCACCAAGATCACCATTGTTACGGTGTTCATCCTGTTCCTCGGACTCATCGTGGCAGGCGTCGGCACCTTCTCGGTGCTGCGCCCGATGCTGATCAATCAGCAAAACACTGCGCTGCTCCAGCTTCGCAGCGATCCCGCACGCGTGCTCGCACCACAGGCCGACACGAACCGGATTACGCAAGACGATATTGTGACGGCCAGCAGCCAGTACTACGTCGCCATGCTCGATCCGAGCGGCAATGTGCGGTTTGATAATGCTCGTGACCGCAAGAACACGTCACTACCGATCGTTCCCGAATCAACCATCACGCTCGACTGGGTGAGCGAGAACCAAAACACGCTTGTCGAGTTACCGAGTTCAGGAGGCACCCGTTGGCGCGGGGTTACGATCCCGATTTATGTCGATGGGACCCCGCAAGGCGTGCTCCTTATTGCCGAATCGACCACACGCATTAATCAGATGGTCGCGCAATACGTCATCGTCTTCACTGGTTTCGGCATTGCGGTCATACTGCTCGGCGCCGCCCTCACGCGCATTCTCATCACCACCACGTTGCTGCCCCTCGCCGAGGTTGAAAAGACGGCACTCGAAATTTCGCGCGGAGACTTCTCCAAACGAATCCTGGTGGCGAGCCCACACACTGAGGTCGGCCATCTGGGTGAGTCGCTGAACATCATGTTGAACCGCCTCGATGGGTCACTGGAGGATCGCGAGCGAACCATCGACCGCATGCGGCGGTTCGTTGGAGATGCCGGGCACGAACTCCGCACGCCCCTCGTCTCCGTTCGCGGCTACGCGGAGTTGTACCGCATGGGCGCCCTCCCCGATGAGGATCAGGTGGGCCAGGCAATGGGGCGCATCGAGAAAGAAGCAATTCGTATGACGTCGCTAGTTGAGGATCTTCTCGCACTTGCGCGCCTCGATGAGCGGCGACCGCTCGTGCTCGCTCCCCTGCCGATCAACCAATTTGCGCATGACGCCGCCCTTGACGCACGTGCTGGCGCACCCGAACGCGAAGTTACGGTGCATGCTGCCCCCGGCGATCCACTCGTGCTCGGCGACGAACACAAGGTACGCCAGCTCATGACCAACCTCATTGGTAACGCGATGCAGCACACACCAGAAGGTGGACCGATCGAGATCGTCGTGTCATCACCTGCTACTCCTGACGAGGCAACAGAACCTGGCACCCAGCAGCCTGGTTCCGCTCCCTCAGAAAAGCCCATGGTGAGCTTCGAAATTGTAGATCACGGAGCAGGAGTACCTGAGCAGCTTCGTGAGAAGATCTTCGGTCGCTTCTGGCGCGCAGATAGTTCACGTAACCGCGAGACAGGTGGATCGGGTCTCGGGCTTGCTATCGTGCAATCTATTGTCGAAGCGCACGGCGGACGAGTGAGCGTCGACGAAACACCGGGTGGCGGGGCCACATTCCGTGTGGATCTGCCTGCTGCGTAATTAACCCGCAGTGCGGCGGCGGCGCATGACCTGATCAAGATCAGGCATGCCCTCGCTCGTGTCTCCCACAACACCAAGCTGGCTGAATCCGCCAGGGACCGCCGCTGGTGTGGGTGTGGCTGGTGTGGGTGCGGCTGTAGTGGGTGTCGCTGGTGCCGCTGGCTTCGATGACCGTGCCTGATGTGACACCGATACCGGCTTGGCTGCCGACGCCGTCGCCGTCGCTGCGGCAGCGTCCTGGTGTGCACGGGCAGCTTGTTCACGAACTTCGCGGAGCAGTATTGAGTCATGCTGGTTCTCACGCGGTGCAGCTGCGCGAATCTCGCGTGAACGTGCGAGTGTGCGAGCACGCTGAATGCGCTGGGCAGCCGACTGCTGAGCGTGCTGATGTGCGAGCACGGAGTCTTCGCGTTCGCCCCTCTCCTCGTCTGTGGAGGAGGTGGCGGCCATTGGCGCTTCGGCGAGCACCTCCTGCTCGGCCGCGATGGGCTCGAGCTTTGCGCGCCCGGGTGCGATGAGGACGAGCGTGCCAAATCCAACGGTGAATGCCAGCAGCGACCACAGTAGAACGGCGGGCCCGATCCCCGCAATCATCATGCCTGCACCCATGAGCGCGCCTACGAAACCAAGTAGTCCAATGAGCGCTGCGAGTGATCGCATTCTCCGAACGATTGGCTTGTGCAGCTTCGCTGCCCGGTTCATGGCTACCTGCTTTCTCTGCATCTGTTGCGCACGGATCTCGGCACGCACTTGCTCAGAGCGAGCCGCCGCGAGTTCGGCCTCCCGCTCTGCTTCTTCACGTTTCTGGGTGGTACGCAGCATCCGTTCGTGAGCGAGCGCTTCACGGGCAGTGGCCTGTATGCGCACCTCGTCCGGCAGCTCAGCTGTTTCAGCGAGCACACGCAGTGTGCGCTGCAAACGAAGCGCATTCCGTTCAGCGACGTTAAACTCACGTCGACGAAACCACGCTGGCACGAGCACGGCACCCCAGAGCAGAGCGATGGCAAGAAACATCACTCCGCCGCCAAGACCTCCGCTACCCATGTGGCTAACTGTAACGATCCACTCACGAAACCACACCCCCGGCGCGCCGAGAATGGCAGGGCCGGACTAGGAGCCTGACTACTTCGAACCGATGAAGCCCTCGTGAATCCCGTCAAGCCGCGCGAGCATGCTCCCCGAAACTTCCTCGCGAGTAATCGCGAAGCTTTCGTGGTCTCGCCACCCGCCATCGATATGGATGTAACGCAGCCGTCTGCCTTCGTATCGAAGCCCAAGCTTCTCGACAATGCGAAGCGAAGCAGCGTTCTCTGGGCGCACACAGATCTCGACCCGGTGCAGCCCGACAGTCGCAAACAGGTAGTCAATTGCGAGCGCGACAGCAATCGGTGTGATGCCCCTACCCGCATGCTCAGACGCGATCCAGTACCCGATGCTTCCCGACCAGAGCGCACCCTGGCTGAGGTCAGAGGCGCTGAGCTGGCCGACGACCTCATCGTCGTAGGTCACGACGAATGGCACGCCTCTACCCTCTTGATATTGTGCGCGGAGCCGCTTAATCGCAGGTTTCAAAGAGACGTGTCCGGGGGTTGCGCTGAGCCCACCGGGGTGCGTTGCTTCCCACGGGCCAAGCCAGGCGCGGTTGTCGCGCAACAAACGTTCAAGTGTTCGAGCATCGCGCCGGTGGATCACGCGGATCCCGACGCGCCCCGAGCCGAGCGAGCTCGGAAGTTCTCCGCGAATTGGGCCGAACACGAACTACCGACTAGCTTGCGCGGAGCGTATCGGCGAAGCCGATGATCCAGTCGCGGATCTCTTCTCCGAGCTCGTCGTGATCGACGCCAAGGAGCACGTTCGCTTTGATCCAGTCGGCGCGATCGCCGGTATCGTAGCGACGGCCGCGGAATACGACGCCAAAGACCGGAGCCTCACCTCGGCCGGATGCGAGTACGTTGAGCGCGTCGGTGAGTTGGTATTCCCCGCCGCGGCCCGGCTCGAGATCGTCGATGATGTCGAAAATCTCGGGACGCAACACATAGCGTCCGATGACTGCAAGGTTCGACGGGGCCTCTTCTCGGCTGGGCTTCTCAACGAGCGCCGTGATTCGCACGACGTCATCTTCATCGGTCGCCTCGACCGCGGCGCATCCGTACAGGTGGATCGACTCAGGTGGTACCTCCATGAGCGCCACGACGGTCACCTCTCGGGTGTCGTGCACCTCAACCATGCGGGTAAGTAGCGAGTCGCGAGCATCGATGAGGTCATCGCCGAGCAGCACCGCAAATGATTCGTTGCCGACGTGTTGGCGGGCGCGCCCCACGGCGTGGCCGAGACCGAGTGGCTGCCCTTGACGCAGGAAGTGCACTTCGGCGATCTCACTCGCTTCATGGACCTTACCGAGCTTGCCCTCGTCACCCTTGCGCTGCAGTGTGTATTCGAGCTCGGGAACACCATCGAAATGGTTTACGAGATTGTCTTTGTTGCGCCCCGTAATGATGAGCACATCGTCGAGGCCGGCGTGGGCCGCCTCTTCGACGACATACTGAATTGCTGGCTTATCAACAATTGGCAACATTTCTTTCGGCATGGCCTTCGTCGCGGGCAGGAAGCGGGTTCCAAGGCCTGCTGCTGGAATCACTGCTTTCACCACACGCGATTGGTTGTTACTCATGGGAAATACCTTACCGGGCGGATGCTTATCCCTCGCTACGCACCGCAGCTGCACTGCGAAACTCGTGTGATGTCATCGGGAAACTCTTAAGATGTCATCCCGTGAGTGAAGGCCGTTACAGTACAAGCGCCGTACAGTGAAAGCATGGATCAGAAGCAGATCGTGCGTGCCCGAGTGAAGGCGCAGCGTGCGGAGCGCGCGCAACGTCTCACGGGCGCAGAGCAGGCAACGAGTCGCGCTAGCTTCGACAAACGGAGCCTCACGGAGCTATTCACCACGCAACTCATATCAATCGTCACCCAGACTGAGGCAAAGCGCGTGAGCTGTTTTGTGAGCGTCGGCACAGAACCCGACACGTCGGGATTTCTGGCGTGGGCACGTGAGTATGGCATCGAGGTTCTCCTCCCCCGTTCCCTCCAAGACGGAACACTCGAATGGGCGTTGCAGAGCAACGATCCGCTCGTCCCCGGCGCGTTCGGTATTCCAGAGCCAACCGGAGAGGCGCTCGTACTCGATTCTGCTGACCTCATCTTCGCTCCGGCTGCCGCAGTTGACCGCTCGGGGACCCGGCTCGGCTGGGGCCGTGGGTACTTTGATCGTGCGCTCAGGGCGATTCGTACGCCCCGATCGGGTGCGCGTCGACTCGTCTACGCCGTCGTATTCGCTGACGAGATCTTCGACTCGCTTCCGACAGAATCACACGATGTATCTGTGGATGGGGCGGTTACAGAGCTTCACACCATTTCCTTCGGCTAAGCTCATAGATTGTGCCTACCTATGCTTACCGTTGCGCCGATTGTGGGCACAGCTTTGACATCTACCAGTCGTTCACTGATTCAGCACTCACTGCGTGCCCAGAGTGCGATGGAACACTGCGCAAGGTGTTTGGTTCGCTCGGCGTGAGCTTCAAGGGCTCTGGATTTTACCGCAACGATTCAAAGTCGTCGGGCGCCCCATCCTCTTCGTCTGAATCGTCTTCATCCGAGTCGTCATCTTCGAAGTCAGCGCCGTCGAAATCAGCGCCGTCGAAGTCAACGCAGTCGAAGTCAACGTCTTCCTCTTCGAGCTCCGCGAGCTAACACTTAGCCCCAGTGCGGGGGTTTGTCTTGTTTGAGGCGGTCGTCGTTCTCGCCCGTCGCACCGCCTGGTTTGGCACGTCTTTTTGACGCTTCTCCCCAGGCCTCGGGCTTGTCTTCACTCGCGCGCGACGTCAGCGCGTGGTCAGATGGGTGCGGGTCAACGCCCTCGGGCGCGGGTCGCTGGGCCCTTCGTGGTCGCCGGACAGCACCGCCCGCACTATCGTCACGACCGACAGCTTCACTCATACTTCAGCTTGAGCCGCGGCCGCCTGATCGGTGACACCGAGCACGCGAGCAATACGATCAGCTACGCCATCGGGGTCTGCGAAAAGATCGAAGCTCTGCACACGGTGGTAATGCCAGCCCAGTCGGCGCAGCACTGATGGTCGCAAGCGCAACGCGTCACGAAGACTCGTGCCGTCTTCGACCGCGGTACCGAGATCGATATCGATTGCGATTGCGCGTTCGCCGAAGGAAGCAGCAATGGGAATCGCACCACGGTAATCAAGCGCCACAGTCATACCGAGTTCCTGGAGTCGTTCGGCGAACTCACTCACGAGTGGGTCTGGCTCTGCAGGCAACGAAAGCGCTTCGGGCTCTGGATGCTCGAATGCGAGAAGTTCCGCAAGTTCGACAACGCCGTATCGCAGCCTTGATGAGTCGAGGTCTTCTGGCTTAAAGCAACTCACGATGGTCATCGCGCGGCGGGCTCGGGTCATTGCCACGGCGAGGAGGTGTTCTCCACCCGGACGACCGAGTGCGCCAAAGTTTGAGAGCACCCTTCCGTGCGGGGTACGGCCGTACCCAATCGAGAAGATCACGCGGTCACGGCTCTGCGCGGTTGCCTGTTCGAGCGTGAGTACGGCAAATGGTTCGGCGCGTTCACCAAGCAAGAACTCACGGTATTGCGGGAACTTCGAGAAGACCTGCAACACCGACTGGTACACCCGCACGGCGTGTTTCTCGCTCGCCGTGATGACCATGAGCGACTCATTGGGACGCTCATCTGCGTGTTGCAGCACCATCTGCACGACCCGATCCACCTCGGCATCGGTGCTCTCTACCGCACCGGTTTGCTGATCAGGCAGGCCCTGGCCCGTGGTCACAAAATCGTACGTGAGGCTCGAGTGCCCCAGGAAGCTTCCTGCCCACGGCAGTGAGTTGATCTCGCCGTTGTAGAACCGTGAGTTCACCAGGTTTGTGAGGTCTTCCCCGCCAGCGCGGTAGCTGCGCGTGAGTTTCAGCGTTGGCAGCACCTCGCTCAGCTCAGCGAATGCTGATTTCAGACCACTCGCTTCATGTGGCGCATCTCCGTCTTCCGGAGCGCGCACTGAAATCTCGAACGGCGTTGGGGTCTGTGTGGTGTCGTCACCAAAGACCACAATCTGCTCCGCACGACGAATCGCGCCGAGGTTTTCAGCGAGCGTCGTCGCGCCAGCATCGACAAGAATCACGGCGTCGAATCGCAGCGAGTCAGGTATTTGCGGCACCTCATACGGCGACATCGCAAGCACCGGGGCGAGCGCCCCAAACAGCGTCGGAGCGTCTTGCGCGAGCGCAGCAATGGTCACGTACCCACTACGAAGGGAACCGCGGAGTGCGAGCGCTTCCTGCTTGTTATCGAGCACCGCGATGCGCCAGATGTCTGCAAGTTTTGCCGCAAGCAGCGTTCCATTTGCGCCGGCGTGCGCGTCGTCTACCAGTCGGAAATCGGCTTCAAGTCGCTCGATGACGCCGGTGTTCGCGCTGAGGAGTGCAGGATTCGTCTGCAGCATGCGCTCAAGCGCAGACTGCCACCAGGCGAGTTCGAGTTCCGAAGCGACCTGATCCGCCGGAATATGGCGGGCTGACAGGTCATCAAGTAGCGGGCCGAGCCTCGCGCTGCGCAGTCGCTCAACGATCGTTGTGCGCTCCTGAATGTTCTGCAGGACTTCAGATTCCTTCGCGAGCTCAGAAATGCGCGAAGCGAGGTCTTGCAGACTCAGGTTCTTGAGCCGGTCTGCATCATGCGTCGTTTCGAGCACGCTATCGAGCTTGTCGAGATCTTGGTACGCCGACTGGAACGCAACGACGACGTCGGCAATGCCGAGCGGCACTTCTGGCCGCGCGCCAACGACCGTTGTGTACCGCTGCCAGAGCACGCGCTGCTGCTGAATCTGCATGAGCCGCGAGTACATATCTGTGATGCTGACACCGGGGCGCACGTACTCACGCGCAAGCTTCTTGAGGCGCCGCTTGTTGGCCGGCGACATGTCGTCGCTGCCCCTGGGCGCGTGAGCCGCGATAACCTCGGTGAGCGAACGGTCGTAGACCTCTGGCGTGAACCGATCGAGGGTGTCGCGAACGCCCATAAGCAGCCGGAGGAAGACACCAAGCTCAGAGATAGTCTCGTAGGGTCGCATCGATGTTTGTTCGATGACTTCGTTGGCTTTTGAGATCAGTCTCGGCAGTTGCGATTCTGCGAGGTCGACGGCGACGCGGTATGCCGCGCGTGCTTCCTCAGTGGTTCCGAAGTCGACGCCATACCAGGGTGAGTCTTCTGGCCCGTATTGGAACTGACCGAGCCGTGCCGCCTCAGTGAGGTCATCAGCAACTGATGACCGATCAATCGTGAGCTGACCTAAGGCCTGATCATCCAGCCGCACGGTCGTTGAGGGTGGGTTTTCACCCTGCGAGAGGTGGGCGAGCTGACGCAACGCTTCGAGAGGCGCGACCCCAAACCGTTCGTCTGAAGCGGCGAGGGCATCACGATAATCAAGCAGCACACTCCGCAGGCGCACGAGTGCTTCATCGACGTCTCGCATATGCTCCGCCGACGCATTCTCGTTTCGGCTAATGCCCTCGACGAGGTTTCGGCGCAACCGCCTCGGAGTCACGGCCAGGCCGGGCAGCCCAACGCGTGTCAGTCTGTGCGTGATCCCGTCAATGGTGGATCGGCGCGGCGAGACCACGAGTACCCGCTTGCCCGTGCGAACAAGGTTGCCAATCGCATTCACGACCGTCTGTGTGCCACCGGTGCCGGGAAGCTGGTGCACGACGAGCGATTGCCCCGCGTCGATCTGCGCGAGCACATCGTCTTGTTCGGGATCAGAGTCGTAGAGGCAGCGATCGGTCTCGGGCGAGACGCGATCCGGCGAGACCGGGCTCACCGGTCGGTACCCATCAGCGAGTGCTCGCTTCGCAGGTTCACTCCCGCACACTGCGTTCAAAATCGGGGTGTCCAGTCGTACCGCATCGGTGATCATACGCTGAGACACATTGTGGAACGACGAGACAACGAGACGAGGCTGCACCACGAACTCGGGAACACCCGCGACCATTTGACGCAGGCGATCAATAACTGGTTGCGGCTTGAAGACGCCCTCAGACTGCGAGAGCTCAATCAACGACCGCGCATCGATGGTGATGCCGAGCTGCTCGCGCAGCACCCGAATGAGTTCCGAGTTCACGACGGGGTATTTTTTGAGCTTTAACTCGAAATCTCGACCGTAGCGGCGGATCGCGAGCGGCCGCAGCAGTACCGGTGCCGAGAATTCGTCGCCCTCAAAGGTCCATTTGGCGAGCCCAACCGCGAGGTTGACAGTTTCGACCCCGCGCACGGCGCGCATCTCGTTGGCTTTGTCGGTCACTCGCGCAGCCGCTGCGCGTGCATGACGCAATGCGAGATCATCGCGAATGAGTGCCGAAAGCAAGATCTTGTTTCCAGAGATGAACTGCGGAAGGCCACCTGGGTGCGTCGATGAGAGCTCGATGCGATTCGCGGGATGGTCTTCAAAGAACAGAAGCGGGTTTCGTCCGCCAATGCCCGCCACTTCTTTGCGCCAGGCTGCGTGTTCGTCAGCGAATGCTTCGACGACAGACACTGGGCCACCGAGCTCCACCGCGTGATGATCCACAGCGATTTTTTCGGTGAACTTCGCCCCGGAGAACGATGATTCGGGCGCGCTCTGACCCGCCGGCCTGGTCGCCTCTGCGACCTCCGGTGTCTCTACGGCGTTTCCTTTAGATTCGGAACGCCTACGTCGATCCACACTCCACACACCGCAACCCTAAGCCGAGATCACGGAAAAACACGGAACGGCTACGGTGTTTCTTCCGCGGATGTTTTCGCGAGTTTGCCACCTGTCACCACCGGGTCGGCCACATCAACCTCGCCACCCCTTGCACGCGAGACCAATCGCATGAGGTGATACACGATGATTGCGGCGATCGTGCCGAGCGCAATACCGTTGAACACCACGTCACCAAGCTGCATCCCAAAGTCGGCGATCCCCACAATGAGCGCAATGGCTGCGGTGAACTGGTTGATGGGTTTCGAGAAGTCGACCTTGTTATCGATCCAGATCTTCACACCAATAAGCCCGATGAGACCGTACAGAGCAACAGTGACGCCGCCAAGCACGCCGGCCGGTACCGAGAAAATGATCGCGCCGACCTTCGGAGAGAACCCAAGAAGCATCGCGATGATGCCCGCAACCCAGTATGCGGCAGTTGAATACACACGAGTCGCAGCCATCACTCCGATGTTCTCGCCGTACGTGGTCGTTGCTGAGCCGCCGCCAAAACCTGCGAGCATCGTTGACACACCGTCTGCGAGGAGCGCGCGGCCCGTCACCGGGTCGAGGTCGCGGTCGATCATGAGACCAACGCTCTTCACGTGGCCGACATTTTCAGCGATGAGCACGAGCACAACTGGCAAGAATGCGGGGAGAATGCCCCAGAGTGCCGGGTCATCGAACGGGTTCGCGGGAAGGTGGAAGTCAGGGAGCCCGATCCACTTGGATGACTGCACCGCACTGAAATCGACGATGCCCATAAGCGTTGCAGCGATGTACCCCACGACCATGCCGAGCACGATCGAGAGGCGCCCGATGAGACCTCGGAAGAGCACGGTGATGAGCAGGATCGAGCCGATCGTAATGAGCGCTGCGGTTGAGTGCAGGGTCGGGTCAGCGTCTGGGTTGTTCGCAAGGTCGCCAAACCAATTGTTCTTCACTGCCGGCGCAAGATTAAACCCGATGAGCGCAACGATCGCGCCCATCACCACTGGAGGCATGAGCGCGTTCACCCACCCAATACCGAACTTCTGCACAATGATGCCGACAATCGCGAGCAGCACACCCATCACGATGATGGCGAACGAAGCCCGGGCGAGGCCAGCGACATCACCGTATTCGAAGCCTGCGGTTGCGACTGCGATCGGTGCGAGGAACGCAAACGATGAGCCAAGGTAGCTCGGCAGTCGGTTGCCCGTCATCAGCAGGAAGAGGATCGTGCCGAGGCCCGAGAAGAACAGGGTCGCCGTGGGCGGGAAGCCCGTGATGAGCGGAACGAGAAAGGTCGCGCCGAACATGGCTACGACGTGCTGAGCGCCAAATCCTATGGTCTTTGCCCAACCGAGACGCTCCTCCGGGAGCACAATCGCATCTGGTGCGACGGTCTTGCCGTCTCCGTGCAGCTTCCAAGGTAGCGCCATGGGTGTTCTCCTCCCGAGCGCGGACCGTTCCGCGCACCGCAAAACATCCTACTGGGCTGAGTGGTATCTCAGAAGCTTCACAGCAGCATGATTGCGCTTCTCAGTGTCACGAGCGCACTGAGATCACGAGTCCGCTGAGATCACGAGTCTGCTGAGATGTAGACCTTCCGAATGTGGTCCGTGACGGCCCATTTCGTGCGCGAGCCGGCGGTCAACCGCATGACATCACCAGGATGAACTTCGACCACTCGCGGTACACCATTCTCGTCTTGCTCGTCGAGCAGGGTGATCACCGCGCTGCCAGAGAGCACAACGAAGCACTCGTCAACTTCTGTGTCAGTAACAGTGCCGCCGCGCAATTCCCATATCCCGAGCGAAGCGTCACCGATCTGCCCGAGCTCGACAAATCCCTGTACTGGGGTGCCTGCCAGGGTTTCTTCTGCAGGCACCTCCGCAAGGTCGATCTCAAGCTCAGTTGAGCGCACGGCTCGGTTTGCGCCGTCGGGAAGCAGTGGGCCTTCTGCAGCGTTCACGAGTCGAAGCCTAAACCGAGGGCGTCAAGGGTTTTGAGTAGTACGTTGCGCTTGCCCCCGTTGTGGTCGGCCCGGTCAAGCGACCATCGGGTGAGGTTGATTCCGATAGAGGCGGCGGGCTCGGGCGGGAATGGAAGCGGCACATCACGCACCATTTCAAGTTCGGTGCGTTCTGTGGTGCGCCCTTCCAGCCGGTCGACAATCACATCAGCTGCGAAGTGCGTCGCGCCAACCCCGAGACCCGTGAACCCCGAAACATACTGCACCCGACCGCCGTACGCCTGACCAAAGAACGCGCAGAACCTGGTGGACGTGTCGATGACCCCCGCCCAGCGGTGCGTAAACTTCAGCCCCGCGAGCTGCGGGAACGTCGTGAAGAAGTGGCTCGCGAGCCTGCGATGGCTTTCCATGCGGTCTTCGTATTCACATTTGATGCGTCCACCCACGTGGTACACCGCGTCGTATCCGCCCCAGAGAATGCGGTTATCACTTGTGAGCCTGGAGTAATGGAACTGGTTCGCCATGTCAGCAAGGCCTTCACGCCCGTCCCAGCCGATCGATGCGAGTTGCTCGTCATTCAATGGCTCGGTCATGAGCACGTAGTCATATACCGGCACAGTGTGAAAGCGGTATCGCTTGAGCAGCGACGGGAACACGTTGGTGCACAGCGCTACGCGGTCGGCGGTAATGTCACCATTTGCGGTAACGAGGCGGATCGGCGCGTCTGCCGAGCCGTCGAGGCGATCCACTGGCGTTCCTTCGTGGATCTCAACGCCGATCTTCGCTGCGTGCCGCGCGAGTTCGGCCACGAGTTTTGCCGGGTGCAGGTTCGCGTTCTCTTTCGCAGCGAACTCACCCGCAAGAAACGTCGGCGAGTTCACGCGCCTGCGTACCTCGTCTGCATCGAGGGTAACGACCTCGGGGTCTCCGCTCTCCCCCACCCAATCAACCTGGTGCGGGTTGTTCGCAACTGAAAGCTGGCCGGTGCGCTCAAAATCTACGTCGAGCTGATGCTCATTGATGAACTGCTCGATGGCGTCAAGGTTCTCGTGCCCGAGGCGGCGAAGTGTGCCGGTCTCATCTGGCCAGCGTGCCTCAGCGTTTGGTTCGCCGTGAGTGATGCTTGCTTCACAAAAGCCTCCGTTACGGCCTGAGGCTGCCCAGCCGATCCGCACGGATTCGAGCAGCATGACGCGTCGCTCTGGGTGCTCGGTCTTCAGCTTGATCGCGGTCCACAGCCCTGCATATCCGCCGCCGACAACTGCGTCATCGACGCGCTGATTCCCGGAGAGCGCGGGGTATCTCGCGGCGCTCTCTGCAATATCGTCGAGCCAGAAGACTCCGAGCTTTGTTTCTGCGAGCGAATGTTCGACGATGCTTGCAGCTGGTTTGTGTGTCTCAAATACTGTTTGTTCCATGGTGTTGGTCCTCGTCGTTGAATCCCACGCTGATTTCTGAGTCTATGTCCGCGACTACTCAGCGGGCGGTTTCATAATCGCACCAGTTGCAAGCCCGAGTGCGAGGCCGGCCGGTAGCCAAAGCCAGAATTGAGTGAGCAAGCTGAGGCCCACCCCGATGACGGCACCAATTGCGAGACCAAGAAAAATCTGTTTGCGCCTGGCCTCGGGAGTTGGCTGGTCGCCCTTGTTGTTGCCGGATTTTTTGGGCCCGGATGACTTACTCATAAGATCAGCCTACGCGCCGCTTCAAGGTCATTCCTGTCCATCTCCTGCAACTGCGCTAACACCTCGGCGCTCGCATCGTGCGCCTGGGCAAGCGCGACAAGACTGCCCGTTGCCCGGGCAATCTTTGCACTGCTCAAGGAAGCTACTGCACCGGCAGCGCTCAAGACGCCCTCTGCAACGTCGAGCCAGCCCGCATCGGCACCCGAAATAAGTTCTGCCTCCCACTCCCGCCACGCACGTTTCACACCACCGCTGCCACCAGCAGCATGAGTGCCACGCAGATCGGTAGCAATCACTCGATCGTCTGCAAGTTCAATCACTTCGGTACCGTCTGCGTCGCCGAGGCGTATGACGCGGCGCTCGGTGCGCAGCTCTGCGAGCGGAGCTATGTCGTCGACGCCATCGCCAATGCGAGACCTAAGCTCGTGTTCGAGGCCCGCTGGCATTTCCGAGCTCATGGCCCAGTGCAGTTCACGCGTTCCCGCAGCACCTTTCTCCTTGAGGTGCCACCCCGCGTCCGATCCACCCGTGCGCACCCGCATCGCAAGCCCTTGAAGCGCGAGTTGCCCGTCTGGCGTGTCGAAGTAGCGCGCATGGAGCTCATATTTTGCTGCACGACCGGCGCTGATCCCGACCACAGCGAACGCCGCGGCACCAGGCACCTCAGTGTCGGTGGGCACCTCGTATTTGCGTTCGATCTCGATCGACTCTGATGCGGTTTCCAACTGCGGCTCCTTTTCCCTCTGCAACGCCATTGCTCTCTGCGAGGCTTCTGCAATCTGCGACGCCTCTGCTCTCTGCAACTTCGCCGGGCGGTTCACTGGTGCAAGACGATTTCTGCCAGCCAACCACACGATACCCGCTCCAGCACACACCACAAGCCCGATACCGATCAGTGCGATCGGTGTAAGAATCTGCCCCAGAAAGAGCGCTCCAACGAGTGTGCCGAGCACGGGGTCAAACGCGAAGAACACTCCGAGCACACGGGCTGAAGTGAGTTTACCCGCGATGGTGTCGACCATAAAAGGGAGGGCAGTACCAATGATTGCTGAGAGCACAAGAAGACCCCATTGTGGCAGCGTTGCGATCAAAATCACGGGGGCTGAGAATGGGATCGTGACGACCGCAGCGACGAGAATCGCAAGCGCCACGCTCTGCATTCCACCGCCTGACTGGCCGATGCGGGGCGCCAGGAGTGTGTAACCGGCAAAACTCGCACCAGCGAGCACGCCCCAGACGAGCCCAATCGGGTCAAACGGGCCCCCAAACCCAGCCATCAGTGCAACGCCCATAAACGCCGCAATTGCCAGTAGCCCCTCCCACAGCCTGCGGGAAGCGAGGAAAGCAACCATGCAGGGCCCAAGGAAGTCGAGTGTTGTCGCGACTCCGAGTGGCAATCGTTCGAGTGCTTGATACAGCAGCATGTTCATAGCTGCCATCGCGATTCCATATAGCAAGATTCCGAGCCACTCGCGTCGACCTCTGCCACGAATGCGGGGGCGGAAGAGCGCGATCATGATGATGCCCGCAATCAGCAGGCGCAACCCACTCGTTCCGGCTGCGCCGAGGTCTGCAAACAGCGTCAGCGATATCGCGGCGCCGATCTGCATGCCAGCTGAGCCCACCAAGACGAGCAACATTGCGCGGATCGTGGCAGATCTCGCGGAAAACGTCTGGGGCACCAGGTAAGCATACGACCAAACCAGCACATGGATCACACCTGAATACACTGGGCTTGTGGGGAACGGCGAACAAGACTTGGTGAACACGGCACGCGAAGCGATCACGTCAGCACAGAGACAGCTTCGGGAGGCTGGTGTACAACCCGAGGCACTCGCCGAGTTTGTACCCGAACGGAGGGTGCTGTTTGTGAAGCGCCCCGCGACGATGACGCCGCTCGGCGAGGTGTGGCGCCTCGGCACGTTGCTGTTGAGCGCCGAGTCGGTGCGCATGCCAGGGGACGCTCGTGCATCGACGCATCAGCAATCCGTGCTGTACGCCGCGCGGCACACAACGCGTGCCGCGGTCAGGTTGCACCGCGGCAACCAGTCAATCTCTCGCGAGGAACGCCGTGACATTGCAGCTGCAGCGCTCGCTGGTGGGTACGCCGCAGGAACTACTGTGCACTTTGATGCACAACCAATCTTTCTCGAGCCTCATGTACTTCGTGAGCTGAGCCCTGAGTACCCGCTCGGGGTCGCAGAGGGTGAGCTGCGCGTGCGCTGGCGCGCGGGAGCACCGCTCGATGGAGCCCCCGCGTTCTCCGAGTATCTGGCGGAGCGCGTGAGCCTCCTCACAGACCCACCTGACGGCGCGTAATTGACCTGATCTCCGCAGACATTGGGGCTTATGGAACAGGGATAACGTAGATCGCACCGACAAGCCCAATCCAAGCACCAAGCAGCATGAACGGCCCAAAGGGAAGGCCAGTCTTCCGGCTGCCTGCGCGACGGGCAATGAGTGCGACCGCCCATAGAGCGCCCAGCACAAACCCGGCGAATGCTCCCGCTGCCAGCTCTGACCAGCCGACATACCCGAGTGCGGCCCCGATCATTGGTGCAAGCTTCACGTCTCCGCCACCAATACCTTGGGGGTACACGAGCATGATCACCAGGTACAGCGCAAACATCGCGGCGGCTCCCCCGAGCGTCGAAACGAGTCTCGTCAAGTCCAACTGCACTATCGCCGCAAGGCTGAGCAGCACGATCACCACAACGGTGCTTGGGAGCACAATGCGATTCGGCAGGCGCTGAAAATCAATATCGATGAGCGCGAGCGCGATACTCGCGGCGGCAAACCACAGGTACGCGGCAAGCAGGAGCCACCACGACACCTGCGCAAGTGATGTTCCGGTTGGCAGGCCAACGGCCCGAACAAACCACCAGGTAACGAGCGCGAACGCAACGCCGGTGCCAAGTTCAATGAGCGGGTAGCGTGCGTTGATCGGTTCGCCGCAGTTCGCACATTTGCCGTGCAGCACGAGCCGAGAGATCACCGGCACATTCTGCAGCGGGCGGATCGGCGCGTCACAGTTCGGGCAGTGGCTGCCAGGAAGCAGCGATTCGCCCCGCGGCACCCGCCTCACGACCACGTTCAGAAACGACCCGATGAGCAGACCGATCAGGCCCGCGGCGACAATACTCCAGATGGGAACCTACTCCGCGTCATCCATCTTCATGAGGATGAACCTCGGCAGTATCTCCCCGTCGGGCATCTCGATTGGGCCTGCCACTGCGACCCACATACGGTTCTGCGTCGTCAGTGCGCCCATTGACGGGATGTGGCCCGTTGTGCCGGTGAGCCGCTCAAGCACAGGGCACTCGTCTTCGCCGCCTCGATCGAGCAGTCTCCCCTCGATTGGCATGTCGGTTTCGCCCACTATTGGAGCAGCATCGAACGCAACGGCGCACATTCCAACCGCCCACATCTCCTCGTGAATCAGCATTTGACCCATGCTTGCGTTGAGCACGTACTCTTCGCCCTCATGAGCTGCCGGATCCGCTGCGATCGACTCTAGCGTTGCTGCGTCAATCTCAACATAGGAGTCGAAATCGGCTTGCGCTCGTGCCTCGTCAACCATTTCTGACTGCGCATACCGGGCTTCTTCGTCGGCCTTCGCTTGTTCTTCCTCGGCCAGCTGCTCAGCTATGTTTCGCTTCTCTTGCTCTGCCACCTGATATTGACTGTATTGATAAAGTCCCAGGAATGCGATGACGAGCAAAATGCCCACCCCGCCGGTGATGATGCCGCCGAGGGCCATCCCCTTACGCCACTGCTTCTTGCGCGAAATGATGCCGGCAACGATAGCGATGACGGCGAGCGTGCCACCAAGCCATGGCTCGATCCAGAGCAAGAGGCTGAGGATACCAAGGATCAGCGAGATGAGTGCAAGCCAGATCGGGGTCTTAGGCTTCGGTGGCTGCTGCGCGTATTCGGGCGGAGCGTACCCGGGCGGAGCATACGCGGGAGGCGGTGCGTACTGACCTTGTTGTGGCTGCTGCGCGTCGCCTTGTTGTAGCCGCGGATCGCCCTGCTGCTGCGCCTGACCGTACACCGGCGGAGCATACTGCGGTTGCTGCGGTGGTTGCTGTGCCGGCTGCCCAGGTTGAGGCTGACCATACGGTTGCTGATCATACTGCGGCTGACCATACGGCTGCTGACCATACTGAGGGTGCGGCGGATTCTGCGGCGGCTGATTAGGCTGTTCGTCACCAGATTGGCTACTCATGTCGCCAAGTGTACCGAAAGGTCAGGAGTGCTCGCCGGTTCATCTCTCACGTGTCATGCTTCGGTGCCCATGACACCGGCACCGACGCCGACACCGGCGATTCGACGCCGCAGAACAGGGATAGACTGACCTATAGCCATATATCACCTACTCGCCTAGGCGATTTCTGGTTAGGCCCCGTTGGAGTGTTACTAGCTCTCCTCGGGGCCGTTTGTTTCCCAGAGACAAATCAGCCCTCGGAGCTACTTTCCGGTGTCTATTTTCACCGGAGGCGTGGGTGCCTGTACACCCGAGGTGGGAGCGTCTGCTGGGATATCGACTCCGTTGGCAGGCGGCTCAATAGGTTCTTCTGAACCGAAGAGTGGATGCCCGAAGCTCACGGATCCCTGCTGACATTCGTTTGAGGGCGGACCGTAGATGTAGTGGTAAGTCATGTTGTCGTACAGTGTCGCAGTCTCGCCAGGTTCGATCACGATCGGGTACGTCTGCTGGCGCTCGCGGTCGTCAAAGCTTCGCGTCTCGAAGAACTGCATGCAGTGATCGAGGGGAAAGTCACCCTGCCGATCAGGGTGCATCGTGAAGACAAAATTCGACTCAAACCCAGTCACTGTGATGGGCGCCTCGCTCGCGTTCTGAAACCTACTTCCAGCGAAAAACGTTTTGCCCGGGCTCACCGGACCAGACTTGAAGACTGCTCCCGCCTCATCAACCCAGAAGAGAGCTTGCCCAGCAGGAGTGACGCCTTCGGGTAGCCCTTCTGCCCGCGCTGGAGCGGTGCCAGAGAACGCTACAGAACTCACCACGAGCGCAGCAGCGAGGAGGAACGCTGAAAGCAGACGCTTGGGCGCCCTCGTTCGCCGCTTCGAAACGCTCTCAGCACCAGAAATGTACGCATACCGCTGCGGGCCACCGTAAAGCATGTATCCCCTTGAATTAATAATTCATCCCTTGAGGCGAACCATACCCGAGTTAATTCACGGCGACGAATCGGGTCAACACCGAGTCGGCTGCTCGATCGATACTCATGTCAGAGAACATAAAAAGTCAGAGAACATAAAAAGACCCAAACATTGGCGTAATCATGCGAATGTTAGGGTCTATTTCCTTTGTGCCCTGGAGAGTGTCTGAGTTCACGACATAAGTCACACCTGACACGGCACACCTGAGTCGCGACA